>JBHHUB010000175.1:0-8539 GCA_046753625.1 Phycisphaerae bacterium | reverse complement strand
TGCATGCAGCTTGCAGAGCAGAACGCGGCACTGCGCGCGTTCCCGGTTGGGTCCGAGCCAACCTTCGCGCTGCCATAGCCCCCATCATGCCGGACCGGCCGTCTGCGCAGCATATCCAACCGATTTCGCGACTTGACGCGGGGACCGATCCGCCGTACTTAAGGATTCCAGGTACTCAATCGAAAGGTGCCCGCTCCATGCACAGAGCCTCTGCCCCGTCAACAGCTCAGCCGGCCAGCGCCCACCGTCGCACGGACAAGGAAGCGCTGGCCTTCGATGACGTTTTGCTCATTCCCCGCCGATCCTCGATCCTGCCCGATGCGATCGACGTACGCACACAGCTCACCCGGAAGATCGGCCTGAACATCCCGCTCCTGTCGGCCGCCATGGACACCGTCACGGAGTCGCGGTTGGCTATCGCGCTGGCGCAGGAGGGCGGAATCGGGGTCATCCATAAGAATCTCAGCGTGGAGGCCCAATGCCGGGAAGTACATAAGGTCAAACGCTCGGAGAGTGGGGTCATTCTTGATCCCGTGTCACTTGGTCCCGACGAGCCCATCTCCGTAGCCAAGGAGGTCATGTCGCTTCAGAACATCTCCGGTGTGCCCGTGGTCGAAGCAGATCACCGGCTGGTGGGCATCATCACGCGGCGCGATATGAAGTTCCTCGAGAACGAGAATCTAAGAATCCGCGATGTGATGACTTCGCGAAATCTCGTGACCGGACCTCCGAATACAAGCTTGGACGAGGCCGCGAAGATTCTGAACAAGGCCAAGGTCGAAAAGCTGCTGCTGGTTGATGCCAAAGGCCACCTTGCGGGATTGATCTCGATGCGCGACATAGAGCGCAGTACCCACTATCCCGGAAGTTGCAAGGATGATCGCGGTCGGCTTCGCGTGGGCGCGGCCGTGGGCATTTTTGATTTCGAACGCGCCGAGGGGCTGATCAAGAGTGGGGTCGACGTCGTAGTCGTGGACACCGCCCACGGACACAGCGACAACGTCATCGAGACGGTCAAGAGGTTGCGACAGAACTACGAGATTGAGGTCATCGCCGGTAACATCGCCACGAGTGAGGCTGCGAGAGATTTGATTGAGGCCGGGGTCGATGGCTTGAAGGTGGGCATCGGTCCGGGAAGCATTTGCACAACGCGGGTCGTGTCGGGGGTGGGCGTGCCGCAGTTAACGGCCGTGATGGACGTTTGCGAGGTCGCGATTCCCGCGGGGGTTCCCGTGATCGCCGACGGCGGGGTCCGGCAATCCGGGGATGTGGTCAAGGCGATCGCGGCGGGGGCGCACAGCGTCATGCTCGGTTCGCTGTTCGCCGGGCTTGAGGAGTCGCCGGGTGAGTCCGTTACCTGGAAGGGGCGGCGGTTTAAGGAGTATCGCGGCATGGGGTCGCTGGGGGCGATGGTCAAAGGGTCGGCCGAGCGATACGCGCAGGACGCGCGCAGCGCGACCAGCAAACTTGTTCCGGAAGGTATCGAGGGGCGCGTGCCGTACCGTGGCCCGCTTTCGGATTTCGTGTATCAGATGGTCGGTGGATTGCGGGCGGGCATGGGGTATTGCGGCGCAGCCACGATCGACGACTTCCGGACGAACGCCCGATTCAATCGGGTCACGGCGGCGGGCGTCGTCGAATCGCATCCCCACGATGTGACGATCACACGGGAAGCACCGAACTACGCACAAGGAGTATATCATGAATAAACGGAGCTCAACCTGGATACGCCCGTGGCTTTGGGCTGTTGGGGGTCTGTTGTCGGGCTTGGCAGGATGCCACGCGCCGCGCAATTATCTGGCGAACAACTATGTGGATGAGTTTGCCCGGCGCAGCCCTGTTTCGACACCATCGGTTGATCTCTCACGGGCCCATGAAGGCACGCCCTCCGCGTTTCACCGGGATTCCAAGCCGCTGGTCCGACGATGTGCGGACGGTTCCGTCCTACACGGCCCGCTCTATTTCGAGGATCCGTTTGAGGACGCCGGAAGCGACGACGGGCGGTTTGCCTGGACCGCGGAGGATTCGGTTTTCTTTATCGCCTGGCCGGGGCGTTTCCTGCTCAACGGCACCTTCCTCCCGTTCACGGCGTTGGCAACGCCGCCCTGGCATGTGATGGTGAGCGACGGCCATTTGAGCCAGCAGATTCCGGGCAAGATTCACGACGCCCAGCGGTGGCATCCCGAATTACCGCTGGCGCAGTAGTCGGTTCCGCCTCGACCCAAGCGCATTGAGGATGTACGGCCCAACGGAATGAAATCGGTCGCATCGAGCCAACCGCCGAGCCCGCTTCACAAGTACCGGTGCCACGCCTGCGGTCAACCATTTGACCCCGCTGAATCAAGCGAATGCCCGCTCTGCGGATTTCATACCGGCAGCGACGCGGCCACGGGTAAGGACGTAACGCCCTACGCTGAGGCGCACGAAGGTGGTCGGCGTGGTTGGCACGCCATGTGTGAATGGGTGTGGTTTTCCGGAGCCGGGCGACTTCAGCACTTGGCCTTGATGCGCGCTTCGGGGCCGTCGCGGCGATTCGCCCGCAACAATCGACTGCTATTGGCCGCGGCGCTGGCGCTTTGGCTGGCCACATCCGTCGGTTGGCGGGAAATCGCGAAGTCGACGGCCATTGATCCGAAGCGCGAGCCGGTCGGGCAGGGGTGGATTCGGCTGGTGGCCGCGGCGCCGGCGGAAACCGAGCACGTCGCCGAGGATACGCCGGTGGTGCTCTGGTGGAGTCCCATTCAGGCCATCTGTGCGTTGGGCGGCGGGTTGGTGCTTGCGCTCCTGCTGCTGCTGTTGGTCGAGACGCTGTTGCGGTGGCTGATCGCCATGGCCCACGGAAGGTCGCTTCGGGAGGAGCTGCGCATGACCGCGGCGATGCATTATGCCACGGCCTGGTGGCTGCCGGTGGCAGTGGGTTTGCTCGTGGTTTGTCTCAAGCCGATTGCGACGTTGGGCTGTGTTTCGCGGTGGTACCCTACGCCGGCCGCGTTTGAGTTGTCCGGCGCGGTGGTGGTCGCGTTCGGCGCCGTGCTTTGGTGGTTCTGGCTCGTTAGACTGGGGATGACTGCCCCGGCGCGGCGGCGCGCCTGGGTGGTCGCGGTCACGGCGGTCGGAGCGTCGGCGGTCGTCGCGATCTCAGGGGCGATCGGTTGGTTCGGCGCAACGTACGGGTTGACCGCCTTGTTCGCGTCGTGCCAACTGGCGTTTTAGAAGAAGATTGAATGAACCGTTTAACGAGTGTCATGCTATGGCACGTTTCGAGGATCGGCAACCGGGGCGCCGCGCGGGCTTCAAGCCGGCGGCTCGGCTCGGATGTGCTGTTTCCCGAGCCCCGACCGTAAGGGAGGGGGCAAGGGTGCGCCGGGAAGGCCGCTTCCTGACGGGCGCGGTTCGGATCGGGTGCCGTATTCTCCACGACGCTTTGGGCGTGGACGATTAACCAGGGAGCCACGAATGCAGCCCGCGACGATTGTCATCATTGATTTTGGAGCCCAATACGTTCAGCTCATCGCGCGGCGCGTGCGAGAGAATCATGTCCACAGCGTGATCCTGCCTCCCTCGGCGACGCCGGATGACATCCGAGCTCAAAACGCCGTGGGGCTGATCCTATCCGGCGGGCCGCAAAGCGTCTACGCGGCCGACGCCCCGCGGTGCGACCCGGCGCTGTTGGACATGGGCTTGCCCGTCTTGGGCATCTGCTACGGCATGCAACTGGCCTGCGACATGCTCGGCGGCGACGTCAAGGCGGCCGATTCGAGCGAGTTCGGCCGCACGCAGTTGGACGTAACCAGCGCTGACGCGCTGCTGGCCCACGTGCCCAACGGCACGATCGTCTGGATGAGCCACGGCGACATCGTCAAGGAAATGTCCGACGAATTTATCCCGCTGGCCAAAACGCCAAGCTGCCCCTTTGCGGCCGTGAGACATCGAACGCGGTCGTTTTTCGGCGTTCAGTTTCATCCGGAAGTCACCCACACGCCCTTCGGCGCGCAAATCATCCGCAACTTCGTCTACGACATCTGCGGCTGCACCGGCGATTGGCAGGTGAGCCACGTCGTTGACATCGCGGTCGAAAGGATTCGCGATCAAGTCGGCGCCAACGATCGCGTGATCTGCGGGCTTTCCGGCGGCGTGGACAGCAGCGTGACCGCCGCGCTGATCCACAAGGCCATCGGCGATCGGCTGAGCTGCATCTGCGTCGACAACGGGCTCATGCGGGCCAACGAAGTGGACTTTGTCGAGGCCACCTTCCAACAGCATTTCAAGATTGACCTGCACATCGCTCACGCGGCCGATCGGTTCTTGGAGAAGCTCGTGGGCGTGACGGATCCGCGGCAAAAGCGCATCATCATCGGCCACGAGTTCATCGAGGTGTTCAAGGAAGCCGCCCAGGCATTTGATGACGTCCGCTTTCTGGCCCAGGGCACGCTCTATCCGGATGTGATCGAGTCCGGGCACAGCGTCGGCGGCTCCGCCGCCAAGATCAAACTGCATCACAACGTCGGCGGATTGCCCGAGCAACTCGGTTTTGAACTCATCGAACCGCTCCGCGATCTGTTCAAGGACGAGGCCCGCCGGGTGGGCGCGCACTTGGGTCTTCCTGAGGAGATGGTCTGGCGTCATCCCTTCCCCGGTCCGGGTCTGGCCGTGCGGATCACCGGGGCCGTAACGCCCGAACGCCTGACCATTCTTCGCGCCGCCGACGAGATCATCGTCGAAGAGATTCGCACGGCCGGCTGGTACAACAAGATTGCGCAGGCCTTTGGCGTGCTGCTGCCCATCAGCACGGTCGGCGTCATGGGCGACGACAACACCTACGCCGGCCAGCACGTGATCGCCGTGCGCTTCGTAGAGACCGCGGATTTCATGACCGCCGATTGGGTCCGCGCCGATTACGATCTGCTTGCGTGCATTTCCTCACGCATCATCAACGAAGTACCCGGCGTCAACCGCGTCGTCTACGATGTCTCCTCGAAGCCGCCCGCCACGATCGAATGGGAATAGCGAGCCAGCCCGTGCCGCGCAAGTCAGAGCCGATGGGCTTCAAGCCCGCGGACCTCTTTCTTCCTGCCCAACATTTCACGCCTCACCAGCCCGATCAACCCCCGCCCTCTGCCCCTCTTGGTGTCTTCGTGCCATGGTGGTTGCATTTCTTTGAGGTGCCATGCGCGCGGCGCAAACCGATCGCTTTGACCCGAACTAAGGGGCAGGTTACCGGCGGCCGCACAAGAAAAAGTCGGTCTGTCGCCGTTTTTTTCTTGACGTGATCGCCAGGAGCGAATACATTATAGGTACATGCTGGCGAGGGTATTGGGTATTGAGCGCTATGGGGGCGCTGACCGGTCGGCGGCGAGTCTTTGTTTCAAAGCACAAATGAGGAGTTTCAAAAGCTGGCGACGGGTGCGCGCATGGCCCGGATCGCGGTTCTGCGTTGCCGCGCGGGCTTCAAGCCCACGGCTCGGGAATGACGCGAAGCCGCAGCGCGGGAGGGGCGCGGTTCGCGCGTGTTGGATGGCGTTGGGCGCGGTGGCGCTGACCATCGGCGGCGGCGTTACGCTCATGGCGGAGGGCCCGCCGCAAATCCCGCTGGCGCCGGGCTGGTGGTGGACGGGAGATGGCGGAGCTTGCCTTGAATTCGACCCTTGTGAGTGGACCGATCCGCTCAATTGGGATTGGATCAACAGCCCCCTCTTTCCCCCGATCCCCTATCCCTCCAACAGCAGCGAGGACGTATGGATTTCGCTCACTTCCGAGGCCACGATTGAATTGGCGCAGGTTACGGTCAACCAATTCGAAATCAGCCTCGACGAGATTGATTTGCACCTGACCAAGGATGGCTTTACGCCGATCCCGCTGGCCTGTGACCACCTGAAGATCCTATCCACCGGCGATTCGGTGCCGGTGATCCTGCCGGTCACGATCACCATAAGCGACGGGGCGTCTCTGACCACCGTGGATTAGCGTTGTGGAAGCACCATTCGCCTGTTTTCTTGCTGCAAACGCAAAAACAGGCGACAAAAACATGACAACCGCCCATCGGGCGGACTACAATAGAAAAGGAAGGAATTATGAGAACGCAAGGTTACATTTTCTTGATCGCGGTGGCGCTCTGCGCCGCCGCCCCGGCTTTGGGGCGAAACTGTGACAAGATTTACGATGGCCCGAACAACGGAAACTGGCAGGCTGGCCCTAACTGGATCCCCCCGGGTGAGCCCAACCCATCGGAAAGCGCCTGCATTCCGCGCGACAAGTCGGTTCAGCTTTACAACCCGTTCGGCGAGGTGCATGGCTTCTGCAAGTCCCTGTCGACCGAACGCGCCTTCCCGATGGGCCAGCCCGGCACGGTCAATATCCGCCAGGGGGGCCGGCTCCACATCACCGATACCAGCAGCATCGACGGAAGGATCGCCATCGAAAAGGGCGGACAGCTCCTGATCGAGGGCGATATGACGATATGGGGCGGCGGCGGCGAGATCGTCGGCTTGCCGGTCGGCGGGGGGCCGAACGGCAGGATTGTCCTGGTCGACCACACCCTGTGGCTGCGAAGTACGTTTCCCATCGACCCGAACTTCCTGCTGAAAGTTCATGGGCTATTGGAAATCGGTTGCACAAGCAACGATCCCTGTCCGGCCGCGATGCTGACCAACGATGCCATCGTCGTGGCCGACGACGGCGTGCTGCGCATCGGCCCGCTTCCGACGCTGGATCCGTTGGACTCGACCGCCATCGGAGGGCCTTACGGCGTGTGGCGCGCCGAAAACGACGGCCAGTTGCGGTTCACCGTGCCGGTCCTCGGCACGGCGCCCTGGGAGTTGGTGGATAGCGCGGCCGCCGAGATCATTTTTGATGAGTCGAGCACCAAGCTCTTCGGCCCCATGACGATTCAGCAGGGAACCCTGCGGATTCGCGCTGACGTGAAGACCACGGGGAATCTTGACTTCACTTCGGTGGGCGGTTCGAGTCCGTCGATTGTGTTGGAATTCGGCAGCAGCGTGGAGTTTGGCAACTAGAAACCGCTGTTTTTGTCGTGTGTCGGACGGCGTCGAACGGCGCCGCCTGGCATGCGCTTTGTCGTCTAACGACTCGAATATCCGTGGGTATCAAGGCATGAAATCGATATATGTGGCGCTGCTCCTTACGCTCGCGACGCATCTTGCCGCCGTAGGGCAAGTACCGCAGGGATTTGAAATAGTCCAGATAACCAGCAGCCCCAAAACGCTACGCTCGACCAGAATCAATCGGTGCGGCCAAATCGTGTATCATGAAGGTTCGTCATGGCAAGACGAAACCGAGATATTCCTCTACGACAACGGCGTGCTGCGCCAGATTACCGACAACAATTACTCGGATTCTCTCCCAGACATCAATGATTCCGGCGACATATCGTGGACCCGCTTCTTGAATTCTGAGGCGACTCACCCAGGGGAGATTGTTTTGTTGCGCGATGGCGCATTGCTTGTGCTTGGCCCAGGTCACGACGCCAGCATCAACAACTTGGCCCATGTCGCCTGGTCCACAGCCTCGGTCAGCTCCATAACTTGTCCAGAGGTGGACCAGGACGTCTACATGTACGACGGCACCACCGTCCAAAAAATCAGCGATTCGGTCTTGGCGGACCGATCCGTCGAAAACAACGACGCTGACACTTTGATCTGGGGACGCCGCGATCCACCCTGCGGAGGCGGTCCAGCCGACTGGACGGCTGAGATAATCCTGTATACCGAGACCGAGACGGTAGTCCCGAGCAGCGAAGCGCAAAACCAACTCCCCCACGCCAACAATCAAGATGTTCTAGTTTGGGAGGCCTTGCAGGCGATCGAACGGCTGGAGAATACCGAAGTCACGCAGATTACGGCTGTCGGCGCGAACCCGCGCATCAACAACCACGGCGAAATCTACTTCATACGTTTTCATGATGAGATCGGCGCGTGGCAGCCATACTTGTATCGCCCCGAGCCGGAGCCCACGATCTATCGACTGATCGAGGAGCCTCTTTGGAACACGGATGGCGACATCAATGACTATGGCGAATGCGTTTGGGGTTGGAGCTTCCTGCCCGACAGCTTTGCCGGCGGTATTCGCTACATGCGGCGGATGCGGACGGGGGATACCGACTTCGACGATCAGATCGGCGCGAGTGATTTTACCGACATGCCGGGTTGCCTCACCGGGCCTATCGATACCGACCGGCTTTGCGACTGCCGCTTTTATGACATGGATCACGATCGCGACGTGGACCTGCGGGATGTCGCGGCCTTTCAGGTCCGCTTCGGGCTCGCCGACGCCCACCTGGATTATTGCCACGCCCACGGCCAGCCCGGCACCAACGATCCGGCCGTCGCCGCCTGCGTCTGCGAGGCCTTGCCCTTTTGCTGTACGACAACCACCGGCTGGAGCCAGTTTTGCGTAGACGCGGTAGAGGCCCTCGGCTGCGGTCGGTGTGGGGAATAGGGGTTGAATGATTAGAAGATTAGAAGATTGAAGATTGAAGATTGAAGATTGAAGATTGAAGTGGTTTCAGAGCGCCCGGCGCAAG
>JBHHUB010000174.1:0-8545 GCA_046753625.1 Phycisphaerae bacterium | reverse complement strand
CGGCGCTCTCGTCGGGGGTCGAGCGCGAGTTGCAACATGCATTCGAAAGCACGAAGGAAGTTTATGTCATCTGGGCGGCACCGTGCGAGCCGTCCCCGTTCATCACAGAGACGGCCACCAAGGTGTTTGCGACGCGGGACGAGCTCTTCCGCTGTTTTCAAGAGATCGGCTACATCGGCGATTTCCAGCTTCCCCTGGCAGAAACCGGACCCGGGGAATAACTCATCATTGACGGGTGGCCCACCTCCTTCTGGAGGTGGAAGAACCGATGACGCTGACCGACCGGCGTCTGGGCTTGGCGACGATCCGAGCGACCGCGCTCTGGCGTTCGTGCCGGAGGGCGTTCGAATCCTAGTGGCTGCGACATCATCGTATCCCCCATGTCCAAAGGACATGGGGCACCCGCGCGATCCAAGTGTCGCGCGACTGGCGCACATCGAGGTTTGCCGTTTCCGGGCGGCCGCGCGGGCTCAAGCCCGCGGCTCGGGCTTCATACGGTCGCCTCGATTCTTGGTGTCTTGGTGCCCTGGTGGTTAGTCTTTGATTCAGAGTTGGGGGCTGATGGATCGACCTGAGCAAGAACGGCTTTTTACTTGTACGGCTCCTTTGGAAACCGCCATCGAGGCGTTGGAGCTGGATCGGCTGCGCGTGGTCTTTCGCGAGCTGTTTGATGAAGCGGACCGCCGATTGCAACGCACCGGGTACGATCACGACGAGGTCGAGGTACGCCGATTCCTGCTCTGCAGACGCCGCGGCGGCGAGACGGTCAGAATCAGCACCGATTCGCTGGCGGACCGCACAATCCTCATCAAACGCCTGCAACGCCAACTTGGCGACGGCGTGGGCAGTGAATCTGTCAGCCCTGCGGACCTCACGGATGTCATCGTCGTGCGGGCCGAAATCGACATCGTTCGCGACGACTGGAAGTGGTATGGGGATTAGTGGCAAGTGGTTAGTGGCAAGTGGTCAACGTAAACTCTTGACCTTCTCCTTTCAACTTTCGACCTTCTCCTTTCGTAACCGTTCACGGGGCCAAGACCCTATAGAATAAGTGGTTTTCGCGATGGTCGGTACAGAAAGGCGGTCGAAACGGGGACGAGGTGCCCCTCACAATGCCGTTTGGGGAGCGCCAAAGCCGATTCCCCCCTGTGAACGGTTACCTCCTTTCAACCTCTCCCATGTGACAGAAATCCCACGCTGGACTGAAAAATCCGCTCCGTATCCAGTGCGGGCGTTTCCTCTTGCTCGCTCTCAAGATCGCCCAGGTTCGCCACGCAAAGCGGGCACCCCACCACGTCGAGATGAAACTGAACGTAGCTCTTCCACGGCTCCTCCAAGACGCCCAACAAGTAGGCACCAAGCGTGCTCCGCTTCAAGCAGGTAAGTCGTTGCGCCTGCCAGACTCGTGCCACCGTCACCTCGGCCTCGGTTTCCTCCAAACAGCCGAGGGACGCCGGGTCTCGCTCGGAGAGGAACTTCTGCAGCTTTTGAATAGCGCGAAACTTGATGCCCGCCACGGATTTTTGATCCATATCCAGCAGCTCGCCCACGTCGAGATTGCGCATCCCGGCGAAGAACACCAGTTCGATCACCTGTAGATCGCGGAACGCCTCGCGGTCCCGGTATTCATGGATCAATCGCCGCAGAATCTCGCCGAGCAATCGCGCCTGCTGACGGCCCGACTCTGCTTGCGTTGCCACCCCGCTCGGCGTTTCATCCGATCCGGGAACGACGCGGTCCCACCAATCTTCCGCATCGAGCGGTTCATTTTGAATCGGAAGTTTCCGCTGCCGCAAAAGATCGTAGAGCTTGTAGCGCAGAATCGTGAACAGGTACGTCTCGAGCGACCGCGACGTATCGAAATGATGCAGCGACTGAAGGAAGCCGACAAACGCATCTTGCACCAGATCCTCCGCATCGGCAAAACCCGGCGCCCGCGCCCGTGCGAACGCGAGCAACCGACCGTGGTACCGATCGATCAACTGACGCCACGCCGCCTGATTCCCGTTGCGGATTTCGTCGACCAGGAATTGATCCGCACTGGGCGTTTCCATACTGAACCTCAAAGATCGCGTGACGCGCGTCCGCTGTGCCGGTCTCAACCTCTCAGTAGCGACGCGGGAAGCTCATGGACAGCAGCTACTCGGCGCCGCCGCGGACGGATCGGTGCCGGCTCGCCGACGCAAAGCGCGCCGGCACAACGCCTCGGCGCAAACGGCTCGATACCATCGTTCCATGCATGATACGGGGTCGGCCGCTGCGTGGCTACCGTTGGCGCGTTATAGATTGGCGGATTGTTTCGAAGCACCGGCACGGTTTGCTCAACACGACGCGGCGCCGGTCGAAACAAATTATGCGAATAAGTGTCGGATACGACAAACCGTTGCCTCGCGGGCCAAAGCCACGAAAGCCGACACCGGTCGCAAGGATGGTGGTGCGTGCGCGTCGCTGCGCCGAGGTCATAGAGCAATCCGTGCGCCAAAGGCATCGGCACTGCTTGCCCACCGAAAGGTCGGCGATCAGCGAACGACCGGTCCGGGTCTCACGGCGCCCGGGCTGTCGGTGGCATCAACCTCGTCCCCGGTTCCAAGCGGTCCATCTGGTGGCGTCGCCGCCTCCTGGGCCATGCGCCGTCCGGGAATGGCCAGCACCGTGACAAGTGCCACAGACGCAATCGACAGCCCCGCGATGCACGCGGCCAAAGGCACGCCCCGGTGCCACGTTAAAGACTCCGAATGAACCATGTCTCCACGGGCGGAATCCGCAACAGCCGTCACGGTACGTTCGAGTGTCGCTCTAGTGGTCATTAAGGTAATGGTTACCCCTATGGCGAACAACATGAGCGAAATCAGAAAGGGGCGGAGTGTGTCGCGCCAGAATCCCGCGCGCTTTCGCATGGTGGTCTTGGAGAGGGCGAAAATCACAAACGCAGCGCAGCCGCACGCGGCGACGATCTCCTGGAAGGGATCTTCCATGTTGCTGTCGACGATCGCGGCAACGAAGCCAACGATCGCGCCGCCCATGAGCACAAACGCGATGAGGCTCCAGATCACGCGTGCCACCACCCCTCGCTCCTTGGTCTCGTCCGCGATGTACGCTCGGCGCGCGACCACCGAGGCCCGCACATCGACGCCACGGCCGGAGTCTTCCTCAATCGGTACGGCAAACGCCGGCTTGGTCAACAGGGTATTCCGCACCCTCCAGGTCGTCTTTACGAAGCGCGGACGGCCCGGAATCAGGGCGATTCAGTCGCGTTGCCCGACGCGGGCGTCTGTTGCGCGGGCCTCTAGTACCGACCAGCCACCAGCAGTTGGCCTGGACGACAATCGCGGCAGCGGCGGCGATCGCTCCTGCAGCCAGGAATGCCATATCCCCATATCGCCCATCATCCACGATCGACGAAATAACGGCCCCCGCGAGCCCGGCCCCGAAACCGATCCAAATGGCTCTCCCGAGCCCGAGGCTTCCCTCCGCTCCGGTATCGCGCACGCTGTCCCAGTTGGCAAAGAGGATGGATACCAGCAGACCGCCCACCGTGCCTAAGTAAAGGCTTGAATAGTCGCACATTGGGGCACCGGCGACAAAAAGCAGCGGCGCGCAGACTACGCCGGACATGAGGCATACGACCCAACCCGGCAGGTTTTCGTCGCCAAACCACCGTTGAGCCTTCCTGGCAAGCCCGGTCCCCAGCGACATGGCGATTACGAGAAACCCGGCCCCGATCCCGATTTCTTCGCGCACATTGGCGCCGAACAGCACCGAAACGCCTATGGCGAGCCCAAAAGTGAGCAAGAGCGCGGGAATCATCCGTTTCTGGCGACTGTTCAAGGGTTGCCGCGGCGCGTTGTGAGCGATACCGGCGGCAGGCGAGTCTCCGGCCGTTTGCGACGGTTGCGGCACATCCCTGGCCAGGCGGGCCATGCGTTTGCCGAATCGCTTGTTGATCTTGTCGAGCCGCCTGTTCACCCGACCCGGCAGCCGTTCGACATCCCGCAGATCGAGGTTGAAGGGTACCCCGTCCGCGGCATCGACGGCCTGGGGATGCGGTGCGGGATTGGGCGAAGGAATCGGCGAATCGGCATGGACGGCCTTGCGCACCGCGCCATCAAGGCTTTGCGGGCGAAACCCGGCGAGACTCGATTGAACCTGCTCAACCGATAGCAGATCGTCGACCATCTCGTTGACGTTCTGATAGCGGTCGTCAGGGTCTTTTGCGAGCGCCCTGCGGATGATCTTCGTGAACGGCTCGGGCAGTTCATCCACTTCGGGTTGGCTGGTCAGGTGCTTCATGAGGATTTCGGCCATGCTCGAGCCTTCAAACGGCACCTTGCCCAGGAGCATCTCGTACAGCATCACGCCGAGGGCGTAGATGTCCACGCCGCGGGAATAGTTGCCGCTGCCGATTTCGGGGGCCATGTAGTGTACCGTCCCCACGCTGGCGGTCTGAGCGCTGTGCCGCGAGACCGAGATGAACTTGCTCAGCCCGTAGTCGCCGATCTTCACGTAGCCGTCGTCGTAAAAAATATTGCCGGGCTTCAGGTCGCGATGGACGATGCCGCGATCGTGCAGGTATGCGAGCCCCTTGGCGATTTCACGGATGAAGAACGCAGCCTTTTCCTGGGGGAATCCGTTGGGTTCGGCGATCAGCAAATCGCGCAGCGATGGCCCTGAGCAGTACTCCATGATGATGAAGTAATCCCCGTCGGCGTTTTTCTTGACGTCGAAAATCGAGACAAGATGGGGGCTTTTCAGGTTGATGCAATGGCTGACCCCGCGCAGCTCGGATTCGGGGTTCTGCCGCAAATACTTCAGCGCGACCTCCCGACCGCCGTCGCTAACCGCATAATAGACCTCACCAAACCCACCGCTGCCCACGGCGCGCTGAATGGTGTAGTCATCCAGGGGTCGATCGCCGTATTTGAATCGGTATGACATCGCTACCTACCGCCCCACGTCTAAAACGAAACTGAAATCGACTGCCTTACGCACCACGAACCCAACAAGCCCGGTTGCCTCGTCCTGCACCGTCCACAAGCCGAGGTTCGCTGAGGTCGATCCGTGAGCGGTGCTCGATACGAATGGCGCAACAGCGACGAACGCCTCTTCCCCGGCCTCTGGGCCATGTCTTCCTGCTCCGGCGATCATGCTCCACTGCATTCCTCAGGCACCGCAACCCATCCTCTGTGTTCTCTGTGACCTCTGTGGCTCAAGACTTCCGGCAAGCATAGCAACCAAGAAAGCAGTCGGACAAACCCCAAGGGTTCTTCGTTTGTCCGCGCGCTACACCCAGCCCGAACCCGTTTTCCGCAACCGCCAAGGCTGCAACGCGATGTTGACACCACCGATCTCCAACGTCTCACCAATCGCCAGCGGTCGCGCCGCGACTTCAACATGACCGTCATTCTTTCGCCGAATCCAAAGCCCGCCATCTTTCTCGAACAGGACCAGCGCCGGCGAAGCGTGCCGACAAAGAATGTGTGCGCTGCCGCCTTGTCCGATCGTGGCATGTCGGTCGAACACGAGCACGCGCCGAACATCCTGCGGCATCTTCGTGGTATCGCTCAAGTCGATCGTAGCGGTTGCGCTTTGTCGACTGGGCAAACGAAACGTAAACTTGGCCCTGGTGCCCAGCGTAATCCGATCCCCGTCGCGCAAGAGCTTCTGACGGTATTGCTTGCCGTCGACCTCCACATCCTTTGCGGCGAAAAGAAAGTAATCGTCGTCGACGCGGGTAATGTTGGCACACCGCTCCGGAATGTCGCTGAAAATCGCGACATCGGCCGGATGGTCACTGGCAGCTCGGCCGAACGTAATCCGCGATCCACGATGCAGCAGGTAACTTCCGCCCCCGTCGACCAGCAGCAACAGCCGATCCGGCAAGGTGCCGCTGCCGATCCGCCCCGGCAACACGATCGTCTCATCCAGGCGATCGGCGCGCGCCGCGACCCGCGGTCGAGCTTCCGCCGATCCGCGTCCCGCGTTCCCTATCCTCTCGATGCTGCCGCCCAGCGGGCCGGCCGCCAGTGCCGTACTCAGCGTCTCCAGTTGATCAAGCTGATCGCATACCGACTTGATCCACTTCGCTTGGGGCACCTTGCGCGCCAGCATCAGCGCCTGACGATGGGCATCGGCGTAATCAAAACGCTCCAGCGAAGCCTTCGCCGCCCCGCATGTTTCCAAATAACCCTGAAGTTCCCGTTTTCCCGACAAGTCATCGCCCAGCGATCCAAGGCACCGCAACTCATCAACGGCCCGATCGACGTGGCCCTCGATCAACGCCGCCTTGGCCGTGCCGATCACCTGGCCGCAAAGCTCGGCTTCGATCTCGGTCACTCGTTGGCTGTGCGCCTCGATGGATTTGGCCCGCGCGACCCGCTCCGCCGCGGCCGCCAATCGGCCTTGCTTCATCAGGTCCGCAGCCTGATCAACCATGCGCGCCACGTCGTCTGCACGATAGGCCGCATCCTCAAGCAAAGCCTCGGCCCCGGGATCATCGCCAACCTGCTCGAGCATCTCCCGCCCGGCCGCCAACGAGCCCCGCTCAATCCGTTGCTTGGCGGCTTCGACCCGAGCGCGATGCGAGGCCGCTTGGCGCTGAGCCTCGGCCGCCACCACCTCAATATGGGCCTTCAATTCGTCGATCTTCCCCTGAAGCGATCCACCAGCCCGCGCACATTGAAGATCCAACAACGCCTCGGTGAAGCGATCCGCATGGAAATGGGCTCTGGCTCGCTCGTAGAACCGCTTGGCGAGTTCCTGGAGAATCGCTTGGGCTCGCTTCTGGCCTTTCAGATCAGCGTTGGACGCCATCCGAAACGCCTCGTCGAGTCTTCCCTCGCGAAGTGCCTTTTCCGCTGCTTTGATTCGGGCCGATAAAAGTTGGCCGAACATCGTTTGCTCCCATGCCACCCGGTTCGGATGATTCGCAACAGCACGCAGCTTCCCTGCCGCTCAGTCGGCTCGTGCCACTACCCATCTCGGGATTCGCTGATAACGGCTCATTATTCGTGGTTTGCCCCGGAATTCCAGCGGAGACCGCGGATTGCGCAAGTCATACCGATGGAATCTCGCGAGACGCCTTGCGTTGCGGCCGTGGGCCTGCAGGCCGATGAGTGGGGGCAGGCCGAAGCACCGCGGAGGATCAAGGGAACACAGCGGTGGGCCGCTGTGCTACACCGACTACCCCGAGCCGCGGGCTTCAGCCCGCGCGGCACCCCGGTTTCCGGTAGCGCCAAGCCGATCTGAGACGACGCACGCTTAAGCCTGCGGCTCGCAAGGGTGATTCTGGCGCTGTCATCCTAACTTGGCCTGTCGATCCATTCCCGGAGATTCCGGGCCAGATCATCGGCCCGGCGGATCTTGAGTACGCGGCGCCTGTGCGCTTCCGGGATGTCCAGTGCTTCCATAGCCTTCTCCGCCCGCTTCCAGAGACGGTCCCGCTTGGCGTCGGAAACCGCCAGATAAAGCTCCGTGACGATGTCGCCCAGCTTGTTGAGCATGATCGAGTCACGGTTGTTGTAATAGTTCTCAATGAGCTTCTTTTGATGGGGCGAAAAGTGGGCCATGGCGGCGCTCACGCTTGGGGGATGAAAACTCCACAAGCATCTTACTACGATGCGGGCTCGGGGAGAAGGCCCGCATCCAGCAAATCTTTCCCTCCAGATGCGACGCATGCCGCCAAATCGGCCAAACTCGCATAGACCAGATCGGCACCGGCCTGATGAAGGCGCTTTTGCGAACACGGACCGGAGGAGATACCGACGGTAAGCAACTCGGCCGACCGCCCTGCACGAACAACCTGGTCCGTAGCCGCGACCACAACCGTGCGTCTATCCGAACCCGCCAGGTTGCGCAAATCCTGGATGCGCTCGCCCGGTTCGCGGCTCAATCGGCCCATAGCGATGGCCGAATCCGAGACACTCGCCTCGGCGAGCCATGCGCTTCTCGCAGCCCCATTGAGCCCGGCGGTAACGCAAAGGCAGTCCCCCTTGTGGACGAGGCGGCGTAGCGGCTCGCGAATGCACTCGTGCGCTTGGGCGAGCGCGATCAGCTCATCGGTTTCGATTTGAGAATGGAACAGTTCGTGGTAGTTCTTGATTTTCATGGGCTTGGCACCGGGCAGAATGTTCGCCTCCGCCCCTTTGGTTCGCGTGAGCCGCCAAAACGTAGCCTGATCCAACTTGGACCAGCCGACTTCAGCGGCCACCCGACGATGCGCCTCGTACCAGACCGGCGCGACATCTGCGATGACTCCGTCCCATTCGACAATGAACTTCATATCCGGACGCTCCCAGGATCGCACACGCATCGCAGCCTTCGCCGTCGGAAGGATATCCGAACGCCACACGTCTGCCAAGCTTCGCAACACCGATCCCATTCGATCCGCTCGGCCTCAAGTCGGCGCCACCAGGAGCGTAACTTCGACATGCCCTCTCGCTAAGCTGCCGCATCCTTACGCCGAAGGCGAGCGGCGCATAAGACGTGGTCCACTTCCAGTTGGTCCCGAAGATGGCGCCCACCTCACTCCAGGATAATCGGCGTGCCC
>JBHHUB010000173.1:0-8605 GCA_046753625.1 Phycisphaerae bacterium | reverse complement strand
ACTGGCAACGGCGATCCTGCTCGCACCGGGCGATTGTGGCCTCGTTTACACCAGCGAGTGTCGCCAGCTCCTTCTTGGTCAAACCGAGATCAGCCCGTGCCTTGGTGAGAGCCTGTCCCTCCGTGGCTGGATTGACGGGATAGTCGCCGATAATAGCATTCAGCGCTGGAAACACGATGTGGTAAGGTTTGTAGTCGCTATCGAACGCACGGATGTCCATGCGGATACTTCACCGATCCCAGAAAACGCTGCAAATGTGGCCCGATGCAAATCGAGCGCTACCTTTCCCGCATAAGCGGACCCCTCATTGACCGGATCGACATTCACATCGAAGTGCCCACACTCCCCTTCAAAGAGCTTCGCAGCGGACGGGACGGGACGTCCTCCGAATCGATCCGCGAGCAGGCGTTGGCCGCGCGAACGCGGCAAGCCAGGCGATTCTCCGGAAAAACCGTTACGACCAATGGAAAAATGAGCGGCAAGATACTCCGCCTGTATTGCAAGCTCGACGATCAATGCGAGAGCATTCTTCAGCAGGCCATGAACGAGTTGGGGCTCTCGGCTCGCGCGCATGACAAGGTCTTGCGGGTGGCGCGTACCATAGCCGATCTGGCGGACCGCGATGCGATATCCGTCGAAGACTTGCTCGAAGCCATCCACTACCGCCGACTGGATCGACAGCTCTAACCGCCGCTCGGCCAACTTCCGATAATAACAGTCAAGCCCGCGCTCCAGCGGAGTAACTTGTTTCACTTCGATAACTATTTCCAGGATTTGAATTACTACTGGCCAACAGTAGTATGAAAAGGTAGAATGATTTTGCGTTGTCTGCGCGGGAGTCTTTGGAATGGTCGCAAAGCCTGACGAATCACTTGAATCGATGGCCGGCGAGATTTTTGAGCTCTACCGGCTCATCGCCCTCGCCCGCTCGCGGCGTCCGTCCGAACCGGAAGTGCTATCGGAACCGGAGTTCCTGACGCTCGACGAGCTCATCCGCCACGCCCCTCAGACGATCGGTGACATTCAAAAAAAGATAGGCGTCGCACCGGCTCAGATGTCCCGGATCGTGCGTACCCTCGGACGACAAGGTGGCGATCCGCTGATCGAATGCCGAATCAACCCGAACGACCGCCGCCGTATCGACATGACCATAACCAATGAAGGAAAAGAAGCTTACGGATTGTACCGGGCCAATAGACTGGGCTCGATGCACGCGATTCTTGGAGTCTTAGCCGCGAACGATCGAACCCATTTCATGCGCATCCTGCGCCTGATCCGCGACGCCTTTTCCGACCTGGTCACCGCGGAATCGTCCGATTCTGACACGTCCTCAAAAAGATAGTTTCCACCCGCCAACTATTTCTCCAGAAAGAGTGTCTACCTCCTGGGAATAACGTGGCCTTGCGCCCGTCTAAATACAGGTGGGTCGGCGAGCGCGACTCAGACGACAGGACTGGACTTTCAAGGAGATACAATCATGTTCAAGCATGCCACACTGGCGACCGCGGCGGGGCTGGTAACGTGCGTTTGGGGCCAAACCGCAACCCTGGCCGAGCCCTACGGTGGATTCACCCGATGCAACACGCAGACGGTCGCGATCGACTACGGCCCTCGTATCGAGCGCACGGTTCGCCGAATCCAGTACGTGCAACCGACGTATACCCAACCGGTGGTCGTGCAGAGTGCGCCCGCGGTTCAATACGTGCCCGCAACGACGGTCCGGCGCACCGTCGTGGTTCAGCCCGCCTACGCCGCACCCGTCTATTACGACACCTATCCCGTGGTCTACCCGAGGTACGTTGTGTCGCGGCGCGTGTATTCGGACCATGGCCGCCGTGTGTACCGGAGCCACGGCCACCGCTATCGGCGACATGTTGGCTTCAGCTACCACAGGAGCCGCAGGCACCACAGACACCACAGCAGCGGAATCTCGATACACGTCAGGTAGCGTTGAGGGTGCCGGATGGCGGCGGTCGAAGTAGGCTGGGGAGCCAGCCCGCCGCCGTCGGTCGCGGCCCTACGCCGAGGGCACGTTCCATTGCAACGCCTCAGCCAGCGGTTTCTTTGGTAAGTCGGGAACCGTGCAGTCCGCCGCCGGAAAGCCGACCGGGACGAGCAGAAACGGTTTCTCCGTGTCGGGTCGACCGAGGATTTCTCGCAAGAACTTCATCGGACTAGGCGTATGCGTCAACGTGGCCAGCCCGACCTGGTGACAGGCCATAATCAGCATGCCCGCTGCGATGCCGATAGACTCCGCCGGGTAATAGCTCTGGACTCGCCGACCGTCGACGATTTCCCAATCCACGCGAAACATCACAATCAGCCACGGCGCAACCGCCAGAAACGGCTTGTGCGCGTCGGTTCCGATCGGTTCGAGCGCTTCCAGCCACGCCTTGGGAAATCGACGCGAGTAGTTCTCGCGTTCCTCAACCTCGGCCGCCTCGCGAATCTTCGCCTTGATCGCCGGATCATCCACAGCCACGAACCGCCAGGGCTTGCGATTCGCGCCGCTCGGCGCGGTGTGGGCGACAGCCAGTACCTGCTCGATAAGGTCGGGCGGGACGGGCTCGGGGCTGAAGGCGCGGCAGCTACGGCGTCGGCTCATTTCTCCGAGCAACTCGGCCGCTCGCTCGCGCATGGCTTGCAAGGCGGCGCGCGGCTGCTTGTAGGGAATTCTGCGTGCCGGCACGAGACAGCGCTCCCGGCGGATCACACGTCGTTGGGAACGAACACCCAGCGACTTGTATCCGGCGCATAATCCAGCAGTTCATCCTCGTTGAAGTAGAGCGCGATTTCCGTCGCGGCGGTTTCGGGGGCGTCGCTTCCGTGGACCAGATTGTACGAACGGCTGGCGCCGAAATCCCCGCGGATTGTCCCTGGCTGGGCCTCGTAGCCGAAGGTCTTGCCCATCAGCGTCCGCGCGATGTCGATGCAACGGTCCCCTTGAAGAACCATGACCACGACCGGCCCGCTCGTGATGTAATCGATCAAACCGGGATAGAAGGGTTTGCCCTTATGCGGCGCGTAGTGCCGCTCGGCGAGATCCCGGGAAATCTGCATGAGCTTCATCCCGGCGAGAATCAGCCCCTTGTCTTCGAATCGCTGCACAACCCGACCGATTAGCCTGCGCTGAATGGTATCCGGCTTTAAGATGATTAACGTTCGTTCCACGTCGTGGTTCCTGTTCTGGTGCCTGGTATTCAAAAAGATCGGGCGCTGCGCCCGCCATGGGTCCATCGGAAAACCAACCGCCAAGCCAGGCAAGATGGGAGGCGCCCGCCCTGCCCGCCATGGCGTTTTCCGCGGAGGGCCAGTTATAGCGGCTGCCGTCGCAAAGGAAAAGATGCGGTGATGGGGTCGTGGGATGCGCATCCATGACGGTATCCGCTTGCGGCGGGATGGGTACGCCGCCCCAGAGCCGCAGGCGCGAGCCCGCGGATCCCTCTGCGGCAGAATGTCACCGGGCTTGCGCCGGGTGCTCTGAAATGACGTCTGAAATGTGCCCGCCGCCGATTCCTTCACGGACTCGAGACCGGCGGATACCGCCCGCTCTGTGCCGGTTGGATCTTTCGTGTAGCGGTTGTCGGGCCATACCCGGGCGACCGTGCGGGCTTCAAGCCGGTGCTGCCGCCGAGCCACGGGGGCAAACCCATCATCGACAAACCGACGCCGCGCTACGGCCTGACGACCTTGCCGTGATCCGACTCGACCTCGGCAGTCACCAGCGCTGGCGATCTCATACTGAGCAGATTGATCCGCATCACCAATAGCGCGGCGTCGAGTTGCGGATCCTCTTTCGGCCGCTCGTTCTCGTCCGGTTGCTCGATGGGCGGCAGCTTGGGCTCGTCCGACTCGTCCTCAGAATCGCCATTGGCATCGCCGTCACCGTCCTTCTTCGCATCGTCTTTGTCGGAACCGCCCTTATCTTTGCCGTCCTTGGCGGCATCAGCCTTGTCCTTGTCGGTCTTGCTTTCGGGCTTGGGCGGACCGAGAAGATCGTTTTCCCGACGCAACTCCCACAGGTTGAGTTTTTCCTTGCGAACCAGGCGAACGGGCACATTGGGTTCGACACCCCAGGTTTGGGACTGCGGATTGCGATGCAACGACACACCGCTGGGCAGATAGTAATGGGCCGTTGTGATTTTGAGCTTCGCGTTGGACCGACCGAGCGGGAGTAGATTCTGTACGCTGAATTTTCCAAACGTTCGCGCGCCAACCACCAATCCGCGGTGGTTGTCGCGGATGGCGCCGGCCACGATTTCCGACGCACTGGCGCTGGATTCATCCGTCAGCACGATCATCGGAATATCCGAGAACGGCCCGTCACCGGGGGTCTTCAGGTTTTGGTTTTCCGAGCGATGGCGCCCCTTGGTGGTCACAACGGTGTCGCCGCGATTGAGGAACATCGACGAGATGCGCCATGCAGAATCCAACAGGCCACCGGGGTTGCCCCGCAGATCAAGGATTAAACCGTTCAACCCGCTCGCTTCCAGCCGGCTAAGCACATTGGCCAGGTCTTCCGCGGTGTTGCGCTGGAAGTTGGTCAGACGAACGTAGCCGATGCGGTTTTCCTTATCAGCCCAGTGATCCCACTGCGAGGGATTGTCCGGGTCGCGGCGCACGCCCTTGACTGACGCGATCTTGATGCGCTCGCGTACCAGCGGAAACTCGATGGAGTCTTCACCCCTGCGGATGGTGAGCAGTACGTCCGTGCCCGCTGGCCCGGTGATAGTCTTGACGACCTTGGTCAACGTGTAGCCTTCCAGGCTCACTCCGTCGACCGTTGTAATGACATCCCCCGCCTGAACGCCGGCGCGGTACGCGGGCGAATCCTCCAGCGGCGTAACCACCTCGATTTCGTCCGTAATCCGGTTCTTGTGAATGGATATGCCCACTCCGATGAAGTCGCCGTTGGTGTTCTTGTCGAATTCTTCGGCGCGGGTCGGCCAGATAATCGTCGTGTAGTCGTCCAGCGGATCCAACGCGCCGCGCATCAGCTCTGAGACCAACAGCGCCTTGGGCAAGTGAACCGTTTGCTCGTTGATGTCGCTGACCACGCGCCGGAGGTATTCCACGCAATCGCGTCGTTGAACGGCCGGTGCACGGCGGACTTGCTCCAGCTTGGCCTCGACTCGGGCCACGAATTCGGCCCGACTATCCTCGTCCTTCAATCCCTCAAACGTCTCTTGCGCCGATTTGGAATCCGCCAGGAACAACGCTTGCTCCAGCGCGCTTTCGCATATGGCCTTGAAATCCGCGACCTCGACGTAATGAAGCGCGATCCCCTCCAGCGCCGCCCGCGCGTCCTCCCAACGGACCTGCTCAAGCGACTCCTCCCAGTGGCTTCCCTCCTCGAAGATCACGTCGAGACGGTAATGTGTTTGGGCCTCTCGCTCGAGCTTCTTGTACCGCGGCTCTCGCTCAAACAAGGCACCGAGATCGGAATACAGGTGCCACGCGCCAAGCCAATCCTGCTTCTCGCGCAACTGCTCCGCCTTCTCCAGCGCCAGATTCGTCAGCGTGCGCAACCAATCGGTTTGCAAGAAGGCATCACGATCCTCGGCGACATCAGCACATCGAAACGCCCAGTCCAACGCCAACGCATATTCCTTGCGCTCCATGCGTTCCTGGGCGTACTTGGCGTATTTCTCCAGGTCTGCGCGATCCATCTCGCGACGGCGTTCCTGCTTCTCGCGGAACTCCTGCAGCCACCCCAGCACCTTACCCGCAAGCCGATCCTCATCACCCACCCGCCCGAACACGTCAGCGGCTTCGGAGAACTTACCTTCGCCCACCAGTGCCAAGCCACGCTGCCAGATTTGAGCGTCGGCGGCACCGCTGCTGCGATCGGAACCATCGGCCCACGCCGATCCTCCAGCGGACAAGACGAGCCACAACCCGAGCATCACGGATGGCCTCAGCAGCTTTCGATGGGTGCGTTTTTGCATCATGACTCCTTAGTTTTGCCGGGCCCTTTTCCCGACGGCCGCCAACGGCCGGTTGCGCGAATTGGATGGATGTCGAATACCGATCGAGAATGGATTACCCCACTACCCCATACGGTCCTTTGGCCGCGTTTGGGGAAGCAGAGCTCGGCCCCACGGGAACCGGGCACCGATTTCCCTCCAAATCGCCGTTTTTCACACGTCTATAGTATAGGTTGCTCCAGCGAGCGGGTCTAGATAAGGCGGACCCACCGACGTTTTGCGACAATCCAGGGATTCGGATATCCTGGCCTACATGGAAACCTTCGGCTGACTCGGCCAATCGAGTTAACCCTGTTTTTGTTCCGCCCATTGGAGACCCGCGTCGCCACATTCTCGGACATTTTGGCGGCGAACGTAGGCCCCGGGGAGGTAGACACGCCGCAGCCCACCGGGAATCGGACCCCGTGGCGGTTAGTCCGAGCTGCCCCGCCCCCAAGGGCTTTCGCGGGGCCTGTTTGGTGTAACCGGCGCGCAACAGGTTTGGATTGTTACATGCTCATGGCCCCACGAACTGGAAAACCATCTTGAGCGACACCTCCGTCATCCTCATCCGCGGTGCGCGACAGCACAACCTGAAGAACATCAACGTTGATGTGCCGCGTGGAAAACTTACCGTAGTCACGGGGCGCTCCGGTTCGGGAAAAAGCTCGCTGGCCTTTGACACGATTCACGCCGAGGGGCAGCGCCGCTACGTGGAATCCCTCTCCGCGTACGCCCGACAGTTCCTCGAGCAACTGCAAAAACCGGACGTGGATCGAATCGAAGGACTCAGCCCGACCATCGCCATCGAGCAACGATCCGGCGTGTCAGGACCGCGATCCACGGTGGCCACCTGCACGGAGATCTACGACTACCTCCGCGTGCTCTTCGCGCGCGTCGGACGGCCCGAATGCTGGAAGTGCGATCGGCCGATCACGGCGCAAAGCATATCCGACATGGTGGACAGCGTGCTCGCGATGCCACCACGAACCAAAGTGATGCTGCTCGCACCGGTGGTCACGCAGCAGCCCGGCAGCCACCGCGCGTTGCTCGATTCGATTCTGAAGCGTGGCTTCATCCGCGCTCGGGTCGACGGCGCCGTTGGGCTCCTGGAAGAAATGAGGCCGCTACCACCCCAAAAGCCCCACACGATTGAAGCGGTCGTCGATCGCCTGGTGATCAAGCCCGAAATCTCCGGGCGCCTGGCGGACAGCATCGCCGTTGCGTTGGACCTGTCTCGAGGCAGCGTCATCATTGCGGCACAGACGGAGGAACGTTGGATCGATACGCGCCACAGCGCCGTTCCGGCCTGCCCGGACCACCCGGAGGTGCGCGTCGAGGCGCTCGCTCCGAATCTGTTCGGCTTCCATTCGCCGACGGGAGCGTGTTCGAAATGCCAAGGTTTGGGCACTCTTATGGAATTCGACCCCGAACTGGTCCTGCCCGACCCCCGGCTCTCGCTGGCCGCGGGGGCGATCGCCCCGTGGCGTGCGGCCGGGCGACACGGCTCGGCCCACCGAATCGCCCACCGGTTCGCCGACATCATCGAGGCGTTTTGCCGGGATTTCGGCGTCCTGCCGGACATGGGTGTGCGCCATTTTTCCGCCGATCAGCGGCGCATCCTCATGACGGGCACGACCAAAGCGGACGCGTGCCGGTTCGGCGCCTCGTTCGACGGCGTGATGCCGCTGCTCGCCCGCCAGTGGGCCACGGCACCGTCTGACTCACTAAAGGCGCGTTGGCAGGGGTTCCAGAGCGAGTCCCCCTGTCCCCAGTGCCACGGCGCGCGTCTCAATCGGCAAGCGCTTTGCGTCAAACTCGGCGGAACGAACATCCACGACGTTACCGCGATGACCGTGGCCGAGGCACGGCGGTTCTTTGATACCCTTGCGATTCCGGAACATCTGCGACCGGTGGCGGCCCCCTTGATGGATGCCGTAATCCGGCGGCTCGGGTTCATGAGCGACGTCGGCATCGATTACCTGACGCTGGGCCGATCCACCCAAACACTGTCCGGGGGCGAATGGCAGCGGGCCCGCCTGGCCACGCAAATCGGCAGCGGACTGGCGGGCGTCTGCTACGTGCTGGATGAACCGACGATCGGGCTGCACCCCCGCGACAGCGTCCGCCTTGCCGAAATCCTCGAGCAACTCGCGCGGCTGGACAACACTGTTATCGTCGTGGAGCACGACGACCAGGTCATCGCCCGGGCCGACTATGTGATCGATGTGGGTCCGGGCGCGGGAACGCACGGCGGCGAAATCGTCTGCGCCGGACCGCTGAAGGATGTGCTGACATGCGGCACTTCCCTGACAGCCGGCTACCTGACCGGGCGACTAGGCATTGAGGTCCCCGACGTGCGACGGAGGCCGGACGCAAACCGGTGCGTCGAGTTGCTCGGTGTAGCAGCCAACAATCTAAAATCCATCGATGTCCGTTTCCCGCTTGGGTGCTTGACTTGTGTCACCGGCGTCTCGGGAAGCGGCAAGAGCACGCTGGTCAATCAAGTCCTCTGGCGAGAGCTGTACCGCCGCCGCCACTCAAGCGGGCCGCGCCCGGGGCCGTTTCGTAAAATCATCAACAGCGACTTGATCGAAAAGATCATTCAAGTGGACCAATCCGCGATCGGTCGATCACCG
>JBHHUB010000172.1:0-8629 GCA_046753625.1 Phycisphaerae bacterium | reverse complement strand
TGCCGCCAGGCCGGCGGTACCTACGCCGCGTCGGGGCATGGCCGGGCAGAAGACCATTCGATCGAGGGTGCGTGGGCAAGAGGCCCCCGGCTGGCCCGCACAGACACACGACCAAGGGCAGCCGTGGTACCTCGTTGGCGACGGGCCCACTTACCGTTACGATGCCACGGCACGATGCCAGCGAGGCATCCGCGCGATCCGGTACATCGGACAACCCCCAACCGCTCGCTACGAGGAGAGTTGCATGAAGACCAGCCAACCCAACGTCTACCGTTTCCTTTTTCTTGCAGGCACGATCCTGGGCCTCTCATCCTTCACCTCGGCCCGACCGGTCGCAAACAACGCGCTATCGGGTCCGGCACCCACGCCCGCGGAAGCCGCCGCCTTCATGGGTGATTTCGAAGCCCAATTGCTCGATCTGTGGATCGCCAGCGAGCGAAGCGAATGGGTCAAGGCGACGTTTATCACGCACGATACCGACCTGATCGCCGCCCGGGCCAATGAAGCGGTCATGGCGTTTGTCTCCAGGAAGGCGGATCAAGCCCAGCGATTCGCGGGCCTGGCGCTCGATGAAGAACTGGCCAGAAAGTTCGACCTCCTCAAGCTCAGCCTCAGCCTGCCCGCGCCGTCCAACCCAGCCAAGCGCTCGGAGCTGGCCCGCTTGGCCGCGGAATTGGGAAGCATGTACGGCACGGGAAAGGTGTGTCCGGACGACGACCCCGACCATTGCCGGACGTTGGGCGATCTTTCCAAAATCATAGCGTCCAGCCACGACTACGAAGAGCTCAAGAAAGCATGGGTCGGTTGGCGAACCATAGCCCGCCCCATGCGTCAGAAGTTCATCCGGTTTGTCGATCTGGCCAATGAAGGCGCTCGGGAATTCGGATTCAACGATCTCGGCGACTTGTGGAAATCGCGGTACGACATGCCGCCCGCGAAGTTTGAAGCGGAGCTGACCCGCCTGTGGGATCAGGTCCGCCCGCTCTATGAGCAACTGCATTGCTACATGAGAACCCGACTCCAACAACGCTACGGCGCCGACCGAGTGCCCTCCGGCAAGCCCATTCCCGCCCACCTGCTCGGCAACATGTGGAGCCAGGAATGGGGCAACCTGTTCGATCTCGTCGCCCCCGAATCGCAAAGCGCGTTCGATCTCACCGACGTCCTGGTCGAGAAAAAGCTTGATGCCCGCGGCGTGGTCCGCCAGGCGGAGGCTTTTTTTGTGTCGCTCGGGCTCGATCCCCTTCCGCAGACGTTCTGGGAGCGCTCCATGTTCACCAAGCCCCGTGACCGCGAGGTGGTCTGCCACGCCAGCGCATGGGACATCGACTGGAAGGATGACCTGCGCATCAAAATGTGCATCGACATCACGGGGGAGGACTTCACGACGGTCCACCACGAGCTGGGCCACAACTACTACCAGCGCGCCTACAAGCACTTGCCCACGCTGTTCACCAACAGCGCCAACGACGGCTTCCACGAGGCACTTGGTGACACCATTGCCCTCTCCGTAACACCCGCATATCTGGTCAAGATCGGCTACCTCGATCATGAGCCGCCCGATAACCTCAACGCGCTCATGGCCCGTGCGCTCGACAAGATCGCCTTCTTGCCGTTTGGATTGGTCGTCGACAAGTGGCGTTTTGATGTCTTCTCAGGCCGGGTGAAACCGGATCATTACAACGAACACTGGTGGAAACTTCGCACGCAGTACCAGGGCATCGCCCCGCCGGTCGCCCGTTCGGAGCAGGACTTCGATCCCGGCGCCAAGTACCACGTGCCCGCGAACGTGCCCTACACGCGCTACTTCCTCGCAACCATTCTGCAATTCCAATTCCACCGAGCCCTTTGCGACGTGGCCGGTCATGAAGGTCCGCTGCACACCTGCTCGATCTACGGAAACAAGGACGCCGGCACGCGGCTCAATGAAATGATGAAGATGGGCGCGTCCAAACCATGGCCCGAGGCACTCAAGGCACTCACGGGCGACACCCGCATGGACGCGTCGGCCATCGTGGATTACTTCCAGCCCCTACTGACGTGGCTTGAGGAGCAGAACAAGGACGCAACATGCGGATGGTGACCGGCCTCGTTCCGATAACCGGTATTCCGATAATCGGGCTTCCTGGATTCGTAGCATCCCGGTTTCTCGCCGGGCATGGGCAAAAAAGGAACGCCCGCGCCTGAAACCTCAGGCGCGGGCGTGGGTTGTCCCATTCACTGACCCACCGACTTTGGAGGTGCCCAATAGTACAAGCGTCAAAACTCCCCAAGTGTCACGAAAAAAACCGAAAAAAAATGAAAAACTTGCCATAGGGGGCTTCTCGGTGGCATTGGAGGGGTTCCGCATTGGCTGAAGTGAATGAAACCGTGCTGGACCTTTCAAAAACGGGCGACACACGCGCAGCGTATGTCCGATCCGAGCCTCTGGAGTCGTGCTTCGCGGCAACCCCGGCCGCGGGCATCAGCCGACGCGCGTAGCTACGAGTATCAGATCGCCAGGCTTGTCTCCGTCAAAACGCGTTCGCTGATAGTTGGCCCAGAGGTCATCGATGCGCATGCCCGCCTGCTCGCCCATCGCAACCAATTCATCGCGCTCGATGGGATAGAGCCGGCCGCTGCTGGCTCGCTGCTTCCAGCCACCGTCTTGCCAGAGTGTGATGCCGGTGACCGTCGCAGCCTCCGCATCGAAATGAAAATGTCGGACGGAGACGTATTCGACGCCGTCCACCGTGACGACCCGGGGACCTTTAACGCAGGGCATCTCGCTCCGCATCGGCCTGAAATTGAGTATCTGCACGAACAACCGCCCGCCGGGACGCAGGCACGCCGCAAACTGTCCGATCGCATCGCGGACGCCCGCCTTGGACCCGGCGGCCGCCAGGGCATTGC
Source organism: Phycisphaerae bacterium (assembly GCA_046753625.1). GTDB lineage: Bacteria > Planctomycetota > Phycisphaerae > UBA1845 > UBA1845 > JADFOB01. The sequence continues at coordinate 5,737 of JBHHUB010000172.1, read as the reverse complement.
CCAGACAATAGACCCCATCAAAGCCGGTGCCGGCCGCCGTTACGAGCTCGCTGTAGCCGGCCCGAATGAATCGAACGCCAGCCACACCGTCCGCGTGCCGCGTGGCGATGGCGAGCATTTCCTCGCTCAAGTCGGCGCCGACCACCTTGTAGCCCCGCCGCGCCAAGGCAATCGCCTGATGCCCCGTGCCGCACCCCGCGTCGAGCAAGCCGCCCGCCCCGGGCGCCCCGAACACGTCCGTGAGCACCGGGATCTCTCGATCGATCCGCGCGTTCCAGTTGATCGATCCGTCGTACCATTCGGCGCGGGCCCAACTCGACAGGCCGTCTTGGGCCGAATCCGACGCCGTGGAGTATGCGTTTTCGTTGGAGGACATGGACAGCTTGCCCCGGTGAGTCTATTGATGCTCCCGGCGGGTACGCCGGCTCAGAGCCGTGGGCGCTAGCCCGCGGCCCCAGGGACCGCGAATCTTCCGATCGGCCCGATACGCTTCCAAACCGCCCATGCCGACCAGGAGATCGGCGATCCGAGAGCCATGCACGGTAGGAGGTCACCGGGCTTGCGCCCGGCGCTCCGAAAAACACCCGCCGCCGCGCCGATGACGACGATGTAACGCCCCGCCGAGGGCGGCCGGGCCGGCATGCCGGCCGATGTCGGCTAGCCTACATGTGCGCGACAATGGCTCGTGCGAATTCGCTGCACTTGAGCAGTTTGGCTTGGGTTCCCTCGGCGCGCATAAGGCGCTCAAAATCGTAGGTCACTTCTCTGGCACCGATGGCCTTGCTCATTCCGCTGATGATCAAATCGGCTGCCTCGTTCCATCGAAGGTGGCGGAACATCATCTCACCCGAGAGAATCACGCTGCCGGGGTTGACCTTGTCCTGATCGGCGTACTTCGGCGCCGTGCCGTGGGTCGCCTCAAAAATGGCATGCCCCGTGTCGTAGTTGATGTTGCCGCCTGGGGCGATTCCGATGCCGCCGATCTGCGCGGCCAGGGCATCGGAAAGGTAATCGCCGTTGAGGTTGAGCGTCGCGATGACGTCGAAATCCTTCGGGCGCGTGAGCACCTGCTGCAACGCAATATCCGCGATGGCGTCCTTGACGAGAATTTTCCCACTGGCCAGCGCGGCCTCTTGCTCGGCATTGGCCGCTTCCTCACCTTTCTCTTTCTTGGTGCGTTCCCACTGCGACCAGGAGTAGGTCTGATCCGCGAATTCCTCCTCGGCCACCTCATACCCCCAATCGCGGAAGGCGCCCTCGGTGAATTTCATGATGTTGCCCTTGTGCACCAGGGTAACGCTCTTGCGTCCGTTGGTCAGGCAGTAGTTGATCGCGCCGCGCACCAGCCGTTTGCTCCCCTCGCTGCTGACCGGCTTGATCCCGATACCGCTCGTCTCGGGGAAACGAATCTTGGTTTGCCCCATCGCATCCTGCAAAAACGCGATCACTTTGCGCACTTCGGGCGTGCCGGCTTGAAACTCGATCCCCACGTAGATGTCTTCCGTGTTTTCGCGGAAAATCACCATGTCGACGTATTCCGGGTGTTTCACCGGCGAGGGTACGCCTTCGAAATACGAAACGGGCCTCAAGCAGGTGTACAGATCGAGCTGCTGGCGCAACGCTACGTTGAGCGAACGAATGCCGCCGCCGATCGGCGTGGTGAGCGGCCCCTTGATGCCCACCAGAAAGGTCCGAAACGCGGTCACCGTATCGTCCGGAAGCCAGGTGCCGTACTTGTCGTAGGATTTCTGACCGGCGAAGACTTCGAACCATTCGATCTTGCGCTTGCCGCCGTACGCCTTTTCCACGGCGGCGTCAAACACCCCCACGGCCGCGCGCCAGATGTCCCGGCCCGTTCCGTCGCCTTCGATAAAGGGAATAATCGGTTGATCGGGAACGACCAGCTTACCCGATCCCATACGCAGTTTCTGGCCGTTGGTCGGGGGAGTTAAGTTCTCAAACATCGCCAAGACACCTCACGAGCTCTGTTGACTTTCGGGGAATGCACCGCCTCGGAAAAACCAGTTCCAAGCGGGGATGATAGTTGTTTCGGACCACGCGTCAAACCGCAGCGTCGCGGATCGCACAACACGTCTTGACCACATCGACCGTCTCGCGCACGTCGTGCACGCGCAATATCGCAGCCCCGGAAAGCGTCGCACACGCCGCGCACGCCAGCGACCCCGCCAGGCGCTCGTCGGCCTGTGCATTGGTGGAACGGTCGGTGACGCCAAGCCCCCGACCGAGGAATCGCTTCCGCGACGCCCCCACCAGTACCGGAAACCCCAGCTCCGCAAACCGGGCCGTCGCCCCAAGAATCGCCCAATTGTGCTCGTTTCGTTTGCCAAACCCGATCCCCGGATCCACGATAATCCGCTCGGCCTGCAGCCCTTGGCTGATGGCCCAGTCGATCCGCTCGCGCAAGAACCCCAGGATGTCCGCCACCACATCGTCGTAGTGCGGCCCCCCCCCCGCCTGCATGGTCTGCGCGTCGCCCCGGCGGTGCATCAGTACCACCGGCACACCTCGATCAGCGGCGACTTCGGCCATACGTGGATCATCGCGTAAGGCCGACACGTCGTTGATCAGATCCGCTCCGGCGTCCAACGCCGCTTCCGCGACCGTCGCCAAGCGGGTATCTACCGAAATAACGCATTCCGAATCCGCCTCACGCAGCCGTGCAATGACCTCGATCGCGCGGCTGAGTTGCTCGGATTCCGAAACAGCCACCGAGCCCGGACGGGTCGATTCCGGCCCCACGTCGATGATCGTTGCCCCTTCACGAATCATTTCCAGCCCGCGCGCCACCGCTCTCTCCGGACGGAGAAAAGAACCTCCGTCGCTGAACGAATCGGGCGTAACATTGAGAATCCCCATCACGGCCGGTTGCCGCGTGAAATCGAATGATTGATCGCGAAGAAGAAATGCCATGTCTTGCGACCCAGACGCCGATCCCAGAACGCCCAAACGCCAGTCCCCGGTCCGCGCCATATCGAGCGTGTCTTCCCGAGCCGCGGTCTTTAGCCCGCGCGGCGCCCCGAACCGTGCGGCGCGCAAGTACGCGAGGCCGCGCAGGCTGAAGCATGCGGCCCCGAATGAGAGCCACGCGGGTCGGTCGTGGTCAGCGTCTTGGGAGAAAGAGCGCGTTTTCGGCGGCAGATAATCCGGCTAGCGACGATCGAGTATCCGACTACCGTCGATAGACGATGCGGCCGCGGGTCAAGTCGTAGGGGGAAACCTCCACCAGGACGGTATCACCCGGGAGGATCCTAATGTAGTACTTGCGCATCTTGCCTGAGATATGGGCAAGAATGTGATGTTTCTCGCCGTCCGTGTCTATTTCGACCCGGAATGTCGCATTGGGGAGGGCCGCGACAACGACCCCTTCAACTTCTATCGCACCTACTTTTGCCATACATCCTCTTGACCGACCACTTCAAACCCACCGACTGCAACGACAGCCGGCCCCACACATGGGACAACGACAGCCTCATTCCACCTCAAACGCCGCGCAGTATACCCACCCGCCGACTTCTGACAAGGCTACGACAATGTGTATAATGCCCGCTCTGCGGACCGGATATCTTATACCCGAAACCGAGCACGACCTCAAAACGGATGGAAAGACATGAAAAAAGCGTCCCGAATCGCCCTCGTCCATACAAAACCCCCGTTTCTGGCTATGGCGGCTCTGCTCACGATCGCCTTCGGCTGCGCCCGACCACAACTCCTCTCCGTGCAAGCCACGCGGTACGACCTGAATCTTCACCTGGACCCGCCGACCCATACGCTCTCGGGGACGACCGCGATCGAGCTTCGGCGAACCGATGACGAGCCTATGTCCGAAGGCCGGCCCATCGCCGTCAAACTCGCGCTGCACCCCGCGTTGAAGCTGCTCGATGTTTCGGACGGATCACAGTCGCTGGACTTCCGCGTGGCCACGCGCGGCGATTTCCGCCCAAACGCCGAGTTCAAACCCACCGCGTACTACGTCTATCTCCCCCAGCCGGTAGACACGACGACGCTTACGGTCACGGCGGAGGGGCCGCTTGAGCAAGACGTGCAAGCCGGAGAGAAGGCCGGCGCCATCCACAACTTCTCCATGAGGGCGCACATTGGCGAGGAAGGGGTCTACCTCGCGGGCGGATCCTGGTACCCCCAACCCGTGGCCAAGGAGGATCAAGCGCCGACCGCGGCGGACTTCAGCGTCGCGATCGATCCCGTCCCGGACATGGCGCTGGCCGTCTCCGCCGACCGGGATCCGCGCCGCGCCGGTGCATCAGAGCCATCGCGCTGGCATACGGCTTACCCCATCGATCACCTTGCCGTCGTCGGCGGTCCCCATGAGGTCCACACCATGGAGTACGACGGCGTGTCCATTGCGCTGCACTTGAAGGCGTCGCAAGCACAGCACCGCGACGGACTAATGGAAACGGTGCAACGAATACTCGATCGTTATCAACCGCTGCTCGGAGCGTACCCGGCCAAGGACTTCACCATCGTCGACAACTTTTTCAGCAGCGGGTTCGCCTTTCCGACCTTTACGCTCCTGAGTTCCGCCGTAATCGACATGGGCGAGCGATCCCAAACCGCCCACGGATACATCGACCACGAAATGCTGCATTGCTGGTGGGGCAACGGCGTTCTCGTCGACGAGCGCGACGGCAACTGGTGCGAATCGTTGACGAGCTACTTCACGAATTACTACGGCTACGTTCTGGACGACGCCCCGGAGGAAGCCCGACGGAAACGCCGCAACTACAGCCACTTCCTCAGCCGCCTCAAACCGGAGCATGACAAACCGCTCGGCACGTTCGGCCTGAAGGACGGTTGCGGACGCGGCATCGCGTACAACAAGGGAGCGGCCGTTTTCCACATGCTCGCACGCAAGATGGGGCAGGATGCGTTTTTCGCCGCGATGCGCCGGTTCAGCAGCGGTTACGTCGGTCGCTACGCGGATTGGGCGGCCATTCGCCGCGCGTGCGAAGCGGAAAGCGGACTGGACCTGGAGCGTTTCTTCGACGATTGGGTCCATGGCAGCGGCGCCCCGACGCTCTCCGCCGACAACGTCGTCTATGATTCCTCGGTTCAGGCGCTCACGCTCACGCTATCCCAAGGCGAAACGGCGATGGCGTTGGATGTACCGATCCGATTGCTTCGCCCAAGCGGCAGTGAGGACATTACGGTCGCGCTATCGCAATCGAAGGCGGAAGTGCGCATCGAAATGGCGGAGCCGCCGCTGAGCATTCAGATCGACCCCGACTACCACATTTTCCGAAAGGTCTCGATCGACGAAATCATTCCGACGACCAACAAGACACGCGCGGGCGATGCGTTGCTCACCCTGCTGCCCGACGGCGAGGTTTGCAAGAAGTACACGTCCGTTCAGTCCATTTTTGAATCCAGCTTTGAAGACGACGAGCACGGCGTGGTGGCGGCAGCCGACATCAACGAAGCCGTGCTTTCAGATCAATCGCTGCTCATTCTCGGCTCGGCCGTTCATCACCCGGCCGTTGAAGAACTGCTAGATGAGTTGGGCAGTGAGATTGCATGGACGTCGGACGGCTTCACATTTGATGGCGTTGAGTACAGCGACCCCGGCGACGCCATCCTCTGCACCTTCGCCAATCCTAAGCTGGAAAAAGGAGGCATCACCGTCGTCTATGCCAACTCGGAGGAGGCCATCCCCAAACCGATGAACATTCCATTCTACGATCGCAGTCTGGTCATCTTCCAA
>JBHHUB010000171.1:0-8677 GCA_046753625.1 Phycisphaerae bacterium | reverse complement strand
CTCGGGGTGCGGTCGTTCATGCCCCATATCCTACGACAAGGGGGGTAGCGTCGTCAAATACGGGGGTAGTCGTCCATGTGCGCAAAAAAACAGGAAACCCTGTAAAACAAAGTGTTTCCTGCATCTCCCCGAGTAGGACTCGAACCTACGACCTAGCGGTTAACAGCCGCTCGCTCTACCAATTGAGCTATCGGGGATGCTCGTACGTTTGCCGCAACGCCCGAGGGGACGCATTGGGCCATGTCGATTATCGATCCGTTCACGCGGCCGATTCGAACAGTGGCCCACGGGACGCTTATCGGCGTCCGGGCAACGCCGAACAACTATAGCCACCGACCCGGCAGCGTCAACAATGCCCCACGATCGATCGGCTCGGTTCCGGCACGCCGGCGCCTGAAGCGGTGAGGCGGGAATACGATGACGGCGATTGCAGACACGCATATTACCGGAACTGCCCCGCATCCGCTCGGCATGCGTGGGTGGGTTCGAGCCCCGGAGCGATTGTCCCGGCCGATTCCGATCGGCGGCCTCAGGGTGTCGGCACGGATGACGTCTCGCGCGACGGACCGTGCCCCGGCAGGGTCCGACGCACCGCCCGGTACGGCATGGATCATACAATCCCACCCGACCGGCCGGTACGCCCTCCCTCCCCCCTCAGCCCTACACCGGCCGAACGCACCGGCGGGACAGATCGGATCGCATCGAGAAAACATGGACGAAGGCCTTGTCGAGCCGGTCTCCGGAATCGGGGGATGTCACGGCGACAACCGGCCTACTTCGCGGGATGGTGGGACATGGGGGATTTCCCCCGTTCTCGCCTTGTCTCTTTGAGCGAAACATCCGCCGTATATCGGCTGTCGGAGGCACCGTCAGCCTGAAGGATGCCACGGAGGCAAAAGCACGCCTCCACGGATTCAAGCGTGACCACACACCGACCTGCGGTGGCCGATTGAACGTCCGTGGCGGACCATCCACAGAGCAATCCAATAGAATCGGAGGTTCGGACATTTCGCGGTGATGAGGGCGTACGGGCGGGATCGCTCCTGCGGCTGCGTCTCTTCCGGTCTTTCCCCAATTGCCACGACCACGGCCGGTTCTTGCCGCTTGGCGAAGATTGCTCGAATACCAAGCGGTCCAGCGCCCGGAGTAAGCCGATAGGGGGTTCACCTTGCGGGCCGTGCCAAAAAAGAAAATGGTCCTAATACTTTGCGGCAGCTTGCGTCGATAAGAATTCGCATTGAAATGCTTGTCAGAAGCGCCCTGGTTTTGGTATCTTTCCCAGTGGGCGAGGGAAAGGGAGATTCCGGCTCGGAAGGTGAAAACGTGCGCGACCGACGCCTATAATGATTAGGGCGTTTGCGGCTTGGCGATCGTCTCCGGGATCGGATTTGTGATGAGCGATACGGGCACAACAACGCTGCATGTCCTCGTGTTGGGTGACTTGCACGAAGACGTAGGGTTGGCGAGCTGGATCGACGCGCACACGCGAGTCGAGCGTGTGGATTCGTTCGATGCGGCGGTGGACGCCCTTCGTCGTGAGCCTTTCGACTTTGTCATCAGCCGGGCCGAGGATTTCTTCCCGCTGCAAGACATTCACGCCGCCCGTCAAGCCGAAGCCATCATAGACAGCGTACATCAGGGAATCGGGATCGTCGGGGAAGGCGGCTCGCTGGAGTGGGCCAACCCGAAGATGCTCAGCTTCAGCGATGAAGTTCGCGAGCGTGTCAGCCAATGCTGCATCGAAACATTTCGGTGGGCGAAGACCGGCGTGCAAGACGGAGCATCGATTCGCGGTCGACGTTTCGGATTCTCAACGAAGGACAATGAATGCTACGAGATCAGTGCGACGCCGGTGATCGATCTCAACGAGCAGATCACTCAGGTTGCCGCGGTCGTTCGGAACACCACCAACGCACGGCGCCTGCAGGGCAAGATCGACGCCATCGATCGAGCGGGGCGCGAGCTGCTGAGCCTGGATATCGAGCAGATTTCGCGCCTGGACGCTCATGAACGATTGGCGTTGCTCGAACAGAAGATGATCCGGTGCACGCAGGACATCCTCAACTTCGACAATTTCGAGATTCGCATCCTCAACCGGCATACGAACATGCTCGAGTTGGTGATGGCATCCGGGGTTCCCGTGGAGCATCAGGACATAGACCTGGACGCCAGCAGCGATGGCCATGGGATTTGCAGCTACGTGGCGCTGCGGGGCAAGAGCTACATCTGCCCCGACACCAGCAAGGACCCGCGGTACTTGCCGTGTGTGAAAGGCGCGCGGTCTTCGCTGACCGTGCCGTTGTTCATGCACGATACCGTGGTCGGCGTGGCCAACTTCGAAAGCACCCGATTGGCCGCCTTCAACGAGGATGCCCGGCAGTTTGCGGAGATTTTCGCACGATATGTTGCGCTGGCGTTACACCTCCTGGAGTTGCTCGTCAGCGAACGCACGACCACCACCGGACGTCTGGGCAGCGACGTCATGTCTGAAATCACCGCGCCGTTGAATGACATCCTCACCGACGTGGAAAGCCTGGTGGAAGATTACATCGGGCACGACGACTTGAGGCATCGACTACGAACGATCTCGGAAAACGCGGTGCGCATCCGAGAGACGGTGAAGGACCTGACCTCGATCAAGGCGGGCATTACCGGAGCCCGATCGCCCAGAAAACAGCTCGACGATCCCACGCTCAAGGGCAAGCGAATCCTCATTGCCGACGACGAGGACACGATTCGAGATACCGTTCGCGACGTACTCGCGGGGTATGGCTGTCACGTGGACGCCGTCCGTGACGGCGATGAGGCCATCGAGCTTGTCGCTCAAACGTCCTACGATCTGGTGCTCAGCGACATCAAGATGCCCGGCAAGAATGGATACCAGGTCTTTGCCGCCGCCAAGAATGCCAACGCCAAGACGCCCGTGATCCTCACGACGGGGTTCGGCTACGATCCGAACCACTCCATCGTTCGCGCCCGGCGAGAGGGGCTTGCGGCCGTCTTATTCAAGCCCTTCAAGGTCGATCAGCTCCTCAACGAGCTACGCATGGCGCTCAAGAGCTCCGATTCCTGACGTCAGCTCTGCCGAATCGCGCTTGGAGCAGTCTCGCTTGTAGTATAGCCGCGCCGAAAACCGTGCGATTCAGCTAGCCTGAGCCGCGGGCTTGAAGCCCGCGCGGCCGTGCGGCTTCGCCCGATAACCGTTACACGAAAGATGCGCGGGGCCCCACATCCGTTCGGAGGTGGGGGAGCCGATGATCGTGACCGGCTACCGCCTGGGATCGCCGCCGATTCAGAGCCGCGGGCGCCAGCCCTCGGACAAGCCCCTTCGTGATCGCGAAATCATCGCCTACCCCACGTCCAATAGGACATGGGCCACCCGCCAGTTTTTCAACCGGCTGGCAGGTGGCCTGATGCGCCAAAAATCCGGGCGGCATGCTGACAGGATGCGCCGCCGGCTTGCGTCTACCATGATAGACTGCTAGAAGTCCTTCACGCGAGTTTCATGACCATGGTTTCAGGAGCGATCGAACATGCCGGCTACGGAATTAGATGTAAAACAGCTCGGGGCGGAGGCGTCGGCCAGGAGCCAACCCCTCCGGCATCTCCTCGAGCAGATGCACGAAGTCATAGTCGGGCAGGACGATCTATTGCATCGCATGCTGATCGGCCTGCTCTCCAACGGCCACCTTCTGATCGAGGGGGTGCCGGGGCTGGCCAAGACGACGGCCGTCGCGTGCTTGGCCGAGGGCATCGACACGGGTTTTCAGCGACTCCAATTCACGCCGGACTTGCTCCCGGCCGACCTTATCGGAACCCTCATCTACCGCCAGAACGACGGCGCCTTTCAGGTCCAAAAGGGCCCGATCTTCTCCAACATTATCCTGGCCGACGAAATCAATCGCGCCCCCGCCAAGGTTCAATCGGCGCTGCTGGAGGCCATGCAGGAGCGCCAGGTGACGATCGGCAAGGAGACGTTCACGCTCGACGAGCCCTTCCTTGTACTGGCCACACAAAACCCGATCGAACAGGAAGGCACCTACCCGCTGCCCGAAGCGCAGGTCGATCGATTCATGCTCAAGGTCGTCGTCGATTACCCGAACAAGGAAGAGGAGCGTGCCATTCTCGATCGCATGGCGTCGACCGCGCCGCATGCGGGCCTCAAGCCGGTCCTATCGCCGGCGGACGTCGTGGCCGCGCGCCGCGTGGTCGACGAAATCTACATGGACGACAAAATCAAGGACTACATCGTCGATCTGGTGCTTGCGACGCGCGACCCTGCCCGATACGGCGTCCCGGCGGCGGACCTGGTTCAGTACGGCGCATCGCCGCGCGCTACGCTCGCCCTGACGGTCGGCGCCAAAGCGTCCGCATTCCTGGAAGGCCGTGGCTACGTTACGCCTCAGGACGTCAAGAGTTTGGCGATGGACATCCTGCGGCACCGGGTCATCGTGACCTACGAAGCCGAAGCGGAAGAAAAATCGTCCGAGGATGTAGTGCAGGCGGTCCTGGATCACGTGGCGGTACCCTAGGAAGGTCGAAGGTCGAAGGTCGAATCTGGAATCTTCTAATCTTCAACCTTCTAATCTACAACCCAATCACCCATGATCCCCAAAGAACTACTCAAAAAGGTTCGGCAGATTCAAATCCGCACGTCGCGGATGGTCAACGATGTGTTCGCCGGGCAGTACCATTCCGCGTTTCGCGGGCATGGCATGGAGTTTGAAGAGGTCTGCCTCTACCAAATCGGCGACGACGTCCGGCTGATCGATTGGAATGTCTCCGCCCGCTTCGGCCAGCCCTTCATCAAGAAGTACCGCGAGGAGCGGGAGCTGACCGTCATGCTCGTCGTCGACGCGAGCCGCTCGGGCATGTTTGGATCCGTCAATCAGTTCAAGCTGGATGTTGCAGCCGAGCTGTGCGCGGTGCTCGCGTTTTCGGCCATTGCCAGCAACGACAAAGTCGGATTGATTCTCTTTACGGATCAAGTGGAGCAATACGTGCCGGCCAAGAAGGGAACCCGGCACGTGCTGCGGATCATCCGCGAATTGCTGTATTACGAGCCCCAGGGACGCGGCACGGACATCACCGAGGCGCTGAATTTCCTCAACCGGGTCACCCGGCGGAAATCCGTCTGCTTTCTGGTGAGCGACTTCTTCGCTCCCGACTACGAGGGCGCCTTGCGCATCGCGCGGCGGCGTCACGATCTCGTGCCCCTTACCATCAGCGATCCACGGGAATGGGCATTGCCCAACGTCGGACTTGTCGAGTTGCAAGATGCTGAATCCGGAAGCCGCGTTCTCGTTGACACCGCCGCGAAAAGGGTCCGCCGACAATTCGCGGCCAACATGGCGTCGTTGCGGGAACAGCGGGCCGCGATGTTTCGTAAAATGGATACGGAATTCATCGACGTGCGCACGGATCGTCCGTACATCGATGAGCTCGTAAAGTTTTTCCACAAGCGAGGGTCACGCCTGTAAGGCGTGGGGCGAAACGGTTCCGACGATGCACAGGAAAAAAACGCGAACCGCGCCGACGGGTCGGACCTGCACGGTGCTCATCCTGCTCGCAGGCGCCGCCGGATGCACGCAGGACGATGCAGGACCGGTCGATCAGGACGCGCTGATCACCCGGGTTGCTTCCCAAGGCGCGTCGACGCTCACGTTATCCGTTTCAGACGATGATCCTCTCTACACCGACGGGCTGGTACTCACCGTTGAGGCCTCGGCGCCGCCGGGTGTGCATGCAACCCTGACCGACTACGCGACCTTGCTGCAGGAATCCGAGCTGGGCTTCGAATTGCGGGTGGCGGATACCAAGCGAACCGCACCGCCGACCGACACAAGCGGGCCGCGCATCTGGACCGATCGCTACGAGCTCGAGTTTGTCTTGCCCGGCGAATACGAGCTTCCCGCGGCCGTAGCGACGTTCGAACCCGACGCAACGGGCGCGACGAATCCACCACCCCAACCTGCTGATGATGACCAGGCCGATACCGCCAACGACGGCGGGCCGTTGGAGCTAACCACCGAAGGCATCCACATCGTGGCGCGCGACCCCAAGCAACTCCAACTGGCCGAAGACCAATGGGGCCAGATCAAGACGATTCCCCCGTACGAGCTGCCGCCCAAGTGGAGCCCCTGGTGGTGGGCCTTGGGCGGGATTGGCGCCTTGATGCTCGTGGCGGTTCTGTTTCGACGCAGGATCAGCGCGTTCTTCGCGCGGCGCCGCGAGCAGCGAGCCCGGGAAGTCATCGTCATCCCGGCGGAGGTCTGGGCACGCCGGCAGATCGCAGCACTGATGGCGGAACAACTGCTGGAGCGCGGCGCCGCCCAGGAATTCCACTACCGCGTCAGCTACATCGTTCGCGGGTATATCGAACGCCGCTTCAACGTATCCGCCGGCGAGATGACCACCGAGGAATTCCTCGAGGCCATCGTAAGCGACCGGCGATTCGGCTCAGACATCACCACGGAACTCCGCCCCTTTATGCTCGCCTGTGATCTGGTCAAGTACGCCCGGCATCAGCCGACGGCGGAGGAATCCATGACCGCACTGCGTGCGGCCGAGGACTTCGTCGAACGCACCAGGTCGGCGGACTCGACCGCGCCGGCCACGGGACCGCGCATCGTTGATGATCGGGAGTGTGCCGCATGATGGCATGGCTAAGAGAGACCTTTGCCCCCGGCCCGGTGTTTCTCTGGATATGCCTGGCCGGTTTGCTGCTGATCCCGCTGATCTGGTACCGCTACCGCGACAGCCGCACGCGCGTCCCGGTTCGCTTCAGCACGGCATCCATCCTGCGTTCCCTCAGCGCGACGTGGGCGACGCGGACCGGTTTGGTCCTGCCGTTACTCAAAACGCTCGCGGTTCTGGCCATCCTCGTCGCTTTGGCTCGTCCGCAGTCACCGGGAAGTTACCGGGATACGTCCGAGGGGATCGCCATTCAGATGGTGCTGGATGTCTCCGGCAGTATGAGCGAAACCGACTTCCTGATGGACGGCCAATGGGTTCGCCGACTGGATGCCGTAAAACGCGTCTTCAGAGACTTTGCCCTCGGTCGAGGCGACCTGCCCGGCCGCGACAACGATCTGATCGGCATGACCACATTCGCCATGTTCGCCGATTCGCCCTGCCCGCTGACGCTTGACCATGCCACGCTCGCAGCACTGCTCGACGAAACCGAAATCCCCGGCTGGGTGGACGGCCGGCAGGTGCGTGCCGACCAGGAGGCTGATTATACTGCGCTGGGGGATGCCATCGCCTTGGCGGCGGACGATCTGCGCCGGGCCGGAGAACAAGCGATCGCCGGGGTTTCCGGCGCTGCGGCGGCGAAGAGTCGGGTGATGATCCTCTTGACGGATGGTGCCAACAATCCGGCTCCGTTTCGAGACGCCCCCCCCGCACCCGACCCGCAAGAGGCGGCCCAAGTGGCGGCGAGAATGGGTATCAAAATCTACACGATCGGCGCCGTCGGCGATCAGCGTCGCCGACGCGGATTCGGTTTCTTCGGCGCGCGGGGCATGCAAGTGGACGAAGCCGCGCTGAAGTCCATCGCGAAGGTCACGGGCGGGAAATACTTCCGCGCCACCGACACGGATTCGCTGCGGACCATCTATGAAGAGATCGACCGGTTGGAGCGAAAGAAGACCGGCGAGCGCGTATTCAAGGATGACACCTACGCCGCGAAGATTGCGATGCTTGCCGGTTTGGCCTTGCTTATGTTGGAAACGTTACTCAGCAACACGCGCTACCGGAGGATCCCGTGAGCACCCGCACGCCCTACCCGCGCTGGACCGTTCTGACCTGGACGCTGATCCTGCCGACGGCGTTGATCGGCGTCGGCCTTGCGGTCGTGGTGACCACGCAAGTCGGCGATCTGCCGTTCGACAACGGCGAGCTCTGGTGGCTGGTTTTCGGCATCCCGCTCGCAAGTCTGGTTACGCTCTACGGCACCGCCCGCAAACGAGCGGCGCTGACCCGCTTCGCCTCCGAACGACTTTCGCCTCTGCTGGTCGCCCGGTTCAGCCCCGGTCGCGCGGCCATGCGGGGGGGGCTTCGACTGATGGCGTTGGTCATGCTCGTTGCGGCGATCCTCGGCCCCAGATGGGGCATGTACCTACAGGAGCAAGAGGTCCGCGGCATCGACGTGGCCGTCGTGGTGGACGTGTCCAACTCGATGCTCGCCAGGGACGTGGCGCCGAACCGCATGGCCAAAGCCAAGGAGCAGATTCGGCAGCAACTTACCGAACGCTCCGTTTTTGACGGGCAGCACCGGTTGGCGCTCATGGCGTTTGCCGGCTCCACGTCGACGCGGCTTCCGTTGACGACGGATCAGCTTGCCTTTCGCGAGAAACTCAGAGCCCTGCGCGTCCACAGCGTCGCGCGGGGCGGCACGGACATCGGGCGCGCCATCGACGACGCGACGGATCTCTTTGCGCGATCTCCGGAGCAGGCAACCAAGATCATCCTGCTGGTAACCGATGGTGAAGACCAGAAAGGCCGCGCGATCGAAGCGGCCGAGCGATGCTACGAAGAACACGGCATTTCGATCTTCACCGTCGGCGTTGGGGATGCCGCCTCGACCGCCGGGGCCCAGGTGCCGTCGGCGCCGGGCCGCGATGGCAAACCTCTGCTCTACGACGGGCAGCTTGTTTTTTCCAAACTCGATGTCGAA
>JBHHUB010000170.1:0-8769 GCA_046753625.1 Phycisphaerae bacterium | reverse complement strand
CGGCCGTGCCGACGCACATCACCTTGTCCGCGCCGCCCCAATAGAGTTTCAGCGTGCCATCCTCCTCGGGAATCGCCCCACAGGTAAACACCACATTGTGGACATACCCGGTCACCTCCCAAGGATCCTCGGGCTGAAGAATCCACCGGTCGCCAACGCCGATTATCTTCGACGGATCGGCCAGGTCGTGCAGCGCTACGCCCAGCCGATAGACGCAACCGTCCATCGTGGGAAACACGCCGTGGTAAATGTGCAGCCAGCCGCGCGGCGTGGCGATCGGCGTCGCGCCGGGTCCGATCTTCATCTGATCCCAATGATAGGGCACCGGCTTCATCACCACCTTCGAGTCGCCCCAATGGATCAGGTCCGGCGAGTAGCTGATGCAAATCGACCAAGGCGAGATTTCGCTGTGCGGACGATCCAATCGGGCGTAGCGTCCGTCGAACTTCGCCGGGAACAGCACGACGTTGCGCATGTCCGGCTGGCTTATCAGTGCCAATCTTTCGACACTCATGAAATCGCGCGTTCGCGCCAATCCGATCCGCACACCGTGGGGCGAATACGCGCTGTACGTAATCAGGTACGCCCCATCGATCGCGCAAATCCGAGCATCCTCGACGCCGAACGCCTCATACTCGCCAAACGGCGGCTCGCCGGCGGGTGTCATGAACGGTTCGCTACGAGCTCTGAAGCGGAATCCATCCTCGCTCTCAGCGAGCCCGAGAATGCTGCGCCCGTTGTCGCGATGCGACCGGAACAGCATGAGGTACCGCCCCTCATGCTTGACCACGCCCGCATTGTGCACCGTCTCGACTTTGTACGGAACGTCGGCAGCCGTCAGGATGGGGTTCCTTTCGTAGCGTTGCACGATTGGTTTGTGTTCGTTGCGCATCGCATTCGGTCCACTTACAGCCTTGCAGGCTCATGCCTGTCACCGGCGGCGCGGCCGGAATCAGCGATTTCCCAATGAGCACGCGCCTACCCATCTCCACCTGACAAGCTAGCGACAAACATACCCATGATGCCCGTTCCGCACAAATGGAACTCGACATCTGAAGAAAAGGAGAATACCGATATCGCTTGAAAACAGGTTATCGGCGGGTTATGATTATCTTGTAAGGTTCCCGTTGCGCGGGAGCCGTGCAATTCTTGTCCGTGGGGTGCATGATATGGATCGTCCCGCTGACGCGCATCGTCCATTCGGCCCGCCGCGATCGCCCAGCCGACTCCACACATATATTCCGTTGCGTCTGATTCTTCGCCTTTGTCTATTGACCTATGGCCGCTTTTGCGGCCACCGCTGCGCCGCAACACCGCAAGACTGAAATGCGAAAAAAGAGGAGCTCGTTATGAGTCAATCGCCGAATCTCAAGAGCGCCGTTTTTTTTTGTCATCGTTTGCGGCCATCGCCGTCGTGGGTCTGAGCATGCCTCAAACGAGCATGGGCTCGCCGCCGCCAATTAGCAGTGCGGTGCTGACCGACAACGCCTTCGGCGCCTTGGGGAACGTGGTTCCCTGCGCGACAGACGACGATTGTTCCCTCTTTGGAGCCGCCGTTTGCAGGAACGAATTCTGCTACAGGCCCAAGTCCAGAAGCGTATCCGTTAGGCCCAACCCCGCCAACGCGGGCCTTCTGACTGCACGTCGGATCAGCCTCGACGTGGGCACGGGATCCGCAGTCGTGCTCGGCTGGGTCGAGGAACCGCGCGTGGCCAACCGCGCGGGCCCAGGTCCGATACCGGTGCTCGTATCGTCGATCGGTCCGAATCCCGTGTATAGAGACTGGAGTAGCAATCCGATTGACAGCCAGGGCAGAAGGGTAATTCACGTCATCGGCTGCGCCATCTCCAACCAACAAACGTACCTGATCCAGTCGAACCGAGCCAACGCGGATCCGGCGGACGAAGCCAACTTTTCGGCGCCGCTCAGCCTGCCCACCACGGCGCAGTATGGCGACGTCTCGGGCCTGGCCGCCGGCTCGCCACCCGACGGCGTCCCCGGTTTCAATGACGTCATGGGGGCCGTGCTGGGATTCCAAGGTGATCAAGCCGCGCCGAAGACCTGGCTGAAAATCGCCCCCTCGATGGAAGGGGCCGACCCCACTACCATCAGCCTCGCGGCCCACGTGTTCGCCGCGGTACAAGGCTTCCAAGGTGCGGCGTACACCGGATTGGCGCCGCTCGATTGTCCGTAGATCCGGTCGGCGAGCGACTACTGCTTGATCAGTGCGAGTTGCGTGTGCGCCAACAGCAACGGTGCGAACCGAGAATCCGTGAGGACGTGCTCATCGACCACGCGCCGCACGTCCGGATCGGCCTCGGGCAATCCATTGTGGTTGCCGTAGCCGTAATCATGAAACACCATGTATCCACCGGGTGCCACAAGATCGGCATAGTTCTGAAAATCCGCCAGCACTTGACGGGCGCCGTGGTCGCCGTCGACAAACACCAGCGATGCGGATTCCGGCCTCAACAGCTTCGCGGCCCGGTCCGAGCCGCACCGAAACTGTACCAACCGCGCCTCCTCTCCCAGTTGTGCGATCGCCGTGCGCACGTGCTGGGCGTTGAACGGTTGATCCAGGTGCGGATCGACCGAAACCAGCAGCGACTCGCTGCCCGCGCTTCGAAGTGCCAGGGTTATGGCGGACGCCGATCGCCCGCGAAACGAACCGATCTCGATCACGCAGCCGCCTCGATGACATGTAGTCTGCACCAGCGCGTGCAGCAAACATCCTTCCAATGGTTCCGGCCAGGAGCCAAACGCGATCAGGTCGTCCAGATCCGCCTGCGGCAATCCGGACCAAGCCAGGCCGGCCTCGCTTAGCAGCCGCTTGGCAATCGCCTGGAAGTTGTTCCACCGGCTCCGGGAAACGGGCCAATCGTCCTCCGGCATCGCCTCCACCGGCAAGAACAGAGCCCGCAACAGTCGATCCGGATCGCGCGTGAAGGGCACGTAGCGCCGCGATTCGGCGCAGCCGTTTTCAAAAACCAGTTTGCCCATGACCGTGTTGGCGTCCGGGAACCCGCGTCGCTGCTCGAACAACGCCACCGGGCGAATCGTGCACCGGCGGGGCAGGGGTTTGACCGGCGTGACCACAATGGCCTCGTCCTCACGGGCCACACGAAACCAACCGGCCGGTTCCCCAATCAGGCCGATCTCAACATCAGCGAGCGAACACGTTGAGGCAACCTCGCTCGGATGAACGGACGCGGTTTTGCTCCGGCGTGGTTTCGCGGTAGATTCGGCAGTGGGGCATGCCTGTGCGTTGCTTGTGAATTCCAACTCTGTGGGGCTCATGGGGTTTCTCCCTCCCTGTGACAATCCGCTTGCACAATCCTGAACCGTGGCGGCCGAGACTGAACTTATCGGCTTTCGATGTTCGCTATCTGTCGGCGCGCTCGATCAACGTTACCCGCCGCAAAGCCAGTCGGTATTTTCCGCCATGCAATCCGGCGCAGCGCGCATGGCCTGGCTGATCAGCTAGGAGCACTGGGCAACATAGGAAGTTTTCCGCAGTGCATCGCCTGGGTACGAGAAACCGGAACCGACATTGGTGCGCCGGATCGCCGGTCGTGAAGCTATTCTGTCCGATAAAACAAGCGTTTCGATGCGTTGGTTTTCGGACCGGAGGCAATGGCCAACTGTAAGAATGGACAACTTGCACAAATTGGCTAACGCGGTTTATCGCATCTGGTGGGGCGTCAATCGAACAACCGGCACAGGCGGTAGTCGCGAGTATCTACGACGCGAGTTTGGTATGATAGCGCGCGGTTTCGTGCGCTACAGTTATGGATCGCACGAACCGTTTCGAACGCCAATCCCCGGCGGTGACGCCGCTCATCGCCATCGCACTTTGCAGTTGCCTGATACCGCGCACCAGCGTCCACCGCAGCTTGAGTTCGCTGAACATGCGCGCCAGCTTGCGCGGGTCGATTCGGACGCTGAAAGGATCAAACTGATCGGGCGCATGCGATCGGGTCAGCAGCGGCATCATTTCCATCAGGGTGTCGGCGATGTCGATCACGCGAAGGGGGCCTTCGGGTCCGGCGACGTTGATGATTTGATTGCTGACGGTTTCGCTTCGCGCCTTGAGTACGGCGGCGATGGCGCGACACACATCCTCGACGTGCACCACTGAGCGCCAGCCTGCTTTCCCACAGCTCATCAGAATGCGCCCATGGGTGACCGCCGAGCAAACGAAGTCATTGACCACGCCATCCATGCGCATCATCGGTGAAACACCGAATACCTCACCGATTCGAAGGAATACCGGCTCAAAACGCTGATCGTGCATCTTGGCGATGGCCCGCTCGCACCGTAACTTGGCCAGCGCGCCGGGCAGGCTGGCAGCGGGCACATCCGCTTCGGTGAAGACGCGACCTGTATCTCGCCCGTACACGGTAGCGGTCGAAGCCAGGACGAAGCGCGTCACGCCGGCCCGCTTGGCCTTGAGCGCAAACTCTGCCGCGGCACGATGGTTGATTTCGTCGATAACCCGCGCGTCGCCCGGGCCGGCAGAAAGATCCGGCACGGCGGCCAAATGAACGATGGCATCGAAGGATAGCAGGTCGGGCACTTTGATTTCTCGGATGTCGGCATCGAACGCGTTCACCGTATCCTTCATGCGCCCAAAGCCGGCACCAGCAAACAGGCCTGAATCCAACCCGAAGACCTCGAACCGGGCATGGCGCAGCACGCACGTTAAGACCGAGCCGATGTAGCCTTGATGTCCGGTAACCAAAACCCGCATGATCGCGCCGCCTGCCTTTCGCAAAACACGGTGCCCATGATGGTTATCGGGTGGCCGGCCTTGCCTTCTCCAACGCGGCACCACGTATGGCGACGGACGTTCGGGACATCGAGGCAATGCGGGTTCCACTCACTTGCGCGCTCACGTGAACTACACTCGGACGAACACCCACGCTCCAGCCCGTCGTCTTCCCCAGCCGCAGCGTGCCGTCGCTACTGTGAAATGGTTGCGAAATCATCCCGCAAGGTCTTACCGGAACCAATCTTCGATATGCCTGTCGTACAACCCAAGGGTTGGACGTGCGCATGGCAAGGATCCCGATTGAGGGGCCCATGCCGTAGAATTGCGACCGGCGGCAAAGACGGCTAGGCTTCGTTCGTATCTTGACGGCATCTACTGAGAGCCTCTCCGAGCAATGCCGTTCTTGTTACCGGGACCGACTCCTAGCCAATGTAGCTCAGCCGCCCTCGGCTGAGCCTGCACCGTTGAAGTTCAGCCGCCCTCGGCCGGGCGTTCGCGGATCACAACAGAGGGCCGCTGCGATACATCTGAGGGCGAATGTGAGTAATCGGGACGATTCTAGTAACGCAATGCGGTTTGATCGGGTTGAGGCCGGCGGCGCGCTGGGCGACCTGGGCACCTACATTCCTTTGCTCGTGGGCATGGTGAGCCAGTGTGGGCTGCAGCTTGCGCCGACGCTCGTGTTCACCGGACTGATGAACGTCGTAACCGGATTGGTCTTCCGGATACCCATGCCCGTTCAGCCGATGAAAGCCATCGCGGCGGTCGCCATCGCCGAAGGGCTGAGCGAATCGGAAATCCTCACGGCCGGGCTCATCACGGGCGCCGTGATCCTCTTCCTCGGCGTAACAGGGCTGATCGACCGGCTCAACCGCGCGATTCCGCGGAGCGTGGTTCGCGGGTTGCAATTGGCGTTGGGGCTGAAGCTGCTGACAGGTGGCTTTGAGATGATCGCGGGAACGGGAACCCTTTGGGGATGGGACAGCGTAGCACTAGGGATGCTTTGTGCCGCGTTGGTGCTGGGGTTGTACTTCTCCCAGCGCATCCCCGGGGCGCTGGTCGTGTTTGCGGTAGGGCTTGTGGCGCTGCTGGCGGCCGAGCCCGGTCTGCTTTCGGCCACGCGGCTCGGCGCCGACTGGAACTGGCCACGGCTTGGCCACCTCGCCGACTGGCAATCCGGGCTGTGGCGAGCGGCCGTGCCGCAGATTCCCTTGACGACGCTCAACTCGGTGATAGCGGTGTGTGCGCTGTCAACCGATCTGTTTCCGCGTAACCCGGCATCGCCGCGGCGCGTGGCGTTGTCCGTCGGGTTGATGAACTTGATCGGTTGCCCGCTCGGTTCGATGCCGGCATGCCACGGTGCCGGAGGTCTGGCAGCGCAGCACCGTTTCGGCGCTCGGACCGGCGGAAGCATCGTCATGCTCGGCGGCGCCAAGATCGTACTGGGCATCACGCTCGGCGGTTCGCTGCTCCTCTGGCTTGGTCATTACCCCAAGTCCGTGTTGGGCGTGTTGCTTCTATTCAGCGGCCTGGAGTTGGCGCTGATCTGTCGCGATCAGCGGACGCGTGTGGACTACTTCGTCTTGCTGATTACGGCGGGAGCCTGCATCGCGCTCAACACAGCCGTCGGCTTTGCCGTCGGCTGGGCCATGGCCGCACTGCTCCTGTGGGGCGTCTTTCGTATTGAGCCGAAGCCGGAGGATGACACGGCAAGCGACTAGTGCTGCGTCACACTCTAATCTATGGGTTGTCGCTGCCCGAGCCACCGGAATCGGGCGCGCGGATCAGAGTCCACCGCGCTAGCGGTGGGACCGGTCCGCGGGCCAGCGCCCGCGGCTGTGACTCGTAACGAATCCGAAAGTTTAGGCGTGTCAAAGCACTAAGTCGGTTGCGTTTTCCGCGTGGAGGCTGTCACCCGGTTTCAGGTTACGCGCGTCGTGGGTGAACTCCGAAGTACACCTTGTTCGCCGCAAGCAGGAGCATGGCCAAAATCAGCAGGCCCCACGTGGACACGGTCGGCACGACATCCACGTCTTCGAGTCGGCAATCAGCCGTGCAGCCGTCGCCGTCGACGTTGTTCCCATCATCGCACTGCTCACCGGTCTGCAGGACGCCGTTGCCGCAAATGATGCACGACGTGTTGTCCCCGCCACAGATACCACAGTCGTCAAACACGGTCCCACTGTTGGGCAGGCCGTCGCACCCGGCACAGGATTGATTGAACATCGGATCATCGGGCAAGAGGCAATCGCCACACTCGTCCAACACCAGACCACTGTTGGGCACGCCGTCGCATCCGGCGCATGACTGATTGAAGGCCGGATCGTCCGGTGCCAGGCATACGCCACATTCGTCCACGATGAACCCGCTGTTGGGTACTCCGTCGCAACCGGCGCAGCTCTGATTGAACTCGGGATCCGCAGGATCCAGACAAACGCCGCACTGGTCGAATACCATCCCGCTGTCCGGGACGCCGTCGCATCCGACTTCGCCTTCGAGCACCTGCTGGGCGTACGTTCCGATGTCGGCCGCACCCTGATCCGAACCGCCGTTCTCTACCCAACTGAACATCGACGGCGTGCTGCCCGGTTGACCTACGCGAACCTTGTGCAGGAATTCCCAGGCGTTCTGGTCTGCGATGTTCCCGACGCCGAGCGGATCCACCGGCGTACCGAGATTGATGTTCATGCCATCAAAACCATGACAGATGAAGCACGAAGCGGTGCCGGTGTACAGCGATTCACCCTGAACGGCGTCGCCGGTAAACCGGCCGCCGGCGTCAATGAAATTGTCCGTATCGAGCAGGAGCGTCTGCAGAAATTCAACCAGATCGTTGATGTCCGCGTCCGTCAGCCCGATGGTCCCGAACCCATGCCCGTTGACGGTCGTCCCGCCGGTACCGTCGCCGTCGGGATTCTTGATGATGTCGAACATCTCCGCCGGCGTCATCGTCGAGCCGAACACTCCGGGAATCCCCGTGAAGTGCGACGAGCCCGGACCATAAGCGCCGGCCGCGCCCTTGTAATCCCAACCATGGCACTCCTTGCAGCGGAATGTCGTGCTGCCGGACTGCTGACCTGCCGGCGGATAGAGCGGATGATTGCCCGTGGGCGCCGGCACACCCTGTGTGGCCCACCATTTGTCGTATAGCTTGCCACCGCGGATCGCGCTCAAACCCGCCGGCGGAGGCGCGACCGGAAAGTGCTCCTGGGCGAATCGCCCGATGTCGGCCGCACCTTGATCCGTCCCGTCGCCGTTGATCAGCCAACTCGGCATAGCGCTCGTCGAGGCCGTGCCGACGCGAATCTTGTGCAACAACCCCCACGGATTGTCCACGGCGATCGTCCCGAGCCACTCCGGATTGTCCGGTGTACCAAAATTAATAGCCGTTCCCGAGTATCCGTGACAATTCACGCAGTGCCCGGCGTCACCGACTTGCGTGTAGTTGATGAAACCCTGAATTCGGTCGCCGATGAATTGATCGGTCGGGTCGATGAAGGCGTCGGTATCGATAACCCAATCCTGGAGAAACGCGACGATGAACGTGATGTCCTGGTCGCTGAGACCGAGGTTGCCGAAGTCATGCCCGTTGACCGTTGTTCCACCTGTCCCATCGCCGTTGGGATTCTTGATGATGTCGAACATTTCCGTCGGCGTCAGCGTGGAGCCGAATACGCCGGGAATCCCCGTGAAGTGCGGCGACCCCGGACCGTATGCACCGGCGGCACCTTTGTAGTCCCACCCGTGACACTCCTTGCAGCGAAAGGTCGCGCTGCCGGACTGCTGGCCAACCGGCGGATAGAGCGGATGATCGCCAACCGGCACGTCCGCGAAGTTCACCACCCACCACTTGTCGTACATCCGACCGCCGAGCCGCCGTTCATCATCCGTCGCCTGGGCAAAGGTGGCCTTGGCCATTAGACCCAAACCCAAAACGGAAAACCGCACAATGAACGTACGCTTGGAAACCACGCGACGAAATGCCATGCGACGAAATG
>JBHHUB010000169.1:0-8849 GCA_046753625.1 Phycisphaerae bacterium | reverse complement strand
GATGGCGAGATTCCCTGTTGCACCATGTACGATGCTCCGGATTTTCAAACACGAGGTGTGTTGCACGACGTAACCCGCGGCAAGGTGCCTACGCTAGACACGCTCAAGCGACTCGTTGATTGGCTCGCGGGGTTCAAGATCAATCAATTCCAGTTGTACATGGAACATGCGTTCGTGTTTTCGTTTGATTCGCGGATTTGCGACGGCGCGCATGGACTTACGGCGGACGAGGTCGCGGAGTTGGATGCCTTCGCCACGCAACGCTTTATGCAACTCGTGCCCGCGATCGCAACCCTGGGCCATATGGGAAGAATCCTTTCGATGCCGCGCTACCGTAGGCTCGCGGAAATCGAACCCGGCGCATCATGGGACAAGATGGACTGGCCCACGCGCGCGCGGGGGCTGACGCTGGATTGCCGGAATCCGGACGCATGGCGGCTCGTCGAGCGGATCTGGGCCGACGTGTTTGACGCGTTTTCTGCGCCCGTAGTGAACATCTGTGGCGACGAGCCCTGGGACTTGGGTCAGGGGGCAAGTCATGCGCGTATCGAGGGCGACGCGCGCGGCCATGCCTATTTGGACCACATCGTGCGTACGCACGCGCTGTGCGCGCGGGCAGGGCGACAGTGCTGCTTCTGGAGTGACGTCGTTACCAAGTACCCGGCGCTGTTAGAGCGAATCCCGCGAGATGCCACCGTGTTGCATTGGGGCTACGACGATCAGGCGGAGTATGAGGCCACCTCAGATCTGACTCGCGCCGGGCTGAAGACCTTTGTCTGCCCCGGAACATCCGCATGGAAGCGCATCATTCCGGCCATGGATCTGGCGGAGCGCAACATCAGCCGCTTCGCCCGAGCCGGAAAAAGTGCCGGCGCGGCCGGCATGATTACGACGGATTGGGGGGATCACGGACATTTCAATCCGCTGGCCTGCAGCCGGCATGGCATGGCCCTTGGTGCTTGCTTGGCCTGGAACGTGGATCATCCTCGAGGCCGAGCGTTCGACGAGGCGTTCGCGGCGCACGGCAAGGGTGCTTTTTCGGGCGAAGGGCTGGCTGGTCTTCGGGAGTTGGGCCGAAGGGACGAGGCCGGCGAGACGTGGCCTTGGTTCTGGAAACCTCCTCGAAAACTGCTTGATGGCGTGCAACGTCCCCCACGCGAGAGTGCCGAGGAGCGTTTGGAGCTCGCCGTGCAAACGGCGCGCACGATGCCAGCGATCGCCCTCGACGCGAGCGAATGCGGCCTCGATGGCGCGGAGTTGCGTCTGGCTTGTGAATTCTCCGCGCTGCTGTCGCGCAAGATCATGCTGCTGTCCGACGGGAAAGGAGGCCGCGCCCATCGCGCGGATTTCGGCGACTGGGCGGCGGACGTTCGCTCGGCCGTCGAATCCTATGCGGCCGCCTGGATGCAGCGCAACAAGCGCTCCGGCCTTTCGGACATTGTCGTACATCTCGAGCGCATGGTAGAAGACGTCGGTCGGTTCGTTGGTTGTTCGGCGGCGGCCGCGCCCGGGCCGGAATGACGTCGCCCCACGATGCGTAGAGGAGTTACGCGTTTGGTGCTAGCCTGGCCTGACATCGCAGTACTGACGTTGTACTTCGCCGCCATCTTGGGCGCGGGCTTGTGGTTTGGACGCAACGAAAGCGATACGGAAGATTTCTTTCTTGGCGGCAGACGGCAGCATTGGCTGTTGGTGGGGCTGTCCATTCTGGCCACCGAGGTCAGCGCGCTGACCTTCCTCAGCGTTCCGGGCCGTTCGTTCAGTGAAAACTGCTGGTATCTTCAGATGTACGCCGGATCGATCGTCGGTCGGCTGCTGATCGTCTACTTGTTGCTTCCGGCGTTTTACGGCGGCAAGGTGACGACGGTGTACGAGTACCTCGGCACGCGATTCGGCCCTTGGACGCGCACGACGGCCTCGCTGATGTTCTTCGCATCGCGCATCTTGGGTAGTGCGATCCGCCTGTTGGTCGCCTCCATGGCGCTGGCGATTGTCTTTGATGGTCCCCTCGAGTGGATCGTACTGCTTAGTGCTGCCGTGGCGGTCGCCTACGCCACGTGCGGCGGCATCAAATCGATCATCGCCACCGACGCGATTCAGGCGATGTTCCTCATCGGCGGGGCGGTGGTCGTAGTGGTCTATTTGTTCGGCGCCATTCCAGGAGGATGGGTCGAGAACCTCACCGCGGCGCGCGATAGCGGGAAGCTTCAGGTCATCCATGGGGGCACGGCGTTCAACGACGACCGCGTCTTTTGGGTGCTGATGATCTACGCGACCGTACAGACGATGGCCGCGCTCGGCGTGGATCAGGACTTGACGCAGCGCATGCTCACCTGCCCCGACCTGCGGCGAGGCCAACGCTCGCTCCTATTCAACACGGCAGCGGGGCTGCCCGTCGTTTGCTTGTTTCTGCTGGTTGGCGTGCTGCTCTCGCTTTTTTATGAATCTCGGCCGGAGTTTGTGCGGGATGCGGCCGGTGCGATGGAGCCGGATCGGGTCTTTGCGACGTTTATCCGGCACGACCTGCCCTCGACGTGGGGCCTCAAAGGATTGCTGATCGCGGGAATCTTCGCGGCCGCCATGTCCAGCCTGGATTCTGCGTTGGGCGCCATGTCGTCGACGGCGGTCACCGATTTCTACCGGCCCTACGTTCGCGCGAACGCACCTTCGAAGCACTACCTACGGATCGCGCGAATCGCGACGCTCTTTTTTGGCGTGGTCCTTGTCGGCGTCGCGTTGCTGTTTCGGCGCAACGATGATCTGCTGGAGGCGGCATTCGGCTGGGCCAGCCTGGTCTTCGGCGGCATGTTGGGCGTATTCGTGCTGGGGGTGACCACCAAGAGCCGCGGGCGCGATCGCACCAACGTCTTCGCCATGCTTTCGTCGGTGGCGGGTTTGATCGGCCTGAAACTGTGGCAACCGGAGGCCGACCCCATCATTGCGTGGCCCTGGTGGATCGTAATCGGGTCGGCCTGGACCTGTGGGCTGTCCGCATGCTTCAAACGGGACGATCTACCCCAATGACCTGATAGCAAGGAGTGCCAGAGAATGGATCGGATCGGCCGGCAAATGCGAATCGCCGGTTTTCCTACTGACGGAAACTTCGTCTCGCCCATTGCGGGGATCCGGGGATGTCGCCAATTCCCGTTGCTCGGCTTGTCCTCGCAGTACGAAACATCGTGGGCTACCTTGCCTGGGAGGGCTGCGCCACTGCCGCAGCAAAAATCGTGGACCGATTCATGCCGGCATGAAGTGATGCTTGATAATTGTCGATATTTCTCGCGGCCTTGTGGCGGCGAAACCTACGTTGACCACGCGGCTCGATTGAGTAGTATGTCCGCCTGCCCCAGTGGCGGCGGAGTAGGTCTCCCGGATCGGCGTGGCTGGCTTCGATGGCGGATTTTCCACGTCAGGCACGGCCGGCGCCTGTGAAAAGTTGCTTTTCCGGCCCTGGGGAAGGCGCCAAACGGTCTTGACGGCCATGGTGTTTGGATACTGGAATCTTCGGCGGCGTGCCCGAGTGGACTAAGGGAGCGGATTGCAAATCCGCGATTCAAGGGTTCGAATCCCTTCGCCGCCTTTTGCCGTGTGGCCTTGCTCAACTCGAGACCTTGAGGTTGCCCGGTTCCAGGTGTGTTGCCGCTAAGCTGGTTGGCGGTGGATTGGACCCGTCTGGAAACCCAAGCACCACCCGATGGCCTTTCCGCTTGCGCCCAGGCGAATGCCCTGGATTGCGCCTTTTCCGCCACTGACCTGTGGCCTATGCTTATCCTGTCCATGTCGTCCAGCCTCTGATTGGCCGTAGCGGGGGCCGATGAGGCGGCCGCTATGCACGGCGTGACGCCGGAGGTTGGAACGCGGCCCCGGACCCGACGGAGCGTGCCGATGCCCGAGACCCTGTGCAGCCATCCCGAGCGGCATGAGCAGCGGCCGCGACGGGCGGCCTCCATTTTTTTTCCGGTAGTCGGTCCCCTCTTGGGATTCAGTCTTGTTCTTGGCCCAGGCACCGCCGCGTTAGCCGCCCCCAACGCAACCCCCGCCTTTGAGGCCAGGGTC
Organism: Phycisphaerae bacterium; assembly: GCA_046753625.1. Classification (GTDB taxonomy): domain Bacteria; phylum Planctomycetota; class Phycisphaerae; order UBA1845; family UBA1845; genus JADFOB01. Next base: position 4,793 of record JBHHUB010000169.1, on the reverse strand, counting down.
AATCAGGCCCAGGCGATCCTTGAGGAAATGGGGGTGGCCTATGCGTCGATTTCATCCCGCCACTACCGCCTGCTTTTCGCGGGCAAGCGCGAGTTTGCGGTTCAGCGCAAGGTTATTTTAGAGGCCACCCGGCGGAATTTCCTGGGATTCGTCCGGCGTTTGCACCTGCCGATCAACGCAGACCATGAAATGCTTCTCGTGATCCTCCTGGACAACGAGCGGCAGATGCAGGGCTTCTACCGTCGCGCGTCGGGCGGTGAGCAGAGGCTCGCGGAGTGGGTCGCCGGGTATTACGACTCCGGTCACAATTGGTCCGTCTTTTACAATCAACGCAACGGCAAGGAATTGGAACAGACGGAGCAGTACCTGAACCGAATGGCGCAGCGCCTCTTGAGCATCCCAGGCGGACCCGACACGATCATCCAGATTGATCTTCCCTCCGGTCCGGTAGACAAGAGCAAACGGAGCCTCGCCCGCGAGATGGAATCCGAATGGGCTCGGGTAATCCGGGAAGTGGCCCGCTTCAACACGGTGGTCACGCAGCATGAAGGCGCGCACCAGATTGCGTACAACACGGGTGTACAAGATCCCAACGCCGCCTATCCGTTTTGGTTGAGCGAAGGGCTCGCGTGCGTGTTTGAGGTTCCGCCGCAGCGGAAAGGCCGGCGTCAGGGGGCAGCACGGATCAATGGGGATCGCTTGGCCGTGTTCAGCCAACTCCTGAAGGAGCACCGCAACCTGGGCATCGAGGCCATGGTGGCCTCCGGCCAGGCCAGCCCGCCCATTTCGATTCGCGCGGCCTATGCCGAATCCTGGGCTATGTTCGCGTTTCTGTTCAACCGACACGCCGACGAACTCGCCGAATACATGCAGTTTCTGGTCGGACATCCTGCCAATCGGGTCGAACGCAAAGGCCGAGAAGTGGCCGTTTTTCGGCGTTTCTTCAAGACCCCACTTCCCGAACTCCAGAAGCGATTCGATGCATACATCGTCGCACTGAGCCAACGCCGGTAGCGTGGCGTTACGTGCGAATTGGCCGGCCTCCGCCTTGCTGTCGCCCCGGCTCCGGTCTCCGCAGCTATCGGACCTGGTCCCGCAGCGTGCCTACCCGCCCAATGCGAGACACGTGGCCGGAATGCGGGGGGAGGGACGATTGCATGCAATACGGGTGCGTTGCGGTCAACCTCGGTCCGAGAAAACACCCACGCATCGCTTGCTCGATTTGACCCGGTCAGTCGCCAAGCGGCCGCGCCGGCCTGTCGATACCTTAATCGAGGCGCGCGGCGCGAATCGTATGGTGTAATGGGTGGTCATTCAGCGCGGCTCTTTATCGGACCTATGAAACAAGCCAAGACAGCCTTTTCGATGGTTGAGATGGTGCTCGTGATGATCATCATCGCGGTGATGGCCGGCATCGCCATGCCGCGCTTCAGCCAGGCGATCGTCCGACATCAGCTTGATGCGGCGGTACGGCGGGTAACGATGGATCTGGCGTATGCCCGGAAGAGGGCGATGCAAACCAGCACGCCCCAACGCGTCATGTTTGACATGACCTCCGACACCTACGTCTTGGCGCAGACGTCGGACCCGAACCATGCGACACAGACGTACCTGGTTGATCTGACGCGCGAGCCCTATCACGCCACCATCAGCCAAATCGAATTCAGAACGGCGGCGCAAGCCGTCGGCGATCCGGTGGTTGTCTTCGACATCTACGGAATGCCTGACAGTGGCGGCTCGCTTACGATCACGGTTGGAACGAGTACCGCAACGATAACGCTTGATGGGCAATCGGGAAACGTGACGACGACCTACGGGTAGGATATTCCCGATCGAGATGAGATGCATGATGACACGCATCAGACACACGCACGTTGGACGCGGCGCCTTCACGCTCATTGAAGCCGTGGCCGCCATGGCGATCATGGTCGTGCTATTGGGCGGCATGTCGTCCGCCGTGTTTATCGCTGCGCGGGCCATCGACGACGGACAGGAGCCGGCCACGTTGACCGCCGACGCCGCCGACGTCGTTTCCCTGGTCTCGGCCGACCTTACGTTTGCGATCGAATTCCGCGAACTGACCACTACGGCCGTTGCGTTCACCGTGCCGGATCGAGACGGCGATGCCGTACCCGAGCGGATCCGCTATGCGTGGTCCGGCACACCGGGAGATCCGCTCACGCGCGCGTACAACAACGGCACGCCGGTCGCCATCGTCGATCGTGTGGACGAGTTGAGTTTCGGCCATCTGCTCCGGACCATCACGCCCCAGAATCAAGCTTGCTGTCAGCCGGACGGCACGTGTCTCGATATGGCTCCGGACGCGTGCGCGCTGGCTGATGGCGCCCCCATGGGCCACAGTTCGACCTGCGCGGCCACGACCTGTCCGACCAAGCCCACCTTGCTGCTGGTGGTCACTTCGGTGGGTGGTGAAACCGCTACGGAACTGGCGCGTAAAGCGTTGATCGAATCGTGGGGTTTCCTGGTCGACGAAATCGCCGCGTCCCAAAAACAAGCGGATTTCGATAGCCAGGTCTTAAGTGCGGACGTGGTGTACATTTCCCATGAAGTCGATGACGTCGCGGTGGGCAACAAGCTGACGGGCGCGTCCATCGGCGTCGTCAACGAACACCCGGGCTTGGGCGACGATCTCGGATTCAGTGTGAACCTGCCACTCTCGATCGCGTCGTCCGGCGTAACGGTTCTGGATAACACGCACTACATCACGTCACCTTTTGCGCTCGGCGGCCTGGCGCTCTGTTCTTCCGCCCAAGCGCTCACCGTTTTTGGGGCGGCGTTGGCCACCGGAGCCACCGGGCTCGCCGAGATCGGAAGCGGCAACGCCACCCTCTTGGTCATCGACACAGGCGGCGTGCTTGCCGATGCGACGCCGGCCGCCGCGCGACGCGTGCAGTTGCCTTGGGGTTTGAGTGGATCGTTCGACATCAGCGCGCTCAACGCCATGGGCCAGACCATCCTGCAACGGGCCATCGTCTGGGCGGCCCGGCGCGAGGGGGCGTCTGCGGGCACGGTCTGCGGCAACGGATCATGTGAAACCGGGGAGGATGCGTGTGGCTGCCCGGTGGATTGTGGCGGGCCTGCGGCATTTGAGGAGCCCGGGGCGACCTGCAACGATGGTCTGGACAACGATTGCGACGGCAGGATCGACTGCGATGACATCAATTGCCCCACCGATCCGGCTTGTGTTGCACCGGTCTGCGGCAACGGCAGATGCGATCTCGGAGAGGACTGCAACAATTGTTCGGCGGACTGCGCGAGCCGCCTCGCGGGAAAGAGTCCCAACGCGTTCTGTTGTGGCAACGGGACGCTGGAATCGGCGGAGGGTGACGGGACCATCTGCGACGGGAACCCGTAGCGATCGGACGCGGAAAACTCGGGCAGGCGATAGAGGCGGAGGATCATGAACGCACTTGACGCGATTCGATTGAGCCACACGCTACCTCGGCGCGGATTCTCACTCGTCGAGGGAGCGGTCGCGACGCTGATCGTCGGCGGCATGTTGGTCGTGGCGCTGGACACGTTGGGGGGGGCGGTTCACGGAAGGCAGGTTCGTGCGGACAGCGGCCGTGCTTATGCGCTGGCCATGGATTTGATGAGTGAGGTTCTGGCCAATGCGTACGAAGAGCCTGGAGATGCTGTCACCGTGAGTACCGCGGGCGGTGGGGCCGGCGGTGGGGGGGGCGGCCTGCTGCTGGCTGTGGCATCGATCGCGACGCCGAGTGGACTCGGTCCGGATTCCGGCGAGACATCCGATACATCCCGAAGCCGGTTCGACGACGTCGACGATTACCATGGCTGGTCCGCGCGACCGCCACAAGCTCGGGATGGCACTGTGCTGACCGCGTACGACGGGTGGACCCGGACCGTTGCGGTGGCATATGTGAACACGCTCACGCTGCAGTCAAGCGGATCGGATACGCGCATCAAGCGTATCGACGTGACGGTCACGGATCCGTCCGGTCGCGCAACCACGCTGTCCGCCCTTCGATCCAAGGCGGGGGCGTTTGACTACGCGCCTCCCACAACGACCACGTATGTGAGCCATGTGTCGATGGCGTTGAAATCAAGCGGCGCCCGTCAAGCCGTCGTGACCGGCGCGGCCGACCTCAACCAGATAGCCTACGGAGGGCCCTAGCATGACGGGCCCACCTTGCCACCGACAAAGCCGGCGCCGCGCCGCTACGTACGTCCTGGTCATGGGGGCGGCCATGCTCGTGATGACCATCGGTCTTTCGGCGATCGTCGTTACGCGGTTGCAGGTTCGCGATTCGGTCAACGCCCACGATGCGCAGGAGGCGGGCTTGCTCGCGCGGTCGGCGATCGAGTACGCGCTGATCGATATCGACAACACGGTGAGCAATGACTATCCCTCTTGGCGCAATCAAAGAAGGAGCGGTGTTGCGACGGCGCCCCAGGCGTTGGGCCGCGGCACGTTTAGCTGGATGCTTCTTGACGACGACGGCATCTTGAATGACGACTTCAGCGATCCGCTTAGGCTCTACGGGATCGGCGAGGTCGGCGATGCGCGGCGCGTCTACAGCGTCGAGCTTCTGCCGACGGGTTCCCCCCTGACCTGCCTGGAAACCTCACTACATGCCGGCGTGGATTTGTTCTTCAATGCCGCTGCAGTGGTGACCGGGACACAGATCCTCAGCGCCAACGCTTCGGTCCAAGCTGCGGCAGGCTGTACGATCAATCCCAACGTGGAAGCGGTCGTTACGATACAGGGTCTCATCAGCCCCGGGACCACGACCACGGGCGTGCCCGCCAGA
>JBHHUB010000168.1:0-8865 GCA_046753625.1 Phycisphaerae bacterium | reverse complement strand
CAAGAACGCCGGGCCGGCGTTCGTCGAGGATGTCCGCGGGCCGGCGCCCGCGGCTCAGAACCCACTTCAACCTTTTGGCCTTCCAAGCATCCCGCGCGGTTCGCGCAGCGGGAAGACTTGGGATCCAACGCCGAAGGCGAGCAGGGCGATCGAGATGGTGACCCGGCCGATCCACCACCAGCCGGCCTGATTGGTTCGCAATCCTTGCTTCACGGAGGCCAACATGCCGTCAGGTATCTTCCCCGAACTCATGACCCATCGGATGTAGCCGATGGTCCCGCCGGGGGGGTAGTGCTCGCTCAGGAAAGATTGCACATCTGTGTCAATTTGGGTGCGGTAGGCGTTTGCCGTGGTTCCTTTGAGGATGAGGCCCGGAACGGCCAGAGCCTCGCGGGCCATGTCCATGCCGAAGGATTGGGCCTCAAACCAGATGGACCCGCCCCAGGTGGCGAGAATGATGAGCGTTGTGCCCACCAGAACGGTTCCACGGGCGTAGGGTTGCGTTGCGTGGGCGACGCGAAAGCACACCGCCCCGATCATCAGACCGAACAGTGCGAAAAAGAACAGGCCCAGGAAAAAAGGCAGATTTGCGGCCAACGCCAGCAGCCACGATAGCGGCGCGGCCACGATCAGCGCCGCCACGACGCCCAGCCACCAGCGGAAGGAGCTCGAAACGGGCCTGACATCGCCGCAGGTGGCGTTGTTGAGCACCGGCGCGGCATCTTCCTTGGTTGCTATCGAGGCGGTTTCGCTTGCGGCCGACTCTTCTTCGGTCTCGGAGATGGCAACTTGTGGATTGGTCGTGTTCATTGGCCGTCCCTGCTGGCAAAGGATCGTTGGCGTCAATGTAGCCGGGGAATCCCACCGAATCAAGATCGCGGACATGGCCGCGGGCAAGTACCATTTTCCGCGGGTCGGGCACGCCGACTCAGAGCCGCCGGCGCGAGCCAGCGGACCGCGCGGGTGCGGATGTCACCGGGCTATCGCCGCGGTGCTCTGAAGAGCGGTCTGAAACGTGTGCGTCGGCGATCTAGCGACGAACCCCGTTCTCGCGCTCAAGCCGGCGGTTTACTTCTTCGCCTTGGTGGTGTTGGACGGTTCGTCTTGTGTCCCGGGTTTCGGGGCATCGGGCTGCGCCGTGGGGGCCTTGGCCGGCGGCGCGGGTTTGGTCGGGCGGGCCTCGGGCACGTTTAGCTCGACGACAATGGTGATCCACTCTCGCGGCGCCACCACGTGCGGCGGCAGCCGTTTCGCCGGCTTTTTCTTCAGCGCGTGCGTCGCTTCTTTCGCCCTATTCGCCTTTCGGTCGGCATCCATCGGCGGAGACGGCCGTTTCATGGCTTCAAGTCGTTTCTCGACGAGCGACATTCGTCTGTCTTCGTCCTGGGTTGCCGACGTTGGCTTGCCGACGGCGTTGGCCGCGACGCCTTGCCGGGTATCTTCTGCTTGGTCCTTTCCGCTGTCGGCGGAACGCTCAGCATCAGTCCGTACGAGGTCAGCAGCAGGCGGCGCAGCGGCTTGTGCCGGCGTTGGGGGCGAGCCGGACTCCTCATGCTTCTTGGCGGGCGGTATCGCCGATGGCAGCATGGATGGATCGACCCCGATTACGCGGAACAGACCCGCGAACATGCCGCCGACCAGCTTCCTTGCGCTTCCGCCCGTGGCGCCCTCCAACGTCGACGGTGGGTTCGATGCCGCGTTCGTGGCAAGTGCCTTGGTGGCCGCGTCCGGCTCCGGGTTGAGCGAGCTAAGCAGCGAAACAACCCCATCCCTTCCGTCCACATGGAACGAGTCGATCTTGAGTTGGACGTGGGTGTAGGGTTCTGAGGTGTCGCTCAAGAGGCCGCCGAGCACTTGCACCGCGCGGACCTTTGGGAGACGCACGAGAATCTGGCGTGCGTTCGGTGCATCGAAGTTGATGCCGGCGATGCCCTCGATGTAAAACGGCGCCGCTGTTGCATTCCGAGGCCGCTTATTCAACTCAACGGCCTCGCCAGCCTCGAGATGTCCGATCAGGCTACGCGCGAGTCGGTTGCGTGCGAACTCGTCGGGTGAGTTGAAGGACAGATGGATTGTCTCGTTCTCGAACCGGTGGCGCCTAATCGCGCTGGCGGGCCAGGCTTGTCCCAACTTGCGATCCTTGCGAATCAATCGTTCCAGCATCGGCGTATCAATGGGCTGCAGCGGGGCCGCCGCGGCCACCGATTCGGCCTGGATTGCCTGCGGGGTTGATGGGGTGGTGGACGATGTGTCTGCCGCGGTCGCGATCGCGGGCTCAGCTTGGGTTGACGATCGTCGGCGGGTGTGGCGTTGTTCCGATGGACGCTCGTGCAGCCGTTGCGAGCGGTTCTTGTTCCGGGGTTTGAGCTTGCTGGCGAGATTCGCGGGGGCGGCGTCCTTGCTCGATTGCTTTGCTGCGGTTTCTTCGAGCGCATCATGGGCTTTGGGCGCCGACGCTACCTGCACCGTCCGGTTCGGTCCAAAGCGATCCACCACCGCCCAGATGCCGCCCACCGCGGCAAACCCCAGCATCGCCGCCATCGCCCAGCGGGACAGGGCGGACGAACCGCGGGTCGTCTGCGGCATCGCCTCGGGTTCAGCGCCGATCAGTTCGCTGCGTTCCAGTTGGTTTCGAATGTCCTCGAGAATCGTATCGGGCGCGGGGTGCCGGGGCAGATCGCAGACCGCCTGGGATGTTCTGCGAAGCACGTCCAGGAGCGCGCGCGCGTCGGCATGCTCGTTGAGAAGCTGCTCGACCAGCGCGCGTTCGTCGCCGCTCAGCGCGTCATCGAGGTACGCGCAGAGCCACTCGCCCATTTCCGTTTTGTCAATCGCTGACATCTTGGCTCAAGCTCTTCGGGTTGCCCGTTCTAAGTCTGTCGATCGCCTGATGCAGCGCCATTCTGGCGCGGAACAGGCGGGACTTTACCGTTCCCGGCGGAATCCCAAGGATTTCGCCGATTTCGTGATAGTCGAATCCTTCCAGGTCGCGCAGGACCACAACAGTCCGCTGGTTTTCGTCGAGCGCCTGCAGCCCTCGGGCAACCATGCCCTGCATTTCGGCTTTTGTGGCCGCTACCACCGGATCATGCTCCGAATCCGCCGCGATCAGGTGCTTGAGTGCATCCGCTTGCGTACCCTCTTCGCCGATTCCGCGATCCAATGAAATCGTACGGCGGCGTGCGGTCTTGCGCTTGTGGGACAGCGCCAGGTTGACCGCTATGCGGAAGAGCCACGTGTAGAAGCTGCTCTGGTAGTTGAAGCCGGCGATGTTTTCCAACGCCTTGAGGAACGCCTCTTGCGTCAGATCCCGGGCATCTTCCAAGTGGCCCGAGATGCGCCAGCAGGTGTTGAACACACGATCCTGGTATTGGCGCACCAACACCTCGAATGCCTCCGTCTCACCGTGTTTGGCCTTCTCGACGAGTTGGGCCTCCTCGACGCACACGCCGCGATGTACGGCACGCGCGCCGGTCCGTGTGTTTTGACGCCGAGTCAAGGCAAGAGTTCCCGTCCCAGTCTTTTGTTCGGTCTCGGTGGGGCACCTCCCCAGCGCCTAGTTTACTACGTTCCGAGTAAAACGGGGAAGAGTCAATCTAGACAAGCCCTGCCGTGCCCGGGTGAGGCGGGGGCGGTAGGACCGCCTATCTCCGCCGCAGGCTTCGGTCGGGCGGTCTCAAAGCTGGCCGGCGCAGCCGGAAGCCGAGTTCAACGCCTGGGGCTTGGATCGACGCGCATATTCTCACCGGTCTTCTGGGGTGCCGGTGCGCGTTTCGAAGTCCAATAACTCGTTGCCCACCGACCTCTTGAAGCCCTGTTTGTATATCCTATAATCCGGATATGTGGATGTTTTGCTGGCGGAGAGGCCTGCATTATGGACCCTGAAGCGGTATTTAAAGCCATGGCTGACAAGACCCGGCAGTATGCGCTGTGCCTGCTCAGCCGCGAGGAGCTGAGCGTTTCTGAGTTGGTCGAACTGCTCCGACTACCGCAATCGACCGTTTCGCGGCATCTGAAGGTGTTGCGGGAGACACGCCTGATCGTGGATCGGAAGGTGGGGCAGGCCGTTTACTGTTCGGTTGCACCTGATCCGGTGGGTGGAAACTCGGAACTCTCCGGGCGCCTCATGGAATGGATTCGCGAGCAGCCGCTCTCCGATGGTCTTGCAGCGCGATTGAAGGATGTTCTGAGGCGGCAGAGTGAGTCAAGCGAGGATTTTTTCGTTCGGATTGGTCGACGATGGGACAGGTTGCGCGAGGCGAGTTTTGGGAATTGCTTTCATTTGGAGGCGCTGTGGGCGCTCTTGCCGGCCGATTGGACGGTCTTGGATGCCGGGACGGGAACCGGCTATCTTCTTCCTTCTCTGGCCAACCGATTTCGCCGAATTATTGCGGTAGATGCGGTCGATTCGATGCTGGACGCGGCCAGGCAGCGCGTGACCGATAAGGCGCTGACCAACGTGCATTTCCGCCGTGGCGACCTGGCCGATCTGCCTGTGGAACCCGGGACGATCGACCTGGCCTTGGCGCTTCTGGTGTTGCACCACGTGCCGCACCCGGCCGATGCGATCGGGTCACTTTTTCGCGTGCTCAAAGGGGAGGGAAGGGTACTCATCGTGGAGCAGGCTGCCCACTCCAACGAGTCGTTTCGCGATAGGATGCATGATCGGTGGATGGGTTTCGAGCCGAGTCGGTTGATAGGCTTGCTCGCCGGTGCAGGGTTTCGGGATATTGAATGCGGCCGATTGGCGACGGTGGATCGCGGCGACGACGCGCCGGATCTGTATGTGGTCACCGGGCGGCGATGAGGCGTAGAGAATGGATAGTCGTAAGACTTATGACACACGTTACTGTTGGAGATGATCATGACGACTGCAGTTGAAGAGTTTAAGGTTGCCGATCTCGCCCTGGCCGAGTTTGGGCGAAAGGAGATCGAGCTGGCCGAGCATGAGATGCCGGGCTTGATGGCCACCCGGCAGGAATACGGCTCAGACAAGCCGCTGGCCGGCGCGCGGATCACGGGTTCGCTGCACATGACGGTACAAACCGCCGTGCTGATGGAAACGTTGCGTGTGTTGGGCGCGGAGGTGCGCTGGTGTAGCTGCAACATTTTTAGCACGCAGGACCATGCCGCGGCCGCGATGGCCAAAGCGGAGATTCCGGTGTTCGCGTGGAAGGGGGAGACGCTGGAGGAATACTGGTGGTGTACGAATCAGGCGTTGAATTTCCCGGAGGGCGGCCCGAACCTGATCGTGGATGACGGCGGGGACGCCACGCTTTTGATCCACAAGGGCGTCGAGGCGGAAAACGCGTTTGCGGCCGACGGCACCATGCCCGATCCGGAGGGCGCGGAGAACGAGGAGATGAAAATCGTTTTGCAGCTTCTTGTCGACGAGCTGCAAAGGGATCCGCAGCGCTGGCATCGTGTGGCGGCCGGCCTGCTCGGCGTCAGCGAAGAGACGACCACCGGCGTGCATCGCCTCTATCAAATGCAGGACGCGGGCACGCTTCTTTTCCCGGCGATCAACGTCAACGACAGCGTGACCAAGAGCAAGTTCGACAATCTCTACGGGTGCCGCCATTCGCTCGTCGATGGCATCATGCGCGCCACGGACGTGATGCTCGCGGGTAAAACTGCGGTGGTTTGCGGATACGGGGACGTGGGCAAGGGGTGTTCGCAAAGTCTGGTACGTCAGGGTTGCCGCGTGATTGTGACGGAGATCGATCCGATCTGCGCGCTGCAGGCGTGCATGGAAGGGTTTCAGGTGCTGCCTTTGGAGGAGGTCGTGGATCTGGCTGATGTCTTTGTCACCACCACCGGCAACAAGGACATCATCATGGCATCCGACATGGCGCGGATGAAGGACAAGGCCATCGTCTGCAACATCGGGCACTTCGACAATGAAATCGACATGGCCGGTCTGGCCAAGGTTGCCGGCATTACAAAAATGCAGATCAAGCCGCAGGTGGACCTCTGGACCTTTGCCGATGGACATGGCGTCATCGTTCTGGCGGAGGGGCGGTTGGTCAACCTCGGCTGCGCGACGGGGCACCCCAGCTTTGTGATGAGCAACAGCTTTACAAATCAGGTGATGGCCCAGATCGAGTTGTTTGAGAAAAAGGATCGGTATGAGAAGAAGGTCTATGTTCTGCCCAAGCACCTCGATGAGAAAGTCGCCCGGCTGCATCTGGATAAGCTCGGCGCTAAGTTGACCAAGCTAAGGCCGGACCAGGCGGCGTACATCGGTATCAGCGTGGACGGCCCCTACAAGCCCGAGCATTACCGGTATTAGAGCAGTGATGCAAGCGGATGGCGGGTGCCCCACCTCCTTCTTTTGGAGGTGGGGCGCCGATGATCGTGACCGGCTGATGCCTGCTTCTACCAACGACCCAAGCCGCCGCGCTGTGGCGGTCCTGCCGGATGGCATTCGAATTCTAGTGGCCGCGGGATCATCGCCTGCCCCACGTCCAATAGGACATGGGGCACCCAGCTAGGACATGGGGCACCCAGCCGAGGGCGGCTGGGCTACATCGTGCGGCACAAAATCCCGCGGCACGGACGAAAAAAGGCCCCGCCGCGAAGTCAATCGCGGCGGGGCCGTTGCCTTTGACACTATGGCTCTTCAGCGTTCCCTACGGGCAGGGCGAAGCGCCGAGCGTGGCATCCAACCAAACGTCGAACGCGGATGCGCCGTTGAGCAGGTCGATCACGCGGAGGATGTCCTCGGGGCCGGCCACACCGCTGCGATCCGCATCCGTAGCGAAATCGGGCCTCGGCGTGATTCCGTTCAGTGAGTCGATCACCGCCAGAATGTCCGACGGTGCCGACGTGCCGTCTGCGTTCACGTCGCCGGGAAGGAATCCGAGGCAAATGCTCGAACTCGTCGGCGAATAGGTGATCGTGGTCCACGCGCCGGGCGGAATCGGTCCGGAGAGGGTCACGGTCACGTCGGTGCCGGTGATGGCGATGCCGCTGACGGTCGGAGCCACGCCCGAGGTCGAGGTGACCGCAAAGTCACCCGTCGTCACGGCGGCCGCGTCGCCATCAAACGTCAACACCGCGCTATCCCAACCAAAGACGACGGTGCCGTCGAGGCTCGTCGGCTGCCGGGCGTCGGTCTCGCCGTTGGGCGGAACTGACGAGGCGATGGTGATCGCGGTGCAACCGCCGTCGCATTCATCGGGAATGCCATTGCTGTTGCAGTCCTGGCTGGCACCGCCGGCAATGTCACAGTCATCGGGAATGCCGTTGGTGTTGCAATCCTGGCTGATGCCCAGCGAGATGTCGCATTCGTCGGGAAGGCCGTTGCCCTGGCAGTCATCACTGCCGGCGTATGCGCCGTCGCACGTGCCGCTGGTGCAGTCGGCGTCGACGCCACAAGGGGCACCGCCAACGCTGCACGTACCGCCGCAGAAGTTCCCGGTCCCACACGCGATTTCGTCCGCGTCGGGGATGAGGTTCGGCTGGCAGTCGGGCAGGACGTTGCTTACGTTGAGCATACCGATGGGCTCGCTGCCGTCGAAGCCACCGACGCGGATCATGAACAAGTCGAACGAGACGGCGTTAAACGTCGCGGACGAACCCATGCCGCAGGCGCCGCCGGCATTATCGCTGCACGCGACCAAATCGGCCGGGTCCGGCGGGCAGGTGTCGGTTCGGTAAATCGTCATGGTCGTATCGGGACCGCCGACCTCGCACGTGTCGATGGTCACGACGCCGCTGCCGATGGCGGTAAACTGATACCACACGTCGTTATCCATGCGTGTCGGGTTCGGCGGGTCCGGGAGGCCCGGTACCACCAAACACTGCGCCAGTTCGATCGGACAATCGAGTGTGGCGTTGGTCAGGTCATAGGGTACGCTCGATGCGGGCGTGACCCCGGTGGCGTTCTCGCACATGTTGTTGAGCGGCGGGAGCGGATCGGGCGTGGAGGCTTCAAAATTGACCTCATAGACGCCGGTCGCGCCGCCACCGTCGGCCGCGAGCATCAAGTAGTAGGTGTCGCCGATGACGAGATCCCGCAGGCTCAGGCGAGCTTGGCCGGCCGGGCTGCCGCTCTCGTCGTCGCAACCGATCGGTACCAGCGATGCACAAGCGGCCTGCTCACTCGAGTTATCCAAAACCCGGAAGACTTGGATCAGCGGGTCGGTCGAGTTCCCCGACGACTGACCCGTCGTAATCAGCATGGACGTCGAGGGGGCGACGAACTTGGCCCACACGGCCCCGAAACCACCGTTGCCAACGCAGCAGAACGATTCATCAGGAGTGGATTCCGCACCGTCCGTGTTCATCAGGGCACGCGGCGGGAGGCACACTCCCGGTGTGCAGTCAGAGTCGGTGGTGCAGGGCTGGTCGTTGTTGCCGCACCGATTCGTCGAGACGTCCACAAAAATGGCGCCGAGCGAGGGCGAGGGGTCGTAGCAGACGTCATTGGAAGCATTAAGCGTGCAACCGCCGGGCTGGCTGACCCTGGCCGCGCATTGCTCGTCCCATTGGAACTCGCAGCAGAACGGATCCTGGTTGCAGATGATGTCGCAACAGTTGGGGTTGCCGCATCCGACCACACCGAAGGGCTGTGGCTGATCACAGGCGATTGCGGGGTCGGCGACCCGGCATACCCAGCGGACGCAGTTCTGGCTGCCCTGGTTGCAGAAGAGGCCGCGCTGCCAAACTGCGGGGTTGGCGTTGGCGTCGGTAATCGCCAAACATTCATCCCGCTGCAATTCGAAGCAGCCTTCCCCGCCCTGATATTCGGGCGGCGTGCAGCAGGCAGAGGTTCCACAGGCCGGCGTGAACGAGACGCCCAGCTCCAAGCAGGTCTGAACGTCGCACGTTTCGCCCAAGGGGCACTCGGTAGCGTCAACG
>JBHHUB010000167.1:0-8875 GCA_046753625.1 Phycisphaerae bacterium | reverse complement strand
GTCAGAGATCATACATTTCTGTCTGCGCCAGCCCGTCTCAACGGGCTTACCCAGAGCCAAGAAAGCCCGTTGAGACCGGCTGGCGATAAGAGCGAGGTCGCGTCCCGGGCGTAAGATGCACGGGCTAGCTGCCCTTCGAGTAAGACCGCTGAAGCGGTCTGCCAGATACGCGCCTCTGAAAACACCTCGCCATCGCACTGCACGGTGTGACCCACGAGGCATCCGCCAAAACGGTCTTGCACCGCCTGAACACGCCCCTCCGATCATCCCGTTTACAGAACCAGTGCGCAATCCGACAATGGATCCACGACCGCGTTGGCGATGACGCCATCGCGCCGCGCAGGGCGCCCGGAAGGAAACTCCGAACACGTGACCCGGATCAGAAACGAAATCCGTCAATCAGGAATCCTGCTAGCCGGTACGGCCGGTACGGTCGCGCTGAGCCTTGCGTACACCATGTACGCCTTGCGGCTGTTGGGCCCCGAGGCATCCTCCGCCTTCTCGCTCGCCGTCTCGTTTGTCGCCTTCTGCCAGATCGCGTTGGGGCCGATCAACGGAACCGTCGCCCGATTCTCCGCCAAGTTTGCGGCCGAAGGTGATTGGGGCAAAGTCTGCGCGCTCGGGCGTGTCTGCTTTCGGCGCACGCTGATGGCCACGGTCGCATTGCTGGTGCCCGCTTTGGCCTTCGTGGAGCCTGCGAGCCGGTTCTGGAATCTGGCGACTCGCGCGCCGCTCGTCCTCGCTTACGGAATCGTGGCGCTGACGCTTGTTCTCAGTATTTCCCGTGGTTTGCTGCGCGGGCTTCAGTCCTTCGGCCATCTGACCGCCAACACGGTTTTCGAAGCGGCATTGCGGTTGGCGGCCGGGATGGTGATCCTGCAATTCGTCCCATCGGCCACGGCCGCCCTGGGAGGCTTCGTGATCGCGTTGGTAGGCGTGTTGCTGCTATCGCAATGGCAGTTGGGTGGCCGGCTGCGCACGTATGCAACCGAGCCGTTCGATGGTCGTGAAGTGGTGGGCTTCGCCGGACCGCTCCTGCTGATGATGCTCGCATCCGCAGGATTTCAAAACGGGGACATGCTCGCCGTCAAACATCTATTCCCAGATCTTCAGGCGGGCCTGTATGGCGCAACATTCTCAATCGCCCGATTGATCGGCGCACTGGTTACGCCGTTTTCCATCCTGCTGTTGCCGCTTCTTACCAGCGCCCACGCCCGCGGCGAATCGACGGTAGGACCGCTGATCCGAGTCGTGGGATACTTCGTGGTGCTGGCCACTGCCGTATTGTTGGCGTTTGGCCTGTTCGCCGACCGTCTCGTCGTTCTGCTCTTCGGCAGCGCGTTCGCCGACGCCGGCGCGATGCTGCCGGCTGTGGCTTCGCTACGCATGGTTGGGTTTTTGTGCCACTTGCTGGCGCTCGCCGGGGCGGCGCGCAACCGGTTTGCGTGCAATTATATCCTCATCCCAAGCCTGCTGGTTCAGGCGGCACTTGTTCGCGGGTCACATGAACGCATGGTGGACATCGTACACATCATGTTCTGGTCCCAGTTGCTGACGCTGGCGCTGATGGTCGGCCTGGAGGTGCGCCAAGCCAGGAACCAGCGCCCGTAGCGCGGGACTAATCCCGGTTGGCCATGTTCGTGGACGCCGGCGCATCGCGACGAGCCAATTCGCTTTGGACCCAATCCAAGGCGGCCTGAAGTTGACGATCTCGCAGAATCTCTTCGGCCGGAGCGACGCCGCGTGCCCCGGCGGCATCCGGCAGTGGGTAAACGTGATTGTCGAGTTGTCGCCGTACGTGTTGGATCCGCCGCGTCTCTTCATCATCGAGCGTGACGACGATGTCCGGCCATACGCCCCAGGGGTCGTCCGGCGTGGATTTGTGGGTCCGGTGGATGATGCGGCCGCTGGGCAATCGGTAGTACGCGATCGTCAGCTTGATGGCCGCTTTGATCGTCGCCAATTCGATCAGGCGTTGCGCACTACCTTTGCCGAACGTGCGCGTTCCGATGATGGTGGCGCGTCGATGGTCCTGCAAGGATCCCGCTACGATTTCCGACGAACTGGCCGAACCCGAATTGACCAGGACCGCCAATGCCGGATCCTGTAGGGTATGTTCCGGCGTCGCGTAGTACTCCTGCACTGCGTGGCGGCGCGTGACCGTGGAAAGAATCAGCCCTGAAGCCACGAACTGGTCGACCAAAGCGACGGCTTGATCCATCAGCCCGCCCGGATTGAAACGAAGATCGAGCACGATGGCGCGCCGATCACGGGGATCGATGCTCTGCAAGGCCCGACGAAAATCATCGACTGTATTGTCGTGGAAGCTGCTGATGCGAAAGTACGCGACGCCGTGCTCCGGATCGATGCGGAAGTCCCACGCGCCGTGGCCGTCGCGGCGATAACCCCGAACCGTGGTCAAGCTGACGGGCCCACGATTGATCTTGATCTCCGTGGGTTTGGATTCCCCACTGTGCCGAATCCGCAGCACAACCGCGGAATCGGGTGGCCCCGAAAGCAATTCGTTGACATCAAACACCGACAAATCGGAGGTAGGCACGCCGTCGATGGCGAGAATGACGTCGCCGGCGAGAATTCCCGCGTGAGCGGCCGGGCTTTGATCCACCGGAGCGATGACCGTCACGCTGCGGCCTTCCATACCGACCTCGATCCCGATACCTACATACTCCCCGCGACTGCGCCGGAAGAAGGCCGCCAACGCTTCCGGCGCGATGTATCCGCTGTACGGGTCGAGCTCCATCAACATCCCGCGAATCGCGCCGTCGACCAAATGAGCGTTGGCGATGGGTGCGACGTACCGCTGCTTGGTCAACGCGTCGACCTCGACCAGCGTGCGAAAGGTATTGAGCACTGAATCCTGCTCGGCCACCATCGGGGGCAGCCTTACAAGCATCAGCGAGACCACAGCAAAAGCCACGACCCCGACTAAACCTTGCCTCGGCATGCAATGTACTTCCAGGACATCGGTGGTATTGAAGGCGGATCAGCCACGGTTCCGTACTACCGGATCATCGACGATTGCGGTCGACCTCCGCAGCCGCCCGTTCGAATCGCGGCCGCCGATAATACACGAGCGTACCCATCGCAAGGCCGTCGGTTACCGGGTGTAAGGCCGAATGGAAGGGGGGCACACCCGGACTTTGCGTCATGGCGGCCGAGTGACGGTTGGCTCACGGCATCATGGCTCCGCAAGTGAATCGGAGGCGGCCGCTGGCCGGCCAGGGTGCGGCGGTTTTCCGTGGTCCGGAAACCCGATTTCTGCTATCATGGCGTTGGTCGCGTTCATGCGTGGTGCGCCATTCGTTCCCGGTCGCAACTTGTACAACCGTCGAGGAGGAAGAACCATGTCGTTTGCATCCCTAGTCCTGTTGCTTCCCATAACCGTGGCCGGCGCGACTGTTGTCGATCGACTGAGCGATCGGTCGGTGGTGGTGCAGAGTGACGATTTCGGGCAGCGTGCCCTCGTCCGTCGGCCCGACGCCACCAACACCGTGCCCTCCCCGGGCCGCATGAGCCAGGTCGCGGGCAATTGGAGCGCGCTGGGGCCGTTTGGCGGCGACATCGCAGACGTGGCATCCTCCCCGGTGGACCCGGCCCTGGTACTCGCCGGATTGGTTCCTTCAAGCGGTGCAGCCGGAACGCTGTTTCGCTCAACCGACGGCGGCAACACGTGGACCACGGTTTCGGCCCTGGACGGCCACAATGTCTACGACATCGAATTCACCAGCACCGGCGACGTTTGGATCGGCACGAACGACGGCCCCTGGCGAAGCACCAACGGCGGCATCACATGGACGGCCTCGAACCTGGGCATCGGTATCAACGATGAGACATTTGCCGTGGCCATCGACCCAAGCAACGAGCAGACCGTGTACGTCGGGATTGCGGACGCCTTCGGCAACCAGCCGAACAACGTCATGCGCACGACCAACAACGGGGCAACCTGGACCAACATAACGCCGCCCACTCCGGCTCAATCCTGCCGCGGCATTGCGGTTCACCCCACGGACTCCAACCGGGTCTACGCCGTCTTTGGGGGCGCGTTCGGGGGCGGATCGATATGGGTCACGACCAACGGTGCGGCAAGCTGGGTGAATCGTTCCGTGGGCGTACCGGACGTTCCGGTTCAGGACATCAGCCACGACGGATCGCGCATCCTCGTCACGGGTGGCCAGAACTTCGGCAGCCAATTCTTCGGACTGTACGAAAGCTTCAACGAGGGCGCCACCTGGACGGCGCTGCACGACGCCACCTGGCCCAACGCCATCGGCATGAATGCCGTGACATTCGACGCCGCCGATCCCAACAACGTCTACGTTGCCAGCGCCGGATCGGGCCTATTGAAATCGACCGACGGAGGATCGACCTGGACGATCGGCGCGGCAGGCACCAAATCGCTATCAACCAATTCCGTCCGATTCGCCCCGGGAAGTTCGACGCAGATGTACGTGGGTGCCAGCTCGGTGGCGGTTTTGCAGAGCAGCGACGGCGGCAACCATTTCGTCAACACGTCCTTCGGCATCGGGGCGCTCAATGTCGTGTCGGTGGCGGCCAGCCCGCTCGATGCTACGGAGATGGCGATCGCATTCCAAGGGCTCAATGACGGGGGCGTGTTTACGTCCGTAGACCAAGGCACGACGTGGTCGCTCGAGCCGCTCCCCGGTACCCGGTACAACACGGTCGCCTTTTCCCCGTCGGGAGTTCTGTACGCCATTTCCGATGGACCTACAACCATTGGCGCCGAAGGCCTCTACCGCCGTAACGCCAACGGCAGTTGGACAAGCCTCGGCCCGAACCAGGGGCCTCAGTTTGAATCGGAGCTCTTTCCGATTCAGTTCAGCCAGACCAACCCGAACCTGATCTACACCGCCGGAAGCGATTTCGGCGTCGCCGGCAATGAACCGACCATCTGGCGAACCACCAACGCGGGCGCCGCCTGGACCAAGGTCTATGAAGGTATCGCGGCCTTTGAGGACGTGACCGACGTGGAGATCATCGCGGACGGAACGGATCAAACGGTGCTGGCGAGCTTCACTGATTCCTCTGCGGATCAAACCGGCGGCGTGCTCCGCTCGACCGACGGCGGAAGCACGTGGGCGACGTCAACCACCGGCCTCAACCTCGGAACGCAAGGCACGTCCCTGGCTGTGTCGCCGACGGACCCGCTGACTCTTTATCTGTCGGACAACCAGAGCGGGCCGGGCAACGGTGGCGTCTTTCGCAGCATCAACGGCGGTCAGTCATGGACCAATCTCGGACTCGGTGCGGGGGTGCTGGCCGTGGAGACCGACGCCTTCGATCCGAACCGGCTCTACATCCTGCAATTCTTCCAACCCGTTGTGCGCATGTCCGAAGACGCCGGAGCGACCTTTGTGCCCTTTGCCAATGGACTCGAGCAGGTCGGCAACGTGCGATCGCTTTCGCGCTCCGATCAAGGGATTCCCGCGCTATTGCTGGGCAGCACTACGGGTAGCTATCGCAATCAACTGGCCACCAGCCCGGCGCCGGCGCCGCCGCTTCCCGAAGACGGGCTCGGCATCGCGTGCGCCGCTGACAGCGAATGCACCAACACGGCTGTTTGCCTCGATTCGGTGTGTTACGTTCCCAAGAATCGCTATCTCTCCGCGCTGGCCCATCCCGCCAACGCCGGCCTCGCGATCGCCCTGCGGGTTTCGCTGGTAACGGGCGGGAGCGCTGTGCTCGGCTGGGTTGGCGAGCCGAATCCCAACGGTGTATCGCGTGTGGTCCCGACGCCGTTTTACACCGATTGGAACGCGGCTGCGGCGGTCATACAAATCGCCGATTGCGAGGTAGCGCCGGACTCGATCTACGCCATCCAAGCCATCGCCGAAGGTCAGGACATCGGCAACGAGGCCGCCTACTCGGCGGCACTGACCTTGCCAACCGCGTCTTGGGGCGACACGAACGGCCCACGCGTCGCCGGGCTGTGGACGCCGCCCGAAGGGGTCGGCAATTTCGATGACATCTTCGCGCTGGTCTTTGCGTTCCAGAATACGCCTGAGGCCCCGCCACAGAGTTGGGCGGATATCGACGGAGAAGTACCCAACGGCGTAGTCAATAATGCCGACGTACTGTTTGCCATCGTGGGTGGCTTGCAGGGAAACCCCTACCCCTTCGCGGCGCCGCAGAGCTGCCCGTAAGTTCGTTGCTGCTGGACGCGATAGCCGCAGCGAGCGCAGAGCCGCCGGTGTCAGCCGACGGTCACGCGGCGTGAACGACAGCTCGCCGGTCTTGCCGGCCGGTGTTGCGGTGTGGCCCGGCCGGCCGGCCGAACAAAGGGCGGTGCGGCTGAAGACCGTCAAGCGACGTGAAGGTCATCGGGCGTCGCCTGAACCGCTATGGATCGCGCTCGGCGGCATCGTCATAGTCCCCGTCTTCTTCCTCGTCGGCTTCATAGCCATCCGCTTGGTCTCGGGCAACCTGCGCGCACAACGCGTCCCACTCGCTGACCGTCATCATCACTTCGCGCGCCTGCGAGCCCTTGTATTCGCCGACGATTCCCGCCTCGGACATTTGATCGATCAAACGCGATGCGCGTGAGTATCCAATGGTCAGGCGGCGCTGCAGCAGGCTGACGCTGCCTCTTCGGGATTCCAGCACGATGCGCACGGCCTGATCAAACAGCGGATCCCGGGTCGCCCCGCTATCGTCTTGACCGGGCGTTTTGATGCGCATGAGCGCGGGATGGAATTCGGGTTTCGCGCGGGAAGCAAGATCATCCAACACCGCCTGCACCTCATCTTCACTCAGAAAGGTTCCTTGGGCGCGAACGAGTTTGTGCGAACCGGGGGGCAAGAAGAGCATGTCGCCCTGCCCCATGAGCACCTCGCCGCCATTCTGGTCGAGCACGATGCGTGAATCCATGCGCGAGGCGACGCGGAAGCAAACGCGGGAGGGCAGGTTGGATTTGATCAGCCCGGTGACCACCTTGGCCTCCGGCCGTTGTGTGGCGACGACGATGTGCACGCCGACCGCCCGGGACTTCTGGGCAAGCCGGGACAGGTGGTGCTCGACTTCCTTGGCCGCGGTCATCATCAAATCCGCCAGCTCGTCGATGATGACAACGATGTAGGGCAGGCGCACGGTGATCTTCGCTTTTTCCTCGTCTGTTTGCGGTTCGAGCCGCTTGTAGAGCGCCTCCTGACCGAGTTGGTTGTAGTGGGCGATGTTCTTGACCCTGGCTTCGGCCAGAAGCGCGTAGCGTTCTTCCATCGTCGTAACCGCCCACTCCAAAATACGCTCGGCCTTTTGCATGTCGGTTACGATGGGACACATCAGGTGCGGAACGTCCTTGAACTGGCTGAGTTCGACCATCTTCGGATCGACGAGGATCATTTTCACATGGTCGGGCCGCTTGGTCATCAGCAGGCTGAGAATCATCGAATTGATACAGACGCTCTTGCCCGACCCCGTGGTGCCGGCGATCAGCACGTGCGGCATCGTTGCCAGGTCGGTGGCCAGCGGCACACCGGCGGCGTCCTTGCCAAGGAAAAAGGGCAAATGCATCTTGCTGGCTCGCTTCCCGGCAAGCGTCATCAGCTCTTTGAGCCGCACCTTCTCCTTGTCGATGTTGGGAACTTCTATGCCCACCGTGTTCTTGCCGGAAATGGGCGCGACGACGCGAATCGCGTGCGCCTTAAGTGCCCTGGCTATGTCATTGGACAGGCTCCCAATCTGCGCCACCTTGACGCCGGCCCCCAAAGAGAGCTCAAACATGGTGATGACCGGGCCCGTGTTGATCTCCACGACGCGGGCGTCGATCCGGAACTCCTCAAGCGTGCGTTCGAGCAAGGCCGCCTGCTCGCGCACCACGACCTCCTGCTGTTGCGTGAACGAATACTCCGGTTCCTCGAGCAGCTCCAACGGTGGCAGCGTCCAATTCTCGATTTGCTGGGGGTAGGGCTCCGATTGTGACGTCTGTAGTGCAGACGCAAAGTTCACCTTCGGACCCGCCAGCACCTCCGCCGCCCGCTTCAGCCGCAACGATCGATCCGACGCCGGCTCCGCTTCATCCTCTGAAGCCTCCTCCTCGTACCCGTCCTCATACTCGCCATCGCAATCCTGGTCGTCGACTTCGACGAACTCGTCGGATTCCTCCTCCACTTCGACCGCCTCATCCGAAACATCTTGAAGGGTCGAGCGCGCGGCGCCGGCGGATCGGCGGCGACTTTTGGCACCCGCGCCGTCCAGCAAGCCACTGCGCTCGGCTGAGGTAACGCCTTCGGTGGCGGCGGAAGGTCTCGCGAATGAAATGGCCGCGACGGCCTGCTTGGCCGCGAGCGCCGCGCCTCCCGACGCCTGCCCGGCCCGCTTCATCATGGCCGGAAGCCGCAACACCCAGCCCTCCGTTGCAAACAGGAGGCCGACGAGAAAGCTCGATCCGACCACGATCAGGGTCCCCAACCGCGACAGGTGTTCGGCCATCAGCTCCCCCAACGCGAATCCACACAGCCCCCCGTGTCCGACCGGAAGGCTAAGGGGTGAGGGCGCGGAAATCAGGTGGGCCGAGGCAGAGGTGCAGGCGACCACCAGAGCCAGACCAATCGACCGCTCCAGCATGCCGCCGATTTCTCCGCGGATGAGCTTGAACCCGGCGGCCAACGTCGCGAAGAGAAGCAGCGGATAGGCCCCGTCGCCCAGCAGGTATTCCAGGTAGTAGGCCATAGCGGCGCCGACGTGGCCACAGGCATTTAGCGTCGGCTCGTTGTTCGGAAACTGGTTCGGGCTCGGCCAATCACCCGCGTCGAAAGTCAGCAGCGCCGGCCAAAGAAAGACGCAGACGATCAGCCCACCGAGCGGGAGCACCAGCGAACGAGGCGAAACGTAATGGGAC
>JBHHUB010000166.1:0-8875 GCA_046753625.1 Phycisphaerae bacterium | reverse complement strand
CCGCACCGCCACGCTTGGCGGGTATTCGTAAACCGTTACGAATTCAGCACTTATGTCGATAGCGGGGGCAGGACTCGAACCTGCGACCTCCGGGTTATGAGCCCGACGAGCTGCCAACTGCTCTACCCCGCAATCAGGGGGCTGAACAATACGCCAGGGCGTTGCCCTCGTCAAGCCGTGGTTTCGGTTGTTTTTGGATTCCCAGAGCAACGCCCCGCGGTTTCACGGATGACAGCTTACCCGGGACTTCCTAGAATCGCGGCAGGTTGTGCCCGCGTTGGTTGGGCTTGTTCGTCCGACAAGAAGGATCAGAGGGTAGTGCTGAGTCAACGCTGATTCGATGGGTATCCCGTGTGGCACAGCGGCCCTCCGCTGTGTCTTCGCAACCGCCCAGCCGAGGGTGGCTGGGCCAAAAATGACCAAGTCAACTCATCAATACAGGCATGACCCAGCAGTAGGGCGGTCTTGCCGATTGCCCGAATCCACAAAGGAAACGGCCTTATGCAGGTTCTTATCGTTGGTGGCGGCGGGCGGGAGCACGCGCTCGCTTGGGCGTTCTCCCAATCGCCTCGCGTCTCCAAAATACTGTGCGCGCCTGGAAACGCTGGGACGGCCGAGTTGGCAGAAAACGTGGATGTGGCCGCCGACGACCTCGACGAGTTTGTCCGGGTCGCCAAGCAACGAGCGATCGACCTAGTGGTCGTGGGCCCGGAAGCGCCGCTCTGCGCGGGACTGGTGGATCGCCTGGAGCAGGCGGGGATCAAGGCGTTCGGGCCCACCGCTGCAGCCGCGCGGATCGAAGGCGACAAGGCGTACGCAAAGCGGTTGATGAAAATCGCCAACGTGCCCACGGGCGAGGCCCGCGTGTTCACGCGGTATGAGGACGCCCGAGCTTATGTGGCCACGCGGGATACGGGCGTCGTCGTGAAGGCATGCGGGCTTGCGGCCGGCAAGGGCGTCAGCGTTTGCCAGGACCCGGCGGATGCCCTGGAGGCGTTGGAGCAGATGATGGTGGAGCGGGCGTTCGGTGAGGCCGGCGACGTGGTGCTTATCGAGGAGCTCCTCAAAGGGCAGGAGCTTTCCGTGCTGGCATTGGTGAGCGGCTCGACGATTCTCGTGCTCGAGACCGCCCAGGATCATAAGGCCGTGGGTGACGGGGATACCGGCCCCAACACGGGCGGGATGGGGGCGTACAGCCCCGCGCCGCTGGCGACGCCGGAAATCATGGATGTGGTCGAGCGGCAGGTGCTCGTACCGATCATCGACGCGATGCGCAACGAGGGATCACCGTATCGTGGCGTGCTGTATGCGGGTTTAATGGTGACGGCGGCAGGGCCGAAGGTATTGGAGTTCAACTGCCGATTCGGAGATCCGGAGACGCAGGCGGTCTTGATGCGTCTGGATTCAGACCTTTTTGAGCTGCTCACGGCGTGCGTGGACGATCACCTGGAGCAAACGGACATCCAATGGAAACCCCAGCCGGCGGTGTGCGTGGTTATGGCCAGCGAGGGGTACCCCGGAGCGTACGCCAAGGGGAAAGTCATCAGCGGGCTGGACCGCGTGGCCGGTCGTCGCGACGTAGCGGTGTTTCACGCCGGAACGACTCGGATCGAGGATTATGTCATTTCCGACGGCGGGCGCGTCCTCGGCGTGACCGCGTTGGGCGACGACCTCGCTGACGCAAGACGCCGGGCGTATGAAGCCACAAAGGAGATCGAGTTCGACGGGGCGTTTTGTCGGTCGGATATTGCAAACAAAGCAGTGGGGGCGCTGGGCGCGTCGAAGCGCTGAGGGTCGTGTCGCTCAAACCCGCGCTGGTTCGATCGGCCGCGCACGCTGAAGCCGACGATTCACATGCTATCCGACTGCCGGAGCAACAGCCAAACGGCACGCACCCAGCACATCATGAGCCTCTGCCTGCGCGGCCGTTATAGAAAAATCGGTCCGAGGACGAAGAACGTATCGGACAAACAGCCACCCAGTTGCAGCAGGCATGCACCGGTTGAGACGCAGGTCGCGATTTTCAGCCAACGATTCATATTATCTCCCAAGTTAGGCCAAGCCGGATCCGCACTTCGGCAGTCCTTGGAGCCCTTGCCGTGCATCCGCTCGAACAAGGCTGCGGGGGGCGCATCTCCCCGCGCAGGTCGAGCTTTAGATGCTTGAAAGAAGAAACGGGGTGGCCAGGTTGAGCACCCATTGTTCCACGCAACCGGGCAGGAACCCCAAGACCATGCCGGCCGAGCCGATAACCGCCCACCTGTACATACGCATTTTCATAAACGAAACTCCCAAAAGCGTTCGAGCGGTTTCAGGCGGCCCCCAGTTTATGCCGTTATATTGGCACCTATCGGCCGACGCGCCCGAGCCCGGTGGCTAGAAGCTGATCACGGTATTGACGGTCACACGATTTTGTTGCAGGTTTTGCGCCGGGCTTTCCAGCGGGAATTCCCAGGTCAGGCCGAGTGAGACGTTGTCCATCAACTGCCAGCGGAAGCCGATCCCGGCGGAGAAGAAGTCATGCCCGCGAACGTCGGACGCGCCGAGGCTGCCCACGTCCAAATAGTCCGTACTGATCGGCAAGACGCCGCCGTTGCTCAGCCAGTGTATGCCGTGGAACTCGATGAGCGGACGAAACGTTTCCGTTAGCTCGTAATCGAAATGCAGGTTCCAGACAAGGCTGTAGTTGCCCTTGTGGCGATTGGTGGGCATGCGTCCGCTGACGGCGCCGATAAAGTGCAGCTTATCCCACGCCTTGGCCATGCTGACAAACGGGCTAAGCTCCTGAGCGCCGCCCTGCAAGGCGTCGGACGAACCGTTGCTCCACTCCCAGCGGATCCCGCCCGTTACCAGAAAGTGATCATCCGGATTGCTGTACAGGGCGTATTTGAGGCCCGCGGCGATATCATTCCACCCATCGCCGGACGGCGTGATGCCCGAATCAACCCAACTGTAGCCGTCCTTCGTGGCGATGAACGCAAGGCGTTCCGTTAGCGCCACCCTGATTTGAGCCGCGACCAGGTGCACCTGACCGCCGCGCAGGACGGAGCGATCCGGGATGTCGTGGTAGACGTACATCAAGCGAAGATCGGTCGTGATGAACGGATCCTCGAAATAGGTGAACTGCCCGACCGGCATGACAAAGTCGTCGTAGCCCGGCAAGCCCGTGAGAAAGCCCGACCACGTCTTCGACTCGGCATCCAAGACCCATTGCGGATGCCGAGCTGCCGATCCTTCGGAGACCGCCTCCTCTTCCGCTGATACCGGCGATTGTTGCTCATCCTGGCTCGAAGTCAGACCCAGTGTTCGCGGCGTGGCGCGCAAAGAAAGATTGGTGGCACCGAGCACGCTGGACGCAAGCATGGTTGAAAGCGAGGCAGCCACAATCACCAGCCACGCAGATCGCTTCACTTCCATCGTTGCCTTCTCCTGAATTGATTTGAAGATCAGCCTATCCACCCGACATCCGCGCCGGCGCCATGGGGGGAGCGACAAATCCACCGAACCATAGTATTGTCGGCTAGTGGGTCCGAATGTCAACGGGCATCTCAAAAACCCTACGGCCAGGGGTGTGGCCAGACGTTGTGGCATCGCCAAGTGCAGGGCGGGTTCTACCCGACTTCGTCGGCCCTTACGGCGGGTTGAGCACGCTCCACGACATGGCCCGGAACTTGCTACAGAGTAATCGTCACACCCCCGCCCAGGGGAGATTGCCAGCGAATGTGGCGCGGCGCATGACATCTCAGGCGGATGGAGCGCGTTCCTTCTGTCCTGCAGCCTGTCAGCGTGCAGCTCACCGCCCATGCCGGAAGGTGTGGGCCGACTCTGAATCGTATCATGGCTGACTAGCGCTTGCCTAGAATCTCGTCGGCCAAGGCGTCGGCTTCATAGATCTTTCGCAGCGACTCGATAATTCCTCGCGCGTCCACCGATACGGCTCGGCCTTGCGTATCCGTAAAGGCTACGTTCCAGACCAAGCTTTGCAGGTTGCCGTCGAAAATCAAACCGACCACCGCGCCGTTTCGGTTGATCAGCGGGCTGCCCGAATTGCCGCCGATGATGTCCGCCGTCGACACATTGTTGAATGGAACGGTCAGGTCGAGTCGGTTCTTGCGTAAGATCCATCGCTCGGGCAAATCAAACGGCGGTTCACCCCTGCGGGCCCGCTGGCGCTCGAACAGGCCGCCGATCGTGGTCATCGGCGGCACACGCTTGCCGCCTTCGTCGTAGCCCTGCACCACGCCCGCGGCAAGCCGCAGGGTGAATGTCGCGTCGGGATAGGTGGAATCGCCGCCGAGGGCGAACTTGGCGGCCGCGATTTTCGCGTAGCTCTGGCGCTCTACACTTTCCACCTCATCTTCATAGCGCTTGCGCAGCAAGCGTGTTTCCGAATCCAGCGCCGCGGCAAGCCGGATCATCGGATCGCCCGATTCCGCCACCGCACCCGTGCCGCCTTCGGCGATGCGCTTGCGTACGGCCACATCCTTGAGCCGCGTTCCACGGACCAGGGCTTCGGCGCGTTGTTGTGGTGCTTGCCCGGCCAAGGCCAAGGCCACCGTGGGGTCGTCGTACCCCAATGTTTCCGCCAGAAGCGAGAGGCCGGAAGCCAGGCGGTTGATCTCCAGGTCGTCGTAGATCGGCGCCGGGGAAAACAGGCTCAGCCGCAATGAATCCAACGACGAATCCCGAAACTCCGGCAGGCGATCGGCATTGGGTTTTTGCAATTCCTCCCCCATGCGCACCAGCGTACGGGCCACTCCGAACAGTCGACCGCCCAGCGCGGCGCGCCGGCCTCGCAGCAGCGAAAGCCGCGTGAAGAAGGATCGGTGTATGGCTTTGGCCTTTGCGATTTGGTTCCAAGCATCGCCCCACTTGCCGCGGTACTCCGGATTGGCGTCGATGACCGAGCGCAACCGCTGCTCTTCGCGCAGTTTGCGTTGGAAAATGGCCGGATCCTGCAGGCCCGCGAGCATGCCGGTATAGGCCTTGCGGGCGTTCTGGTACCCGAGCAACTCGCCTTTGGCGATGCGGGCGAACTCATCATTGCGGGCGGAGAAGTTGAGCAACTGCACCTCGCGTCGCCAGATGCGTCGCAGGGTAGCCGGATAGGAAACGTCGCGCAGGAACTTCAAATGGTCGGTCGTGTAAAGCCGCTGCGTTCGTGCCGGGTGTCCGGCTACGAACACCAAATCCCCTTCCGCAACGCCCTTTCGGCTCCAACTGAGGTAGTGTTCGGGATGCCAGGGATGGCCGTCTTCGTAGATTCGGAAGAAGCACATATCAAGGCAGAATCGCGGATATTCAAAGTTGTCCGTGTCGCCGCCGAAGGCCGCGATCTTCGCCTCCGGCGCCATGACCAAACGGATATCCGTGAACCGCTTGTAGCCGTACAGATGAAACCGGGCGCCGTGGTAGAGCGTAACAACTTCGCTGAACAGCCCGGTTTTCTCCTGTGATTGCTTGGTCAGCTCCGCGATCTTGGCCTCACGGGCATCGTTGGCGGCGGCCGCACTCTTGCCGGCGGCCGCCGCGTTGATCAGGTCGGTCACGTCTTCCATGGACCACAGCACGTTCATTTCGAGATCGTCACAACGAAGCTCTTCCTCGCGGGTTCGGGCGTAAAAGCCTTCCTCGATCAGATTGCGATCGGCCGTACTGTGTTTTTGTAGTTGACCTCGACCGACGTGGTGATTGGTCATCACGAGGCCGTCCGCGGAGATGATGGACGCCGATCCGCCGTAGCCCACGCGAACGCAGGACTTCTGCACGTGTTCGAGCCACTCGGGTTTCAGCTCAAACCCGTATCGGTCGCGAAGCATCTTGGTGGGGGGACTGGTCAGCAACCACATGCCCTCGTCGGCCTCGACAGGGCTCGCCGCGACTGACGTCAGAATGCCGCCTACGAGCATCCACATGAAAAACCGAGCGCGCATGGCACATCCTCCTGGGGTGAATCGGAACACACTTTCACTGTTTTCTTTCATATGCCCACTGCCCCAAATCGTCAACATGTGCCCGGCCCGGTTCGCGCGTTAGCGGGAGTGACATTCCGGCGGCTTGAACTATGTGCCGATTGGGTAACCGTTCACGGGGTCAAGACTCTATAGAATAAGTGGTTTTCGTGATGGTCGGTACAGAAGGGCGGTCGAAACGGGGACGAGGTGCCCCTCACAATGCCGTTTGGGGAGCGCCAAAGCCGATTCCACCCTGTGAACGGTTACCCGATTGGCTATCACCATACTGCCGAGCCGGTGCCCTGTTTGCCCGCGAGGCCGATACCCGACGCGCAGCGTTCCTTATTTTCTTATCCCTTCTGAACTTGCGGCCGGGAATCATTGTAGATCACCGACGTCTATCGCCGATGAATAGCCTTGGCCGGCTGCGCGGGGGGATCCGCTGCGGCGACTGCGAGGGCGGCACGCCTGCCCGACCAGTTCGAATCCGCACTCGGCGGTGACGAACACACCCGATTCCGCGATACCAACGCGGGACAGTTGGCTGCACGACGCCCGTGGATCGCCCCCGACTTGTCCGGTGGGTTGGATCGGACGGGCAGCGCGAGACGTGGGCGACGAGCTGCGGATTACGCTTAGCCAGCGGGAGACGCCGGGAAGGAATACGCCAAGGCGGGGGACTGTGACGCGGAGAATCCATCTACAACCTGAGAACGGTTCGCGATCGGCATCGGCGCGCGAAGTGGAAACGCGCAGAGGTCGATTCGGCGATCGAAGGGCCGCGACGGCGTCCTCTCGTCGGGGCTGCGGTGATCGTGGCGTCCACCCGATGATGGTTCGGGCGACGGCACGCACAGCTTTTGGGGTGGCCGTTGTGGTTGCTGCAACGATCGTGGCACCGGCGCACGCTGAAGTGGATCTGAATTGGTCGCCGCAGCCGCGAACCGTGGCCGCGGGCGTAACCTTCGACATCGGCCTTTGGGCGACTACCGATGACGGCGGCGTGCAGACGATTTCCGCTATGGATGTGATCGTAACGTGGGACGCGCAGCGCGTCCTGTTGATCGACGTGACCAACGACGGTCCCTACACCTGGTTGCAATCGGGATTTCCGCCGGATGCGGCGTTGGACGGGCTCAACGACACGTTTCTGGACGGCAACGCAAAGTACACGGCGATGTCGGCCTTCGGCAACGCCGCGGTTGCCACGGGCATGGGACTTCATGTGACCACGTTCCGTTTTGTGGCGTTGGCGCAAACGGACCTCAGCCACATTGTCATCGAACCGGCACTGGGCGTTTTTTCCGTAACGCGCGTGCTGGGCGCGGACGCGCCCAATCAGAATGTAACGGGGCTGCTGTCCAGCGCGGACGTGAGTGTGATTCCGCCGGCGGAATGCGACGCCGACGGCGACTTGGACCTTGCGGAGTATGCGAGGCTGCAGGCGTGTTTCACCGGCGCTGTGGGCCCCGGCGAAACACCGGCGTATCCGGTCGACCCCGAGTTGTGTTGTACCGCCTTCGATTATGACGACGATGGTGACATCGACCTGGCAGACGCGTCGTTTTACGACGAACTGATGACGGGCCCGGGGTCGTGAGGACAACACAAATCGAGAGCATTCGGCGAAATCAGCAGCTGGCCGGTCGTCCAGGGAGGAGGCCATCGATCATCGCCGCGACGATAGCCAACGTACATCAGGTTCCCGTCAGGGCTCCGGGAGTCGTGACACGGTATGCGGGGAACGCAATGCAAGGAAAGCATGCCAAGAGGGTTTCAGCCCACCAACGGCTTGATCCACCGTTGGCGCGTGGCTGAAGACCGGGAAGGAAACGGGCCGCGTGGCCTACGCTAGCAAGGAGCAGGAATAATGCAGGGTATTATGGATTCGAGGATGTGGCCATGGATCGTGGGCGGCGCGCTGCTGGCTTGGACCGGCGTTGCCGGGGCGGCCGAGATCACCGTCGGTGACACCAACCTGGCCGTAGGGGCGCTGGCGCTCGAGACCACCCAAGGCGAGGTGTTTCACCTGGATGTGTTCGGGCTGATCAGCAGTACGGCCGATGCCCCTACGAGTGAATACGTGATCAAAGTCGAGCTTAGTCCTCATGCGAGCGCCAGCGGGACACTGCGATTCACATCGGCCACCAGTATGTCCGAGGCGGACATCTCAGATCTGGCCGTAGGGGCGCTCTTTCCAGGCGGGACGTTTACCTACGACGACACGTTGTTCAGCACGCTACCCGGCGGGGGGACGGGCGCGGGCACGGGGAACCCGCTCCGAAACGCCGCGCGGAAAACGAGCGCGGGCGCTGCGCCGGTTGCGACCGATTACGACGGGCCGTTGGCGCGCTTTCCCATCATCGCCGGCGCGGCGGCATCAGGGACGTGGGATGTGCTGCTCACCTTTACCACTACGGCGGCGCCAACGAGCGAGTGGTTGCCTTCTGCGGGCGCGGCGCCCGTCACGACCACACGCGTGGAAGGTAGCATCACGGTCGTCTCGCTCTTTTGCAATATCGGGGCTGATTGCGTGGATGGAACGTGCAGCGGCGGCACCAACAACGGCGGTGTCTGTGCCAGTGACACCGCCTGCCCCGGCGGCACGTGCGTCGATAATCCTTGTACCGAGAATGTTTGTACGGATGGCGTTTGCAGCAATCCACCCAACAGCAACCCATGCGACGACGGTGATCTCTGCACGCCTCTCGATAGTTGTATCTCAGGCGTATGCGTGAGCGGCACACCGGTCGTCTGTACGGCGCTGGACCAGTGCCACGCGCCGGGGGTGTGCGATCCCACCACCGGCCAGTGTCCTGATCCTCCGGCAGCCGATGGCACGACGTGTGATGACGGCAACCTCTGCACCCAGATAGACACCTGCCAGGCAGGCGTCTGCACCGGCGCGGATCCGGTGATCT
>JBHHUB010000165.1:0-8964 GCA_046753625.1 Phycisphaerae bacterium | reverse complement strand
TGGACGGCAACCACGTGGTGGCGTCCAAGACGGAGGCTCCGTGGAAGCACCAGATGCACGTGCTGCGTGCCTATGCGACGTTCTACAACCCGATCAACACCGCCCGCGTGATTCTGAATTGGCGAAACAGTTCGCTGTCCGCGAAGAAGTTGCTCTTTCAGATCATCGGGCAGATCGGTCTTGTGATGACCGCGCCACGGCTCTGTTTGTGGTCGCGCAAGCTCAAGCAGGGGCCGATTCAGCCGTGGGAGGGCCAGGTTCCCGCGCGCATTCCCATGGTGGACGCACGCACCAAATGCGAAACGCAATGGGCGATCGGGCACCGGCCGTCGGAATATCTGCCGCAGCCCGGTGGCGAATCGGATACGATGGCATCACCGGAGCATGCCGCCGCATCAGCCGCCGCGCCAGACGCCGCGACGACGAACCGCGCGCACAAGCCGGACTTGTCGCTATCGATTCTGCCTTCGTGATCGGGTGATGTAGCACAGCGGCCCTCCGCTGTGTCAGTGCGTGCGAGCCTCTTGCTATACGCCTGCTACGCCCAGCCGAGGGCGGCTGGGCTACAGGGATCGGCTGGGCCACAGGGCCTCGATGCATCCCCGGAGGCGTCCTATGCGCTACATGCTCAAGCAAAAGATGTTCTCTCTAGGTCAGGATTTCACGATCCTTGACGCGTCCGGCGACCGCGCTTTTGTCGTCGACGGCAAGGCCTTTTCGTTCGGCCAGAAGTTTTCCTTTCAAGACGCCCACGGCCACGAGCTTCTGTTTGTCCGGCAGCGTCACTTCGCCTGGCGACCGACCTATCTGATTTTCCGAGAGGGAAAGCGCATTGCGGTGGTCACGCGGAAGCCGTTCACATTCTTTCGGTCCATATTCTTCGTGAATCTGGTCGGCGCCGGTCGGATCGTCGTGGAAGGCGCGATGTGGGAGCACGAATACGCCTTCAAACGCAAGCGAGCAACCATTGCCACGGTCTCCAGGAAGTGGTTTTCCTGGGCGGACACCTACGGCGTCGAGATTTCCGACGATGAGGATCACCCCCTTCTGCTCGCCGTGGCCGTTATCCTCGATCTGATGTGTCAGGCCAAAGCCGCCGCGTCGGTCGGTTAGGGCGCGTAGCTTTCGATCTTCAACGGGTGGATGGGTGGCCCACCTCCTTTTGACGGGCGTGGGTGCCCCACCTCCTATTGGAGGTGGGGGAGCCGATGATGGTGACCGATTGACGCCCGCTCTTACTGACGATCCAGGCGTTGGTACTCTGGCGTTCGTGCCGGATGGCCTTCAAATCCTGGTGACCGCGAGATCATCGCCTCCCCCATGTCCAAAGGACATGGGCCACCCGCCGGCCAGGGGATCAGCGATCCATGGGCCATCCGCGGTAGGATGTCACCGGACTAGCGCCCGGTGCTCTGAAAGGCGCTCCTTTTTCAATGGCGGTGTTTGCGGTAGGATGCGGCCTTGCGTCAGGTGCTCCTGGGAAGTGTTTTCGCGAGAACCGTGTAGCACAGCGGCCCTCCGCTGTGTAGGTGCGAGGGGGCTTGTTGCCGCAGGCCTATGGAATCCAGCCGAGGGCGGCTGGGCTACTTGGCGTCGGTTGTCTGGCCGCGGACGATCGACCTGGACCCGAACTTAAGCAATGGAGACTAGCCGTGCCGGACAGCCACGCGCCGGATTTTTACGCGATCGACTCCCTGCTCTCAGAGGATGAGCGCCAGGTGCGCGACACCGTGGGTCGATTCGTCGACGACCGCATCCTGCCCATCATCGCCGACTGCTTCGAGCACGAACGCTTCCCCACGGAACTCGTGCCCGAAATGGCCGAGCTGGGTTTGTTCGGGCCGACGTTGAAGGATTACGGTTGCGCCGGGTTGAACAGCGTTTGTTACGGCCTGATCATGCAGGAGCTGGAGCGCGGCGACAGCGGTGTACGCAGCTTTGCCTCCGTGCAGAGCGGCTTGTGCATGTATCCCATACACCGCTACGGAACCGACGAACAGAAACAGCGATGGCTGCCCGTCATGGCCAAGGGAACGGCCATCGGCTGTTTCGGCCTGACCGAGCCGGACGGCGGCAGCGACCCGGGCACCATGAAAACATTTGCCAAGCGCGACGGCGGTGATTGGGTGCTCAGCGGCGCCAAAATGTGGATCACCAGCGGCACGGTAGCGGATGTGGCCGTCGTCTGGGCGAACACCGACGACGGCATCCGCGGCTTCCTGGTCGAAAAAGGCACGCCGGGCTTTACCGCCCGGGACATCGAGCACAAATTCTCGCTGCGCGCCTCGGTGACGAGCGAGCTTTTCTTTGAAGACTGCCGCATCCCCGCGGAAAACCAGTTGCCCGGGGCGGCCGGGCTTAGCGGTCCTCTTTCATGCCTGACGCAGGCTCGCTACGGCATCGCATGGGGCGCCATCGGGGCGGCGATGGCCTGTTATCGCGAGGTCGTGGCCTTTGCCAAGGAGCGCGTGCTTTTTGGCGAGCCGCTGGCTCACAAGCAATCGGTGCAGCTTCGACTGGCGGACATGCTTCGCCGGATTACCACCGGGCAGTTGCTTGCACTGCAACTCGGTCGGATCAAAGACTTAGGCAACATGCACCACACGCAGGTTTCCCTGGCCAAGTGGAACAACGTGCGCATGGCCCTGGACGTCGCCCGCGACGCCCGCGACCTGCTCGGCGCCGGAGGCATCAGCGTCGAGTGCAGCCCCATCCGCCACATGCTCAACCTGGAAAGCGTGATCACCTACGAGGGTACCGAATCCATCCACCAACTGATCGTCGGACGCGAGATCACCGGTCACGCGGCGTTTTAGCTGTCAGTGTTTAGCCGTCAGCCATAAGAAGCCTGCGCGTGCAGGATTCCGAATTGCGGACTGATGGCCGGTCGCTGACGGCGACCCAACCCCCGACACTTTCTTACAAGCAGTTTCGCCACCCGTTATGAAAATCCGTTGAGATTCAAATAGGCACTTGCCGCCCTACGGTGTAGACTTGAATCGGTGGGGTGTCGCATCCCCGCGCGTCCCACGTCACAGGCAACGCAGAAGATTGACCGGTGAAGAGGTGCTTCCATGATCGTTCCGATAGAGTTGATTCCAGCCGTCGCCTTGCCCGGCGTTGTGACGCTCTACTGGATTTGTGCGATTTTCGGCGGCGGCCTGCTGGTTCTTTCGACCGTGCTCGGGGGCCACGGCCACGACGTGGGCGATGTCGACGTTGATCTCGATGTGGATCTTGATGCCGATTTCGATTTCGATGCCGGTGCGCCCCTGGATGTCGACCTGTCGCTGGACGCCGATGCGGCCGGAGACGTAGATTTCTCCGCCGATACGGATATCGATCCCGGCCTCGACGCGGACATCGATACGGGCATCGATGGCGATTTCGCCGCGGAACCCTCCGCGGAGGTTCACGAACTGGGCCATGCCGACCACGAGGGTGCCATGGATTTGGCCTCGTGGTTCTCCATTCGATTCGTGATCTACTTCATGGCGGCGTTCGGCCTTGTGGGCACCGTGTTGACGCATCTGTCGGATCATACCGACCTCGTTGTTCTGGCGTGGGCCATGGGATCCGGATTGGTTGTCGGCCAGGGCGTGCATCAATTGTTTCGAAAGCTAAGAAAGACTTCCGGCAACAGCGCGCTGACCCGCAAGGACTTTCTTGGCAAGACCGGGCGCGTGACGATTGCGATTAAGGCCAATCGCAAGGGTGAAATCATGCTTTCCGTAGGTCGCGGTGAGCGGTACGTTCCCGCCACGGCCAGGCACGACAACGGCAGCTTTGAATCCGGCGAGCGGGTGGCGGTGATCGGGTACGTCGGGGGCGTCGCCGAAGTGATTTCACAAAAGGAATTCGAGTTTCTAAACGATCGTGAGGAAGGAGAATCATCATGAACATGCAGCTATTGAGTCAAGGCGGCGGACCGTCGGCCGGCGTAGTGATCGGAGCCTTTTTGCTCTTTGTGGTTGTCGCCGTTGTGGTGCTGATCGCCAAACTGATCGTGGTCGGCAACCCCAGTGAAATGCTGATCATCGCCGGGGGGCGGCAAAGGGATGGACAGGGCTACAGCGTACTGATCGGCGGACGCCGCATCGTCATTCCGATCGTCAATAAGGTCTCGCGCATCAGCCTGAGGAACATGCAGGTTGCCCTGGAAGTCAAGGCCCAAGCGGGCGGCGGCACCATGGTGCCGATCCAGGTCAACGGCGTGGCCAACGTCAAGGTGTCTTCCAACCCCACCGAGCGGGCCAACGCCATCGAACGATTCCTGGGCGAGCCGGCGCAGGAGCTTCAACGCGTTGCTCGCGAGACCTTGGAGGGTGGGCTGCGCGCCGTCATCGGAAAGATGACACCCCAGGAGATCGTCGAGGATCGCGACAAGTTCGTCGAAACCGTCATGAACGAGGTCACCGATGACTTCCGCAAACTCGGCATGGTTATCGACAGCGTCAACATCCAAAACGTGCACGACGAACACGAATACCTGTCGTCCATCGCGAGGAAGGCCACCGCGGAAGTGATCGCCAGCGCCCGCAAGACCGAGGCGGATCAGGCGGCTCAGGCGGTCGTCAAAGAGGCCGAGGCCAACGCCTCCGCGCGGGGGGCCAAGGCGGCGCGGGATGCCCAGGCCAAGTCGGTCGAAGCTGAATCCCGCCAGAAGGCCGAAGAGGCCCGCCTGGGGGCCGAAAAATCCATCGCCGAAGCGGAAAACGCGCTGCGCATCCGCAAGGCGGAACTCGCCCGCGAAGCGGCCATCAAGGAGGCTGAGCAACAAGAGGCGGCCGCCAAAGCCGAAGAGCAACGCCTCAACGCCACCGAAGTGGCCGCCGCCAACGCGCAGCGCGACATCGCCATGGCCAAGGCGGAAGGAGACGCGGCCAGCGTGCTCGAGGAAGGCAAGGCCCGCGCCGCCGCAATCCAGCAGATCGGCGAGGCCATCCAAGGCCATCCCGATGCCCTCAAAGTCATGCTGCTGGAATTGATGCCCGGCGTCGTCGATCAGGTGGCCCAGAGCGTCAACAACATGGCGTTCGGAGAGGTGACCGTCATCGACGGTGGCAACGGGCACGCCATCGCCGGTGCGGCGATGGGCCGGGCCAGGGCGCTCTCCGAGTCGCTCGCCATGGTCGAAAACATTCTTGGCGTCGATTTGAAGGGTCTAAGCAAGGATATCGCCGGCAGCCTGACGAAACGCGCACACCACGGCTCGGACGACGGCGCCCATGGGCCTTCGCAGGGCAAGCCCCCGCGTTCGTCCGATCCCGTCGCTCGGACGTAACCCGCGCGCCCAGAGGGTACCGAATCCAGCTATGAACTGGTCGTCGGGTGGGAGATCCCGGCCACGCGGCTTTTTAGCCGTCAGCCGTCAGCCATAAGGCGCCGGGCGGAAGGCATCCGCCTCAAGCGCGTCTGCCCATCCACGATTTGCCGGATCTGAAGTAATCTCCCGCATGCTGATGGCACCCATCGCCGGACGTGTGATGGCCAGGGTCTTCCGTATTCTCTGGCTGATAGCTGACGGCTGAAAGCTGACAGCTTTTCCCCCCGCGCTATTGGTGCTGAATCACGATGATGTTGTCGGGCAGGACGGCGAACACGCCTGCCACTTCCTCCCAGGACGGATCGCTGTCGCCCAGGGGTGGCCGGGGCAGCAGCGTCTTGGCGCCGCCGACCAGCGCGATCAACTCCTCCACGCTTTGTGAAAGGATGGGTATCGTGATGTTCTGCCAGGCGTATTGCTTCACTGGGAAGGAAAGGATCCCCGGTCGGATTTCGTGGACATGGTTCCCGCGGGACGTCAGCAAACGCCCCAGATCCGCCGGGAGGCTCGAATACTTACCCGCGGCCTCACGCGCAATGGCGAAATCCATGGCGGCCTCACCATCCGTCACGGCCCCGGTTGTGGGGATGCAGCGGTAGTCCGCCCGCTCAATCCAAAGATTGCACACCTTTTCAATCATGCCACGAGCCGTTCACCAAACCAGAGCGTCAAGACACACCGCCGTGTGCGAATCTTATCGGCAATTGCCACCGCGGAATCCCGATTCAACCATGTAGTCCAGCCGCCCTCGGCTGGGTGGTCGCGGATACAGAGCCGGAACGGCGCTGTGCCACATCGTCCAAGCCGTCAGTACCAGCAATCCTCACGTTATCGGGCTGTGAATTCTACACGTCAAGCTGGATCATGTCATCTGGTCGCCCACTTTTCAAAGTGATCTCGGTTCACCATGCGATACGAAGCGCCTGTCGCGGGCCCGAAATCAACGGTGTGCGGGCCGATCGCAGGCCACACGAAACGCATCTGCCCGGCAATCCTCCGCCATGTGGCGACTTCTGTCGAGATACGGCATCAGACTGGTACGTCTTCATCCTCGCCCCAAGGTTTTCTCAGTTCCCCCGATCTTCCCTGCTAAACCAAAACGGCATGAACTTAGGTACCATGCCACAATGTGGGGCTTTGGGGGCACAAGAGAAGCCGGGATGGCCTCCAAGCACGCCTTCGTGGACCCGCCGTGCACAGCGCAACCTTATGCGAACCGATCAGAATCCTTTCTGATAAATCATCATACCGCGATGGTCGGGCGCGAGCAGCCGGTGGCATGATCCACGACTGGCGGCGAACTCTCTACCAACAATGTCGACGCCTACGCAAACGCTGGTGGCGTTACCGAAATCATCGAGCCAGAGAAAGCCTCCGGGTTTGAGCAGAGCATCGAAAACAAGCAGGTCGTTGCGCGCGGTTTCGATGTCGTGCCCGCCGTCTACAATGGCCAGGTCAAGCGTTGCATCGTGGTTGGACCCGAGTGCCTGAGCCATCGTACCGGCCAGGGTTTCCTTGGTATCGCCGCGGATGTAGTGGAAGTCGGGATACCGCTCTTTGATCAAATCGGCCGCCTGCTGGGTTGCGTCATGGCGTCCGATGTCGAAGGACATGAGCATGCCCCCGCCGTAGGTTTCCATCGCCCGTAGAATCACACACGCGCTGTGCCCGGCGTTCAGACCGGTTTCGGCGACGATCCGCGGCCGTATCAATCGTATAAACGCCCATAGGAACTCGGCCTGACCGGCCGTGATGAACCCCTCGCCGGGGTCCGGCATACGCTGCACCAGCTCATTAAGCGCTCGATCGATATGGGAAAACATGGGCCACTGCCTCCTAAACAAGATGGCGATGCAGCGATCACATCCGCTGAGAATGCGCCCGTCGAGCGCCCGTCTGCCCAGTGGAGCGTACCGCATGCGCGGAAATGGTCAAACGGAACTCCTTAGCCGGTAAGCCATACGGCGCCTGGGCAGGGCTCCATAGGCATTGCCGGCACGGCCACGCGGACGACTACCGGCCTACCGGCGTGGGGGCGGCTGCGGTGGGGGCGGTTGAAACCCCATTCCTCAGTGTACATCGAGCGTTTGACGGGAATGCCGGTGCGAAGTGAGACGCGATGGGGCGACGTTCGCACATCAGACATGAAGGGTCATTCAGGTGGCATTCTCAAATGCCGCCGACCGCGTGGCGATGTCGCTTGGACCGCGCAAAGGAACGGTTGACGCCCCCTCCGATCCCTCAAGCCGCAGCGCCGGCCTGACGGAGTAGCATCCACGCCCCCCACCACCC
This sequence comes from Phycisphaerae bacterium, assembly GCA_046753625.1. Classification (GTDB taxonomy): domain Bacteria; phylum Planctomycetota; class Phycisphaerae; order UBA1845; family UBA1845; genus JADFOB01. The sequence goes on along the minus strand of JBHHUB010000165.1, from coordinate 1,346 downwards.
TGCTACCACCGGCTCAATCCGCTTCAGAGGCGGACGATCAACTCAGTGCCGCGGCGCCGATCAAGAAAGCACCCCTCGCTCGGTCGGCATGTCGATTGCCCCGGTTGGCACCGTTGCGCAGTCTCCGAAGCATGGAGACGCCGATATGCCCGAAAGAAGGGCTGTGAATTCTCGCCTGCCACTGACGGAGCGATGGACCGCACGGGGCGTTGCTCTCAGTCCTCTCCGCGAGCCGACCGCTTGTGAGATCCCGCCATGTAGGCCATAATAGTCGGCCATGAACGTAACCAGAACGACGCAAAACCCGTCCGACCGCAAGGATCCGTCCGAGCGGATGCCAGGGCCGTTGGATTCGGATGAAGCTTCAATTCTCGCGCGGGCCCAATCGATCTTGCAGGCGGAATCCGACGCCGTTCTCGACGCGCGGGCTCGCCTTGGCGCCGAGTTTGTGCAGGCCGTTCGTTGCGTGCTGGGTTGCCGTGGCCGTGTTTGCGTCACCGGCGTGGGCAAGGCCGGGCTGATCGGTCGAAAAATCCAGGCCACGTTCGCAAGCACCGGCACGCCGGCGTATGGCCTGCATCCGGTAGAGGCATTGCATGGCGATTTGGGCATGGTGCATCGCGACGACGTCATTGTTGCGTTGAGCAAGAGCGGCGGCTCGGAATTGGTCGAGCTGCTCCCGCGCCTGTCCAAGCTGGGCTGTGCGATCGTCCTGCTGACGGCCCACCCGTCTTCGCCGGCGGCCAAGCACGCCCATTTCGTCCTCCACATCGGCGAAGTACCCGAGGCCTGCCCGCTTGGTCTGGCGCCGAGCTCCTCGACGACGGCCATGCTCTCGCTCGGTGACGCGATCGCCCTGACCGTCATGGAGATGAAGGCCGTCAAGCCAGAGCAGTATGCCACGTATCATCCCGGCGGCGCGCTGGGGCGCTTTCTGATGAAAACCGGGGAGATCATGCGAACCGGCGCCAATTGCCCCAGGGTGCTAACCACGGCGACGCTTGGCGCATGTTACGAAGCCATTCTGGCGGCCCCCAAGCGGGCCGGCGCGGCCGCCGTGGTCGATGAAGCCGGCAAACTGGCGGGGATCGTTACGCAGGGAGATTTCTTTCGACTACTCAAAACCGGGGATTATTCGCCGGATCGCCCCGTTGCCGAGGTCATGACCGCGTCGCCCAAATCCGTCCGCGTCGACACGCGCATGAGCGAAGCGATCGAACTCATCCGAAGACACGCCATCGACGAACTACCGGTGGTCGACGATGACGGACGTTTGGCCGGTCTGATCGACGTCCAGGACTTACTCGACCGGGGCTTTTCCGTGATGGAAAGCGTATAGGCAAGGC
>JBHHUB010000164.1:0-9013 GCA_046753625.1 Phycisphaerae bacterium | reverse complement strand
TCGGTAGCGTCAACGCACGGGGTTCCGGCGACACTGCAGGCCATGCCGCAGTCCGCGTCAACCATGCACGGCCCGTTGTCGATGCCGAAGGTCAGGGGGCATTTCGCGCCCTGGTTGTATCGCGACAAATCGCCGCTGCAGGCGATCTGCGTTACCTCGCGACAAAGCGGTGTGCCGCCCGCGGGGACCGAAGTCAAATCGCAGCAGGCACCCGTGGGGGCGTCGCCGAGGCAGCGAATCGTAATGTTGAACGAGGCCTGGGGGTCGCCTCCAAAGAAGAAGCCGCAGCCGATTCCGGGCAATCCGAAGAGGTCCTGGCTTTCACCCAGGGTCGGCTCCTCGGCAATGATGGCCGAGGTGCCGTTGTTGTACCTCCATCCGACCCAATAGTTGGCGCCGTTGGTTAGCGGGATCCCATCAGGGAAGCTGAAGCGAGCGAGCTCGGGTGATCCACCGCCGATGCCTTGGAAGACGCCATGGGTTCCCGGAACGACGCTCGCCGTGCTGCATCCCGTCCAGATTTCCGCGGTCAGGGTGTAGGGGGCTGCGCCTACCGAGCCGATTTCGTAGCTGGTCAAAATGCAGTCCGGCACGATCAACGTCACATCGTCGGCGATCCACTGGTTGGCGCCAGGCGAGAACAAGGGCGCGCTGAGCTCCGGATTGAAGTAGGCGAGGAATTCGCGCTCAAACGGCGGATCGGGCGAGCAAAAGACCTTGGCGTCGAAACCCGCATAGAGCGGCGTTCCGCTGAAGTTGGCGAAGCAGGGGAAGAAGGGGTGCTGATAAACATTCTCAGTAAAGCCGGTGGATGCGGGCGTACCGACCACCCATCCGGCACCGTTCTTGTCGAACTCAATACCCAACCAAACGGTGCTTTCCGTCTGAATGTTGTTGCCGGCGAAGTCCACGAGGACGGTGAAGAGGGCATTGTCCGGAAACGTCATAGAGCCTTCGGTTCCGGCGATGATCTGGCCACCGAGGCCGGGGCAACCATCGTACAGCGCGAAGTCGATGCTGAATCCTTGATCCGGGCGGGGAATGCACGTCTGCGATCCGGAGCAATCCGCATCCGTGTCGCACGCCTGGCCTGTGAAGCTGCACCAGTTGGCACTTCGCCCGACGCTGAACTCGTAGCCGCTCACGGCACATCCACCCACCGCGACCATGATGAGGTCGTCGGCGATGAGGCGGTTGGCACCGGGCGGGAAGACGATCGACGGTGGGGGCTCGTTGACGTAGACAGGATCGTCAAACCCTATCGGCGTCGGTCCCGCGGCGATTCCGCCGGAACCGGTGGCGGTGTTGTAGTACACGGTTTGGTTCGGCGTCCCCTCGGGCATGTGGTACGCGCGAGCCGCGATCTCTCCGGAGCTGGGCAGGACTGGGCCAGCCGTGGCGGCATTGCTGCCTACGGTACCGCTTGTCGTCGCATCGCTGGTCGATCGGGCCGCACCGGACTCCCCGGCCGCCGCCGCGACCGATTGCGTCGCCATCGACGTACCGATGAAGACCATCACGCTGCAAGCGTAAAGCATCTTCCTTAGCATCATCGTTTTCCTCTCTTCTAAGTTCGAATTCGTCGCATTCGAGACGGTCCGGACGCGATAGGCATCACCTCGATGCCGGTCGGCCCTACGGCACGACCCATCCCCGCAAATTCAAAAACGCGGCACCGTATCAATACCGCAGATTACAAACCTCTCGTCCCCTGCCACCAGACCCCAAGGGAGCCAGCGCTGGGTCAAGGAGACCGCCTGGATTTCTGGTCGATCACCCCAGCTTTGATGCAGGCCGTCGGTTGTGACGGCGGCGAGCCATCGCCCGCCGGTGCCATTTCATGAGACGCGCCACCTTGGTCGCGCCGGTCCAACAGAAACCCACTGCGTCATACTACCGACGCCGGGCTCGACAAACAAGACCCTCTGGGCAAAAGGGGCGAACAAAAGCGCCCCGATCGGTTCGCCCGATGTCGTGCAATGTACCGAGAACTCCAGAATGCCCGATTTTCGCACGAATCCAGAGCGTCCGATATGTTGCCCTAACCAGCCTTGAATCCCCAATCGCAAGCCCATTGGGATAAAGAGATGCCGACCCCGCGGCCAATCGTCCGCGGGCTAGAATGCCGCTTATGCCGACGTGCTGAGCCCGATTCAGGCGCCTTCGTGCAGCGAATCAGGAAGCGCGGTGCGGGCGACGAAACCACCCCAAACCCCATTGAGCCGGCGGCCGAAACGCAACGGTCGCCGCTCATTATCGAACCTGCAAATCATAGGCGGGCAACCCCGAGGCTGTAAAGAAAAATCTCTCAAAAAATCGGCCGGCATCTCCGGCATCGCGCTCGAAAACAGGCCGGTAACGTGCGCAGGAAGGTTAATCCTGGACAGTGATCTGGGAGTCGACGTATGGGGGTTCGCCGGCGCGCAGCGCAGCGTCGTGGGTGGGCACCGTTCAGAGCACCGGGGCGCAAGCCCGGTGACATCTCGCTGCGATGGGTCCGCAGGCTGGGGGTTCATGACATTTCCGGTGGCTTGACCGTCGTCCTTTTCCGCAGTCTGAAGGCCTGCCCTACAGTAGCGGTGGGTCCGCTCCCGTCGGACCCACGGTCACCGACACCCTACGTTCTTCGACCCTGTACGGGTCGGCTAAGCGCCAGGCCGCGTTTGCGCCACGCAAGAGACTACCCGTGCAGGGTCGGTCGGCTTTGCAGCGGGGCTACCCGGGGGTGGCGCTGCGCTTTGCCCCCGGCTACTTTCGATCAGGCCTTCAGCCTGCAAGCACAGCCGCCGATTCCGTCACGGCTCCGCAGGCTGGCGCCAGCGGCTCTGGCTTGGTGTCGGTGCGAGCTTGCTCACGGTCGCCTTTTGCCGTAGCCTGCCTGCCGCGGGTGCAAACGAAGCGCGACGGCGCCGAGCTTGGGCCCCTGCGGGCACGTCACGATCGATCTGCGTTTTTCATGGGCTCGCGGGCCATGCGAGGGAGTGATGACGGAATCCAACCAAAGCGTGCAAAAGGTGATCATTGTCGGTGCCGCGGGGCGCGACTTTCATGACTTCAACACATTCTGGCGAAACGACCCGCGCTATCGCGTGGTGGCGTTCACGGCCGCGCAGATTCCCGACATAGCGGGGCGGGTTTATCCGCCGGAGCTTTGCGGGCCGAGGTATCCCGAGGGGATTCCGATTGAGCCGGAGCATAAGCTGGGCGAACTCATCAAGGATCACAACGTCGATCAGGTGGCCATGGCCTATTCTGATTTGCCGCACGCCGAAGTAATGCACAGGGCGGCCATCGCCAACGCCGCCGGGGCGGATTTTCGGATCAACGGCTTTCGCCACACGATGATCCGGTCGACCAAGCCGGTGATTGCGGTGTGCGCGGTCCGCACCGGCTGCGGCAAGAGCCAGACCTCGCGGGCGGTGACGGCCATCTTGAAATCGATGGGCCGGCGCGTGGCGGCCGTACGCCATCCGATGCCCTACGGCGATTTGACGCAGCAGATTTGCCAGCGATTTGCCGAGCTGGCGGACCTGGATCGACACCAATGCACCATCGAGGAACGCGAGGAATACGAGCCGCACATCGTCGCGGGCAATCTCATTTTCGCGGGGGTGGACTACGAACGAATTCTTCGTGAAGCGGAGCGGGAGGCGGATGTCATCCTGTGGGATGGCGGCAACAACGACATGTCGTTCTACAAGCCGGACCTGTACATCGTGGTGGCGGACCCCCACCGGGCGGGCCACGAGCTGGCGTACTATCCCGGTGAAACGAACGCGCGCATGGCCGACGTCGTGGTCATCAACAAAGTGGCGACGGCGGATCCGGCCGATGTGGCGACGGTGGCGCGTAACATCGCTTCGATCAATCCGAAAGCGAAGATCATCAAGGCGGAATCCCCGGTTACGGTGGACGATCCCTCGGCGATCGCGGGCAAACGCGTGCTGGTGGTCGAGGACGGTCCGACGGTCACGCACGGTGAGATGCGCATCGGTGCCGCGCACGTGGCAGCGCGAGCCCACGGCGCCTTGGCGATCATCGACCCACGTCCGTTTGCGATCGGTTCGATTCGCGACACGTTTGCCAAGTATGCCCACATGACCGAGATTCTTCCGGCGATGGGCTACGGCAAAAAGCAGATGTCGGAGCTGGAGGCGACGATCAACGCCGCCGACTGTGATCTTGTCTTGATCGGCACGCCCATTGATCTGGGCAAACTGTTGCATCTGGACAAACCGGCGATGCGGGTGCGGTACGAAATGAGCGAGCAAGCGGCCGGCGAGTTGAGGCCGTTCGTCGAGAAGGTGGTTGCGGGTCGGTAGGGCCGCGGTACCATTCCTTACAGTGCATGTGTCACGGCACGACGGCGCGGTGGTGCTTTGTGGGTCGGTCTTATGGCAAACGACAAGGTCCGTTGGCGGCGCGGTCGACGGACGAGATGGAGGATTTTTCCATGCGCGGGCCAAAGTATCTTAGGATGGCATGTCTCGGGTTGGCTTTGTTGGGTTTGATCGGTACAGGATGTTCGACGGCAACGGGGGGGGGCAATGCCAAGGGCAGCAGCAACACCAACGACAACGGCAATGGTAACGACAACGGCATTGGTAATGGCAACGGCAATGGGAACAGCAACACGAACGGCAGCAGCAACGCCAACGCCAACGCCAACGCCAACGACAACGGTAATGGCAACGACAACGGCGCCCCTGATGATGGTGGAAGCACGGCCACCTCGGCGATGCTCTTCGTCGTGAACAACAATGCGCCGCTTACCAGCTACGATGGCTCCGCCCAGCTTGATGGCGATATCGCACCGACGAATCTCTTGAACATCGGCGTGTCCACCGCTTTGCTTCAGCCGCGTTCCCTTGTGGTGACGCGCAGCGATCGGCTGTTGATCAGTCGGCAAAACGGCGGCATCGTCGGGTACGAGAACGCGCGCACGGTGGACGGCGCCGCCCCCGGCTTCGTGATCGAGGGGCCCAGCACGCTTTTGGATTCGCCCGTGGCGCTGGCGTACGATGAGGTACGCGATTTCCTGTACGTCGGCAATGTCGGGGCAAGCGACGGCATTCTCGTATTCGAAAACGTTTCGGGCGACACCTTTGTGGGCGACGTCATGCCGGTACGCCGGTTTGGGCCGGTTGATCGCGTACCGTTCAATACGGACGTCACATCGCTGGTCATGTCGATCGACGCGATGGATCTGGATGCCCGGGGCAACCTCTACGTCAGCGACACGTCGGGGTCGAGCACGAGCCGGATACTGTTCTTTACCTCGCCCGAGACGGATGATGGGCTCGGTGTCGTAACGCGATCCTTTACTTCCATTTGGGGCGGGATCGAGGATTTCGTGGTGGATGACAACGATGTCCTTTTCGTCGTGGATAGCACGCCGAACATCTGCGTCTTCAGGGATGTAACCCAGCTCGACGGGATGGTGCAGCCCGATGCCGTGGTGAGCATTGGTATCAGTGGGGCGGATTTGCAGGGTATCGTGGTGGACAGCAACGGTACGGCCTATGTGGCCGATACCGAGAATGATGCGATTTACGTGATCGCGGGCCTGGTGAATGTCGCCACCGGTACCGTGCTGCCCGACAGGACGCTTTCCGGTGCCGCCACCGAATTGAGCGCCCCCCGGCAGATGTTCCTTTTGGAGCGGTGATTCAAGATTGACGGTTGAAGATTGAAGATTGAAGATTGAAGATTGAAGATTGAAGATTGAAGATTCAAGGTCGAAAGTCAAAGGTCGAAGGTCGAAGAGGGTAGGACGGGTGGTCGGCGCGTCCAAGTCGGGGCGTTTGCCTGCGACGGCTTCCCGGCCAACGAGCGATTCTTCAACCTTCTAATCTTCAATCTTCCAATCTTCTAACCCTTAACCCCCCAACCCGCGCATGCGGTCCAATTGGAGGTCTGATCGATGAACGTCATCGTGGATGTTTGCGTCGTGCCGATTGGCGTGGGGGTTTCGGTGTCGCGCTATGTGGCCGAGTGCGAGAAGGTGTTTGCGGAGGCCGGATTCACGCCGCATCTGCACGCCTACGGGACGGCGATCGAGGGCGAGTGGGACGCCGTGTTCGCGGCCGTGAAGAAGTGCCATGAGCGGTTGCACGAGCTGGGCGTGCCGCGGATTTCGACCTCGGCGCGATTCGGCACGAGAACGGATCGAACGCAGACGATCGAATCCAAAGTTCGAAGCGTCCAAGAAAAGGTTTGAGACGGCAGGGGGGATTGAAGATTGAAGGTTGGAGCGGGGTCAGAGCCGCGGGCTTGACGCCCGCGCGGCCTCTCGCACCTCGCCGACCCAGTCGATCCGCCCCCTTCCCTCTTCTTGGTGCCTTCGTGTCTTGGTTCCCCGCTCTCTCTGCCGCGCGATCTCCCGGACTTCGTCCCGCGAATCAGTCGTTGAAAGGCCCATGATTTCGAGGTTCGATAAGGGTTCGGTTTCCCCGCCGGAGCCCGGGGTCCTGTCGCCGCGCCGGTCCGGAGGGGCAGGTTTCAAGACGGTTTGGTCGGTTTGTTGCTTTTTTTTCTGGCGTTTGCCGCATTGGAATTGTAGGGTTGGGTACGATATTCCTTCTTGACCAAACGGTTCACGCTACGCGAAGCAACGAAATAGATTCCCAACGCTTGTTGGGCATACCGCGAGGAACGGCACACCGTCAGCGGAACGGCCGGCCGGGCCTGAGAAAACGCAGTGAACAAGCTTGGCTGAAGGGGGGCTCTATGTCACATGTCTCAGCGCGAACCCGGAAAACACGACCCAATAGCGATTTTCGCGGAGGCCGGCCCGCACGCCGTCGCGGAATTGTGTCCGTTTTGGCGCTGGTGCTCTTGGTGGTCATGCTTGGATTCGCCGCACTGACCGTCGACGTGGCGGTCATGTACAACACCCGCTCCGACCTGCAGCGCACCGCCGACGCCGGCGTACTTGCGGCGGCGGCGGCGTACGGCAACCCGGCCAACGGGACCGAGGCCGCCCGGTTGATCGCGGGCCGCCAGATGGGCTTGAGTTATGTCCTGGATAACAAAGTGTTCGGCAACGTCGTGACACTCGACGCTACGGCGGACATCGTCTATGGAACGGCCGTGTTCGATCCGTCGGGCACCGCGATCAGTTTCGTACCCGGTGAGATCGAACCCAACGCGGTTCAACTGACCGTGGCCAGGGCGGCGGATTCGCCGAACGGGCCGTTGAGCCTGTTGTTCGCGAATGTGTTTGGGATCAGTGAAGCCAACGTGTCAGCACGGGCCGTGGCGGGCCTGTTTCCTCCGAAGACCGCGGATGTCGTGCCGTTGGCGTTGCGGACGCCGGGATTCGGTGTGGTCGATCCGGACGTCTTCGCAGCCAATCCGGGTAAGGACGGCCCGTCCGAGCCGGCGAACGGCGCTTTTTTTCAAATTGGTGAAGAGGTGAAGCTGTTCACGTTCGGCCACGGGCCGGAGGGGCCGGTACATCTCGTGCTCGACATCAATGCCACCAGTACCTCCAACATCGACATCATGCTAAACGACATCCTGGAAGGGCTGGAACCGCCGTTTCCTCTGACGATCGGCCAGGAACTCGGGGTTTGGGGCGAGGGAACGGGTGGCGGAGGGCTGGGGCACAGCCTAAAGCATCGGCTTACCGACAACGACCCGTCCAACGATGTGATTGTCGTTCCCATCGTGGAAACCCTGGTTGACAGCCGCAACATCTTCGGGCATCTGACCGGCAACATACGCATTGCTGATTTTGCGGCGGTTCACCTGACGGAAATTCGCCATGACGATGTGCCCCTGCCTGGCAATCCGGGGCAATTCGTTACGGTCGAAAACCTCATTGGCGTCGTGATTCAGGAAATGGGGGGATACGGGACCGACCCCAACAACACGTCGGGTCAGTTTACGGACCAGAGCCTGCTCGGCGCTGCGATGCTCATCCAGTAATGCCACCGCTGGACGGATGTCCGAGTTGCCCGGTTTCATGCTGTCGGCCACAATGAGCCGGCGGCGCCGGGGCGCTGCCTGTTGATGGGACGGTGGCGATGGCGATTCTTGCGGGTATCGATGAGGCGGGCTATGGGCCCACGCTGGGGCCGCTCGTGGTTTCCGGTGTGGCTTTTCGCCTGCCGGATGCGATGCTGAACCAATGCCTGTGGGAGGTGCTTTCCCGGTCGTGTACGAAGCAGACGCGCCGGGCGGGGCGGTGCCTTCCCGTGACCGATAGCAAGAAGCTGTACAAGCCGAAATCAGGGATCACTTCACTGGAGCGTACCGCGCTGGTGATGCTGTCGCTGGATGGGGCCGCACCGGATTCTTTTGGGGCGCTGCTTCGCAAGATGGCTCCGCAGGCCGTTAAGCCGTTTGCGGCGTATCCCTGGTATGCGCGAGGTTCCCCGCCGCTACCGCTTTCGCCCGACATCGGCGATCTGCCCACGCGGGCCAACGCCGTCCGTCGCGATCTGGCCGCACACAAGATTGAATTCCTCGGCGTGTTTGGCGAGCCGCTGCCCGAGGGGCACTTCAACCGCGTGGTACGCAAGACGCGGAACAAGAGCGTCGTGCTTTCGGGATTGGCGCTGTCGGTGGTGGATCGCATCCTGCGACTCGATCGCGCGGAACGCGTGCGCGTTCGAGTCGATCGCCTTGGCGGTCGCATGCACTATCGCGAGCTGCTGGCGCACGCATTTCCCGATGGTGACCTGCACATCCTCGAGGAAACAGAGCGCCGCAGCGCCTACCGCTTGACGATCAAGCGTCGCGTCGTGGAAATTGAGTTCAAGCCCAAAGGCGACGACCAACATTTCTCCGTTGCGCTGGCCAGTATCTTCAGCAAGTACCTGCGCGAGTTGTCCATGCACCAGTTCAACGCGTATTGGTGTCGCCAGCAACCCGGACTTCAGCCTACGGCCGGCTACTACACGGACGCGCGCAGATGGCTGGCGGATGCGCACGGGACGATCCGGCGTCTTGCGGTCTCAAGCGAGGAGTTGGTGCGCTGTCGGTAGCGCGGGCGGTTCAGGGGTAG
>JBHHUB010000163.1:0-9035 GCA_046753625.1 Phycisphaerae bacterium | reverse complement strand
GGTTGATCGATTCGCTGTGCGCCCGCAGCACCGGCACGCGAACGCACGTCGCGGCGATCCGGATCGTCTCGTCGTGAAAAATCTTGTGCGTCTCGTCGATCATCTTGCGCTCTTCGGTGTTGTAGCCATCCGCACCGATCGGCGTATTGTGGGAAAAGAGATTGAACGCCGACGGCACCGGAAACACCGACGGCACACACGGCCGGCCTTCCAAAACCGCCGCCGTCTGCGAGCGAAGCTCCTCCATCGCAGCCGCGCCCGCCCCACTGGCGGCCTGATAGGTGCTCACCACGATTCGTTGCACCGGATTGACCCGATGAATAGGCCATACGACCATATTCATGATAATCGTCGAGCAATTGGGATTGGCGATGATACCGTGATGCTGCTTCGCGTCCTTGGGATTGATCTCCGGAACCACCAGCGGCACTTCCGCATCCATCCGAAATGCGGAGGAATTGTCGATCACCACGGCACCGGCGCGGACCGCGTGCGGCGCAAATTCCTTACTGCGATCCCCACCCGCGCTGAAGATCGCAAAATCCACGCCGGCAAATGCGTCCGGCGTCAGTTCGCGCACGGCCAGCCGCTCGCCCGCCACCTGGATCTCCCGACCCGCGCTGCGAGCGGAGGCGAGCAGGCTAATCCGTGGCGGCGGGCTTCCCAATCGCCCGATGAGCAGGCACACTTCCCGCCCAACAGCCCCCGTAGCACCCACAATCGCCAAGTGGTTCATTTCTCTACTCACCGCGCACGGCCGGTCCATGACTGAACGACGACCATTGCATCATCGAATCACCACACGCACGCCTGACCCATTATCCCGGCAGCGTACCCGCCGGACTCGTCTCGGCAAAGAGGCGGCGGTTGGCCGGATCATGCCTCGCCGCAAACTTCCCCGAGCCGCAGGCTTCAGCCCGCGCGGCACACCGGGCTCCTGCGGTGCGCCGGTTCCCGTTGGGCGTAGCGGGTTCGAATGATTCGTTCCAACCCACGGCCGCGCAAGGTGAAGCATACGGCTCAGCGGTCCGCTCATCACCCAACGTGACCACCTGCCCCGCCACGGATCAAAAAAGACCCGAAAACCGTCCAAAATGACACTTGAATACGAATGGCGACATTGCTAGACTGCCCGCCCACCGCTGAGTTCCGCCGGGTTACCCGGCCTCGGTCAGGTGGACTTGGGCCGAGCGTAGACGCCCCGAAGCGGCCGTCTCGCCAGCGCGGCATTACGGCGCGGAATATGGCGCGAGGCAAGCGAGACAAGCCATCTTGGGTTCGGTTTTCCGGAATCGGGATCGAATTCGCGGGGGCCGTCGCCGGGCTTTCGATCCTCGGCTACTACGTCGACCAGCACTACGGGTCCGGCCCCTGGGGCGTGTTGATCGGGGCGATCCTCGGGCTGATTGGCGGGATGTACAACCTGATTCGGGCTTCGCTGGCCTCCCTGCGTGAATATCAGATTCCGCTGGAAAACAAAAGCGGCAGTACCTCTGTTGAGGACGGGCGGAAGAAAGACGGCTCCGGTGATGAGCATCCCGGGCCGTAGCGCTCCGAATGATTAGGGTGGAAGTTCGCTCTTGCTGAAGTTTCTTACACTAACGATAGGTGTGGTGGCCACCACGGTCGCCCTCGGGTATGGCCCGACGGTGACGCTGGCCGGGCCTGACGCGGTCTGGCCAATGGTCGCTGGTTGTTTGACCAGCGCGGTCGCCTCATGGGCGGGCGCCGTGCCCATCGCCGTGGCGCAGTGGAAACAGCCCTCCAAGGCCGTGGGCGACGAAACCGGCACGGGCGGGTCGATTACCACCGCCCTCACGCTTTCGATGGTCGTCCGCTTTCTTGTGGTCGGCGCACTCGCTTTGAGTGTCGCCTTGGGCGGCGGGCTCAGCAAGCCCCCCTACCTGATTTGGGTGGGCATCAGCTACATGCTGCTTCTGGTTGTTGATACCCTGTTCGCCATGCAGTTCGGTCGCGTGGCATGGAGACGAGCACAAACGTGATGTTCGCAAATTCGGCCCTACTTGCCTCCGGCAGCCCACTCGACCACGTCGTTCAGCATCCGCTGGTCACAACGGATGCGCCGACGGTTCCCATGCTGATTCCCAAGGGGCACCTGACCGTACTCAGTGATCAAATCATCATGATGATCGTCGCGGGCCTGCTGCTGGCCCTCGTGCTTCCGCGACTCGTTCACAAACGCCGCGGCCAAAGCGAAACCGAGCGGCTGGTGCCCACGGGCTTCGCCAACCTGATCGAGGTCATCTGCAACTACTTCCGCGAGGAAGTGGTTCGCCCGAATCTTCAAGAGCACACGGACCGGTTCATCAAGTACATCTGGAGCGTATTCTTCTTCGTCTTGACGGTGAATCTGCTCGGGCTACTGCCGATCGCGCCGATTTCCGCCTTGTTCGGCATGCACCTCGGCGGCACGGCCACGGGCAACATTTACGTCACGGCCACGCTGGCCGTGCTCACCATGTTCATGATGGTCGCCAACGGCCTGCGACTGGGGGGCAAGCACTACTTGGCCCACTTTTGCCCCGGACCGCTCTGGCTGGCGCCCCTGCTGATTCCCGTGGAACTGATCGGCCTGGTTGCCAAGGTTTTCGCCCTGGCGGTGCGTCTGTTTGCCAACATGATGGCGGGCCACATACTCCTGGCGGTTCTCGTCAGCCTGATTCTTTCCGCGGGCGCGGGCCTGGGCACCGTCGGCGGCCTCACCATCGCGGTTCCCGTGGTCATTGCCAGCGCGGCGATCAGCCTGCTGGAAATCTTTGTCGCCTTCTTACAGGCGTTTATCTTTACGTTTTTGACAACGCTGTTTATCGGGATGTCCGTCGTGTTCCACCACGACGATCATGCCGAAGGAGCCCACGCGCATTAGTAATCAATCTCAAGAGCCCTACCGGGCTTCGCATGCGCCGTTCGCCGGCAACGGTCGCGGTGCGTGAGCGAGGACCGCGTTTCTTGAGATGTGTCGTTTGATGGATGAGATCAATCGCCACGCCCGGACAGGTACGAGGCACACGGGTGGCATGGCAGCATTGCCATGGCGGTTCAAACATGGTCGCCGGCCTCGCGCGACCGCAAGAAGAATGAAGGATACGGAGATGAGTAAACGACTTTCGAAACTGGCCCTTGTGGCGATTGTCGCGGGCTTTGGCCTGATGTTTTTCGGCGTCCCCACGGCCCAAGCCCAGGAACACGGCGCAACCGACGCAGCCGCAGAGGGATCCTACTTCCTGACAACCGACGGCGCGCGCAAGCTCGGCGGCGCTATCGGCGCGGGGCTCGCCCTGGTGGGTGGAGCCGCGGGAATCGGGCGCATCGGTGGCAGCGCTGTGGAGTCCATCGCCCGACAGCCCGAGGCGGGCGGACAGATCAGCACGGCCATGATCATCACCGCCGCCATGGTCGAAGGCGCGATGCTTTTCGCGGTCGTGGTCGGGCTGCTGGCTTCGCTTTAGCCGATCGTACCGGTGCGTGAGTGCGTCGGTGGCGACACCGTCGTGACACCATGAATGAGGCCCGTTCGCGGGCCCAGACGATGATGTAAACAACAGTTTCCCGGAAGATTGCGATGCACTATCTCGTTCCTGTTTTCGCCGTACCGGCGTCCGTATCGCCCGTGCTCGGCTCGGCCGAGGGCGGCACAGGCAACCCCTTCGCTGGTGACATCGGAGTGGCGCTTTGGACGCTCATCATCTTCGCGCTCGTCGTGGTCATTCTCGGCAAGTTCGCGTGGGGACCGATCCTGGCCGCACTAAAAGGCCGGGAGGATTTCATCCACGATTCGCTGGATCGGGCCAAGCGCGAGCGCGAAGAAGCGCAGTCGCTGCTGGCTGATTACAAGCGACAGGTTGCCGCCGCCAAGGAAGAGGCTACGGCCATCGTCGAGGAAGGCCGGCGCGACGCCGAGGCGCTGCGCCAGAAGATTGAAGGCGACGCCCGTGCGGAATCGCAAGCGATGCTCGAGCGGGCCAAGCGCGAGCTGGCGCTGGCCACCGACAGCGCCATCAAGGAACTCTACGATGTCAGCGGCAAGCTCGCCACGGACATCGCCTCGCGCATCATCCGGAAGGAACTCAACCAAGCCGAGCACGAGCGACTCATCAGCGAGTCGATCGAGGAACTCGGAAAAGCCATCGAGCGCAATTAGGAACCCGGGAGGAGGCGGATCGCGCCGCTGGCGCGCGGGCGCTGAAATCGAGCATGGCCACCGTCACAAACGAACAGTTCGTGCTTGCCAAAGTCTACAGCAACTCCATGCTGGAATTGGCGGCGAAATCGGGCGAGGTGGAATCCCTCCACGAAGAGCTTCAAGCGCTCGGCCGGCTGCTCGAGAAGGATCAGGCGCTGGCCCGATTCTTCACCAACCCCACGGTGGATGCGCGGTCGCGGACCGACGCGATCGAGCAAACCTTTCGCGGAAGGGCGAGTGATCTTCTGGTCAACTCGTTGCAGGTGCTCAACCGCAAGGATCGGCTCGTGCTCCTCCCGGCGGTGATTCAAACCTACCGCGCGGCGGTGCAGGCGCATGCCGGGCGGATGGAGGCCACGGTGATCTCGGCCATCCCCCTCGGCGAGGAGGCCAAGACGATCCTCTGCCGGATGATCGGGAAACATTGTGGGAAGGAAATCGACCTGGTGGAAAAGGTCGACGAATCGCTGATGGGCGGTTTGGTGGTTGAAATGGGCGACGAAAAGCTGGACGCGAGCGTGGCCCAGCGCCTGGAGCGACTCGGTGAAGCCCTGCGCGATCGCTCGCTCAGAGAATTGCACAGCGCGCCATCGTAGCAGCCCGGCGGAGGCCGAACCGGCCTATGTCGCCATGAAATTGTGACGCAGGCATTGTGCCTGCACGGTAACTGCGGCCCCGGCGGGCCGATCGCTAGATCCTAAAGGGATTGCGGCCTCTTTCAAAAGGCCAGGTGCCGTCGCGAGTCGGCCCAGCGTGGACGAGTAGACCTTCTTCGTCGAAACAGGTGGATGCATGAAGTTTAATGTCGACGAGATTTCATCGGTCATTACCGAGGAAATCCAGAAATACCAGAGTGAGGTCGATGTCGCCGAGGTCGGGAAGGTGCTCGAGGTCGGTGACGGCATCGCGCGCGTCTACGGCCTGACCAACGCCATGGCCGGCGAACGCATCGAATTCGCCAACGGCGCTCAAGGCCAGGTCTTCAACCTTGAAGAAAACTCCGTCGGTACCGTCATCCTCGGCGACTACCTGGGCGTGAAGGAAGGCGACGAGGTGCGCCGAACCGGCGAGCTGCTCAGCGTTCCCTGCGGCGACGCCGTCATCGGACGCGTGGTCGATCCGCTGGGCCGGCCGCTCGACGGTAAAGGCGTGGTCGGCACCTCCGAGCGTAGGCCGCTGGAAATCAAGGCGCCCGGCATCGCCGAACGGCAGCCTGTGACCGAGCCGCTGCAAACCGGCATCAAGGCCATCGACAGCATGATTCCCATCGGCCGCGGACAGCGCGAGCTCATCATCGGCGACCGCAAGACCGGCAAGACCGCCATCGCCATCGATACGATCATCAACCAGAAAGGCGGCGACGTCATCTGTGTCTATGTGGCGATTGGGCAGAAGGAATCCACGGTCGTCGGCATCGTCGACAAGCTGCGTGAAGCGGGCGCGATGGACTATACGGTGGTCGTCTCGGCGAGCTGCTCCGATCCCGCCCCGCTTCAATACATCGCCCCCTACGCCGGCGCCGCGATCGCCGAATACTTCATGTACAACCACGGTCGGGCGACCCTTTGCGTCTACGACGATCTAAGCAAGCAGGCGCAATCCTACCGGCAACTGTCCTTGCTCCTTCGCCGTCCGCCGGGCCGCGAGGCCTACCCCGGCGACGTTTTCTACCTGCACTCGCGTCTGTTGGAGCGTGCGGTCAAGCTGCGCGACGAGTACGGTGTGGTCCCGATCGACACCCCCGAGGATTCCTGCGACCGATCCAAGGCTCGGAAACACCCGGACGGATTCAAAGCGCAAGAAGCCCACCGGCCCAGCGACGTGAACGGCTTGTACCACCGACCCGAACGCAAGAAACAGGCTGAGGCGTGGTTGAGCACCCTACCGGATAAGGATAAATTCAAAGTACACAAGTTTCACGATAGCGGCGGATCGATGACGGCCTTGCCGGTGATCGAGACGCTCGAAGGCGAGGTATCGGCGTACATCCCGACCAACGTAATTTCCATCACCGACGGTCAGATTTACCTCGAGCCTGATCTCTTCTTTGCCGGTGTGCGACCGGCCGTCAACGTGGGCATCAGCGTTTCCCGCGTCGGCGGAAACGCACAGCGCAAAGCCATGAAGAAGATCGCCGGCTCCTTGCGGTTAGACCTGGCCTCGTTCCGCGAGTTGGAAGCCTTCGCCCAACTAGGAACGGACCTCGACGCCGCCACCCAGCAGCAACTCGATCGCGGCAAGCGCATGGTGGAGTTGCTCAAGCAGGGCCAGTACAAGCCGTACCACGTGAACGACCAGATCGTCAGCATTTTTGCCGGCGCCAACGGCGTCCTCGACGATTTGCCGCTGAATCAGGTCGCCGAATTCGAGGCGGAGCTCTTGCAGTTTGTTCACGAGCAGTTCCCCGAATTCCTGAAAGAGCTTGACGATACGGGCACGATGAGCGGCCAACTTGCGGAGAATCTGGAAAAGCAGATTCGAGAGTTCAAGACCCAGTTTACCAAGCGTGCTTAGCGTTCCGCGTCGCGACGACGCAAACGGCAGTACCCGAGCACCTAAGAACAGGCGAACTTCAAGACGATGGCCAACCGAAGGTTACTCCTAAAACGGCAAAAGGCCGTACGCAACATTCGCAAGATCACGCGGACGATGCAGCTCATCGCCACCGCACGGTTTCAAGCCGCCTTTGCGCGGGCCACGGCCAGCAAACCCTACAGCGAGAAAATCGCCGAACTGGTCGACAACTTGTCGGATGTCGCCGCGGGAATCAACCATCCCCTTCTCGGCCAGCCCGAGGAGGATCGCGTCTCCCAAAACGTAATCATCACCAGCGACCGAGGACTCTGCGGCGGCTACAACATCAATGTGCTGCGCACCGCCATCGCCCACCTGGACACCCAATCGCATGAGGGCACCAAGGCCGAAGTGCACATGGTGGGCAAGAAGGGGAACAACTATTTCAAGTTCCTCGGCCGCGATGTGAACGAGACCACATTGACCATAGGCGATGCGCCGCGATTCGAAGACGTAGTGACCATCGCCGACGGATTGATGGATCGCTTTCAGCGTGGCGAGATCACTTCAGCGCATGTCAGCTATATGCGATTTCACTCCGCCGGCCGACAGCGGCCCGAGGTGATGCGGCTGTTACCGCTGGCTCGCGAGGAATCCGATGACGACGAACCCGCGGGCAATCGGTTGGATTATGAGTTTTCGCCCGAGCCGAAGGCGCTGCTGGATGAATTGCTGCCCGCAACGGTTCGTGTGCGGCTGTATCAGTGTTTCCTCGACGCCTGTGTTTCCGAGCAGGTCGCACGCATGGTGGCCATGAAGGCCGCTACCGATGCGGCGGGTGACATGATTACGGCGCTGACAAGACAGTACAATCGGGCCCGGCAGACGCACATTACGATGGAGCTGTTGGACATTGTCGGCGGGGCCAATGCCCTGGCGTAAATCAGAGCCGCGGGCTAAAGCCTGCGGACCCCGAGCCGCGGGCTTTAGCCCGCGCGGCCGTGCGGACCAGCAAACGCTGCAGGGACGCGAATAGAAGGACCCGCCGTTGCGGCGCGAAATGAGTACCGCGGCGGCGCATACGCACAGAAACGACTTGGCGCCGCGGACCGACTACGGTCCCGGCCGGTTTGAGACAACCAAGGAAGCAATGATATGGCTGGTGGAAATTACGGTGTAGTATCCCAGGTGATCGGGTCGACGCTCGATGCGCAGTTCTCCGAGAATGAGTTGCCCAGTATCTACAACGCGCTCAAGGTGGATATTCAGCGGAGCACCGGTGGTACGGCCTACACGGAATCGCTCTGGTGTGAAGTGGCGCAACACTTGGGCGGCGGACGCATCCGTGCGATCTCTCTGGGCTCGACCGACGGGTTGCAGCGCGGCGTCAAGATTCTCGATACCGGGCAACCCGTAACGGTTCCGGTCGGCGAGGAAACGCTTGGCCGCGTCTTCAATCTGGTTGGCGACCCCATCGACGGACGCGGCCCCGTAGAAACCAAGAAACGCCGTTCCATCCACCAGGAACCGCCCGAATTCGCGGATCTCTCGTCCAAAACGGAGCTCTTTGAAACGGGTATCAAGGTCATTGACTTGCTTTGCCCGCTGGTCCGCGGCGGTAAAGCCGGCCTGTTCGGTGGTGCCGGCGTCGGCAAGACCGTTATTATTCAGGAACTGATCGCCCGGCTCGCCCGCTTCCACAGCGGCTTTTCCTGCTTCGCCGGCGTGGGCGAACGCACGCGTGAGGGCAACGACCTCTGGCTGGAAATGCAGGACGCGAAAATCGGCGACACCGGCAAGAGCGTCATCGATCAGACGGTCATGGTCTTCGGTCAGATGAATGAGCCGCCGGGCGCACGGCTTCGCGTGGCGCTGTCCGCGTTGACGATGGCCGAGCATTTTCGCGATGAAACCGGAGCCGACACCCTGCTGTTTGTCGACAACATCTTCCGTTTTTCGCAGGCCGGCTCTGAAGTCTCCGCGCTCTTGGGCAGGATGCCATCGGCCGTGGGCTATCAGCCGACGTTGGGAACGGAAATGGGTGAGTTGCAAGAACGCGTCACCTCGACGTCGCGCGGTGCCGTCACCAGCATTCAGGCCATCTACGTGCCGGCGGACGACTACACCGACCCGGCCCCGGCCACCGCGTTCGCCCACCTCGACAGCACGGTTAACCTCGAACGCGGCATCGCCGAAAAGGGCATTTATCCGGCCGTCGATCCGCTGGCATCGAGCAGCCGCATTGTCTCGCCGGAGTTCATCGGCGAGCGGCACTACGCCGTGGCCCGCCGCGTCCAGCAGATCCTGCAGCGGTACA
>JBHHUB010000162.1:0-9056 GCA_046753625.1 Phycisphaerae bacterium | reverse complement strand
TCCGGCAGGCGACAGCCGAGCCGGGGCCGCCGTGGCAGGGAATACTTCTTGGCGACATGCTCAGGGAGTCTGAACCTGACGCACCAGCCATCCCCCCTGCGCGCAATCGCCACCGCCGGCCCAATCGAATTGAGTGCCATCCCATTCTCCTCGGATGATTCCGGGCATGGCTTTTGTCGGAGCGGCCCCAAGGTGGCCCCAGTGCCATGACCTGTCATTCAGAGCTTTGGGATGGGAAGCCTGCAAGTCCTTTCCCTGCAATAGTATAACGGAGAGGGGGGGATTCGAACCCCCGGTACGGTGATAACCGCACACTGGTTTTCGAAACCAGCTCCTTCAGCCGCTCGGACACCTCTCCCACTGTTTGAGCCAGACGCGCTGGATCGTGCCGCCGGTTCACGTGCTTTCATCACCATGGCCGAAGCCATCATCCGCCCACGGCGATCCTCGGGTTGAGGCAACACCGACCTTCGGAAGAAGACTACCGCCGTCACCATCAACCCACCCACGCCGCTCCGGCAATACGACTTGATCCCGTCCGGCCATCGCCGCAACCTTAACACCCAACCTGGCCGGCTCAGCGGACGCTTGATCGACGAAACAGCGCACACCCGGCAGGCGGCATTATAGTGTTGACCCCAACGTCGGCAACCGTTCCCCGCATGATGCCACGATTTGGACCGTAGTCGCCGGTCGCGCCATCGCGGGTTGTGCAACATCTTGCCACCCCAGCCATGCAAGGAAATCGGCCAAAGCAGCCCTGTCGGCGGCATACCGCCATGCATGCACGACTGAGTCGGCGGCGCGGCATGCAGGTCGAAGGCCTGCTGGGCGTCGCCTGCAGCCTGAAGGCCTGGTGTCAAGGTAGCTGAGGGCCAGTGCAGCACCGCCCCCCAACCAAAAGAGCCTGGAAAAGGGGGCATCTCCGTTAGAGGTGCGCGACAAAGCGCGTCGTTGCCCCGTTCAGCGTCCTACGGAATGGCTTGTACAGCGACCGTGGGTTCGCTTCCGGCGAACCCATGGCTACTCTGCTGCAGCCTTTCAGGCTACAGCAAGGCCGGTACGGCGATCCATCCACCTGAAGTATCATGCACCGTGCCACAATTGTTGCTGACACCCCAGCTTGATTGGGCGTATCCCAAGCTTGAACGCGAAGCAACCCTTGGAGTATGCTGGTACAATCCGGCGTGGGCGTGCAACGCCCGACGGGTAAACGTGCACGGAATCACTCGCCGGCAATGCTTGCTCGGGCGTACCGTCGTCCCGCGGTGCAACAACCGCAGGTCGAGCCTCGGCCCCCGTTGTCCGGCTGACGCGAGGGCCAACATGCGAGGATGGCAAGACATGATGCGATCGCTACTGGCCATTGAAGTCTTAGCAGTTCTTGTTCTCCTGTCCCACCCCGCCTCGTGCGAAGCGAACGATTGGGACGGCGTGCTCGATCAACTCGCCCGACGCCGCGAGGCCATCAAGTCCCTGCACCACAAATACGCGGTGTCTGCCGGGTCGCGTGACGCTATGACCAAGACCACCACTGAAACGTGGGAGTTGCTTACCGAAGCGGGCCGAAAACGCGTCACCGTCTCGCGCGACGTCACCAAGCGCGGGGACGCCAATCCCGCAGCCGACCGGCCCACCAAACTGGTGTCTGACACTGAATACCAATGGCAGGAGATGCCGATCGGATCGACCCTGCTTGTGGTGAAGAGCAAGGCTAAGCCGGTCGACGAGTTCCATGCCCTTCGACAACTATTGAGCCAAGGGCGGGCACGCAAGCGAAATGCCGAAGACATCGCCGGAACGCCCTGCCTGGTTATCGAATGCGTAGGCGGAAAGCAGGGATCGCGGTACAAGTCCACGTTCTGGATTTCCCAAAAGTACGGTTTGATTCTCAAACAGGTGACCGAAAGCGCCGACGGGCAACGGCGGGCGTTGATGACGGAATCCTTGGAGGTCGGCAAGCCGCTGGACGCCGGGATGTTTGCCTATGCCCCCCCCGAGGGGGCGCGCGTGGTGGATACCCTTGGCATGAACGCCGGAAAGTAGGGTTTCCTTCAATCGAACTTCACGGGGCTCCCTTATGGCTTAGCGGCCGTCCGCCTGGTTCCCGGCGACCGCACAGCCGAGCACCGTGAAGCTATCCTTGGCTAGACGCACAGGCAAGCAAGCCTGGCCGGTCCGCCCACCTGCCGCGCAGACCGGGCCGATCAACCTGAAGCGAGTCGACGACCTCCATGGCCATACCACCCGCATCGCGTGCCAATCGTCTGCTCCAATGGCGAATCGCCGGCACCTGGCTGGTCTTGCTCGCCGTCGCGCTCGCCACTGCCGCGATCACGCTCGCCCTGGTGCAGGCAAGTCATCTCTCGATGCGCCTCATCGCGGCCGTCCAGCCGCGCGCGGACGAAATAGCCGCCGACGTACAACGCCGATTCGAGCGCCGCACCGAACGGGCATTGGACCTGGCTGCGGGTTTTTTGCACGTGCAAAACGAGGATTCCGAGTGGACGCCTCCGCGAAACTGGCCGATCTGGCTCGACGGTCTCTACGCCTGGGACGGCGGCCAATTAAGGACGCTGCAGGACGCCCCTGAATCGGCGCAGTCAGTCGCGGAGGTTCTCATCGCCCGGCTGGCCATGCGACCAATTGTCAATCCCACCGAACTGCCGACGGCGGGCATGGACGTCTTCTCTGAGCGGGTCGGAGACGCGAACCAGGTATTCGCGTACATTCAGGAGGCGACCCGGCCGGGGCGATCCCTGACGGTCATCGCGCACATCGATCCGCTGAAGCTGAGAAAAGAGCTGCTCGACCCGATGTTGACGCCGCGTGACGGACTCGCGGTAGTCCCCTCGGGTCAAGCCTCGGCCGCCTGGTCGAGGCCGCTGGGCCGAGCGCTGAAGGGATGGGCGATTCAGCCTACCGAAACCTTCAGCCGCGAACAGGGACGAGCATTGCTCGCACAAACGGGAGCCTACGTGGCGTTGACGCTGCTTTCGCTGGGCATTCTCCTCGTAAGCCTGTGGATGCTGACACGGCTCGCCAAGCACGAAACCGCCTTGGCGGAAATCAAGACAAGCTTTATCGCCGGTGTTTCACACGAGCTGAAGACCCCCTTGGCGATGATCCGGATGTTCGTGGAAACACTGGAATCGGGGCGCGTGCCTACGGAGGAGAAGCGAGCGGAATACCTGCGCGTCATCGCCCGCGAATCGGAACGATTGGCCTTCATGATCGACAACCTGCTGGATTTTTCTCGCATCGAGGCAGGCAAGCAGGAATACACGTTTGAAACCCTCGATATGGGGAAGATCGTATCGGAGACCTACGAAGCCTACCGGCTGCAATTGGATCACAAAGGCTTCGAGCATCACCTGCACATAGCATCCGATCTTCCGGAAATCCGGGCCGACAGGCACGCCTTGGCGCAGGCCCTGATCAACCTGATCGGAAATGCGATAAAGTATTCGGAGGACGAGAAGTATCTGGCCATCGAGGTGGTCTCCGATACCCGACGCGATCGACGTGGGGCGCTCCTGTCCGTCCACGATCACGGGATCGGTATCGCTCCGGAGGACCGCCGGCATCTGTTTGAGGGTTTCTACCGTGCCGAGGACCATCGTGTCCGCCAGCGCGGCGGAACGGGGCTCGGTCTGGCTGTCCTGAAACATTTTGTGGATGCCCACGGCGGGTCAATCGAGGTAGAATCGAGATTGGTCAAAGGAACGACTTTTCGTATATTCCTACCTGAAGGAGAGCGGCACAGTGCCGGACCGGCACCTACCGAGTCGTCGTAGCGCCGTATTGAGGGTGTTGCGCTCTGCCGCCGTCTGACAAAAAGCATGTTCAATGGGAGGCACGCCGATGCCAAGGATTCTCGTAGCCGAAGATGAAGCGGACATGGCCATGGGGCTGAAGGACAACCTCGAGTTTGAGGGTTATGAGGTATTCGTGGCCAACGACGGCGAAGCCGCCCTGAAAACGGCCAACGAGTCCAGCCCCGATCTGATTCTTTTAGACCTGATGATGCCCAAAATCGACGGTTTGGAGGTATGCCGCCGGATTCGGGAGTCCGGCTACACCATCCCGATCCTCATGCTCACCGCCAAGACGCAGGAACTGGACATCATCAAAGGGCTCGAGGTCGGCGCGGATGACTACATCACCAAGCCTTTCAGCGTTAGGGAGCTGCTGGCCCGCGTCAAGGCAGCTCTGCGGCGTACCGACGCCGGACGTGGTCTTTCGCGGACGCTCACCGTAGGGCAAGCCAGTATCGATATGGTCAAGGGAAAAGTCACACGTGGCGACGAGACGTTCAACCTGGGCCATTTCGAGCTTCAAATCCTGAAACTCCTGATCGAAAACGCCGAGCAACCCGTCGAGCGCAACAAACTGCTGGATGAAATCTGGGGGTTGGGTGGATTTCCGGCCACCCGGACCGTGGATAACCACATCGTCAGTCTGAGGAGGAAAATCGAGCCGGACGCCAAGCACCCCCGCCACATCGTGACGGTTCACAGCATCGGGTACAAGTTTGTCCCATAGAGGGCGTCGACCTGCCGTTTTTTTTTCTCGAATCCACGTAAACCCCCGGCCCAGTCCACCTTGGCCGCGCGTCCCTCCAAAAAAAATCTTAGAAATCCTTTAGTTTCGGGAATAACCGCGCTCAGATTCTGGTAGGAGTGGTGGCATGCGGCCGTTGGCTGAGGCCGGCAAGCTCCAAAGCCGGACAGCGCGGCCGAGCGTCGGATTCCTGCAAGACCGTGCGGTTTGGCGTGATCGTCCGTTCTTGGCGGCTGTTGGCGTCAGCGAAGTGCTGGCTGCCGTGGCCGGTCGGGTTGGTTCCGTTTGGGCGTCAAGTGATCGGAGCGGGAAGAGTCGCTCCACCGACATGCCCCTGCGGATCGAAGCGGCCCGCGCGTCTGGCATGCTATGTGCTCGAAACGAAGTAATTGACGCATTGCGGCGATAGGCCGACGGCCCCACGATCGCAATGTCTTATCCGTTCTCCATTACGTCGGCGTGACGCACCGACGGAATCGATGCGGGGCAGGTGAACGCACGACCCATCTGTCCCGCATCTCCCCTTTCCTCATGCTGACGCCCGTCCCACCTCTGGCTCGGGCATGGCCGTTGCCCGCTTGGGAAATGCGTGGTATACCGGCGCCCGCCAGATTCACAGGCGAACAGGCTCTCAGGCGGAATGAGGGTTCGCCTCTAGTTCGGTCTCACCAGGGAGGTATAGGCCATGCCGACGGCGCAAAACGTCCTCGACAAGAAGGGCACGGCGGTGACCACCATTGACGGATCGGATACGGTGCTCGCGGCCGCCGAATCCATGAACCAACACAGAATCGGGGCGCTCGTCGTCACCAGCGGTGAGAAAGTCGTGGGCATTTTCACGGAGCGCGACATTCTCAACCGTGTCGTCGCCTCGGGGAAGGACGCCAAGGACACACTCGTCGAATCGGTGATGACCTCTCCGATGGCTTGCTGCCACCGCACCACCAAGCTGAACGAATGCAAAACCGTGATGACGACCCGGCGTATCCGCCATCTCCCCGTCGTGGAGGATGGATGTCTGTACGGCATGATCTCCATCGGCGACGTCCTCGCCCACGAGGTCGCCGACCATCAGGCCACGATCGAATACCTGAGTGAATATCTCTATGGTCACCGTTGATGTGGTCGCAGTGGCCGATAGTGCGTCCCAGTCACCCGGCGCCCGCGCGACGGGGACTCTTTGGGTCAGGGTAGGTTGGGAGGAGTAAAGGCCTTGCTCGTTGGTGTCCTGTCGGATACGCATGATCGATTGCCCAAGATTCATGAGGCGCTGAAGCTCTTTTCCGAGCGACGGGTGGAGGCGATCGTACATCCGGGCGACTTTGTGGCCCCGTTTGCGGTCCGCCCCCTCCTTGAATTCGATGGACCGGTGCACGCCACCTTTGGCAACAATGACGGCGAGCGGGCGGGGCTTTCGGAGTTGATGCCGCAGATCGCGGACGGCCCCTTGTGGGTGACGCTTGGCGGACGCAAGGTCTTGATCCACCATTTCCTGGGTTGGTGTGCTCCGAAAGACGTGCAGCGCGCCGACATTGTGATTACCGGGCACACGCATGTGGTGCTGAACGAGGAAGTAGAGGGACGGCTGCACCTCAACCCGGGCGAATGCTGCGGCTGGGTCAATGGAGTGTGCACCGTAGCGGTATTGGATACGCAAACATGTCGAGCCGAAATATGCGAATTGAACGGTTAACGGCTTGCCCCCGACGGCGGGCGATCGCCGCGCTCGGGTTGATGGCCGTTGGCGTGATGTTCTTAGTGGGCTGCGTGCGGCGCACCATGAAAATCACCACGGAGCCGGACAACGCCCTGGTATTCATCAACGATGAGGAGGTCGGACGGAGCGAGGTGGCCACGGACTTCCTCTGGTACGGCGATTACGACGTTGTGATCCGCAAGAAGGGCTATGAGACGCTCAAGACCCACTGGACCCTCGAGCGACCCTGGTATCAGTACATCCCGTTTGATTTCGTAGCCGAGGTACTTACGCCGCGGCAATACCACGACGTGCACGTCAAGCATTTCACGCTATCGCCCAAGGTGGTCCCCACGCCGGCAGCGCTCCTGGAGCGGGCGGAGCATCTCCGACACGATGCCCTGGCGCCGGAAGGCAAGAAGAAAGCCGGATAGCCGCCGCGTTCGCTGATTGGTTGGCGGACCAGCCGTCCTCGGCGGGACGCTTACCCGTACACGGCGCGGGGTCGCCGTGGCACACGGACCCACCCATCAACTCAGCGTGACGAAGCACCAGGAACGAAACGGCGCTAATACTTTTCCGACGTGGCGAGGTCGAATTGCTCGTGATTCGGGTTGAGCACGCCTTTGCGGTATTCCGCGCGGCAGGCGTAACACGTCGTGACCTTGCCCACCAGGAAGTAAATCACTAGGTCCAGCAAGAGCGCGGTGCCCAGGATCGACCAGGAAATCAGAATCGATTCGTTGAAATAGTAGAGCGCCGCCAACCCGAACACGATCACCACCGCCATGCCGAACCCTTGCGGGAAGTCCTTGCGGATGAACAGCTCGCGACCGCCGCAGACGGCGCATCGTTCAATCATGGCCTGATCGCGAACCGAATCAGTCACGACCATCTTATGCTCGACCTTGCAACGAGGACATCGCATCGAATCACCGCAGGATTCGAGTGGCTCATATTCGATGATCGCAACGCAGGTTTCGTTGGGACAGTGAAATCGTATCTGCATGGTCTACGTGCCAAAACATTCGGCGATCCCGTTTGGATCGCCCGCAATCAGAACCGTCCAACCGCCCTTTCCGGCTCGACGAACACTCGGCCACAGCCGTCAAAACGGCCAGCCGCAATCCACCAGAAGCTGCCGGCTGGCCAACTCGCCGACATACACGAAAATCGACGCGAAATACAGGATTCCCGTAGCCGACTGCGTTGCCCGAAGACGCACACAATCGGCGACCATGTAAGCAAACACGGCCACGGCAATGATACCCACGCCGACCCGGAGGGAAAGGACCAGCCAGGAATTGGCCAGAACAGCCCAGAAAGAAGCGCCGTGAACACTGCCCAACCACCAACCCGCTACAACGGAGATTACCAAGAAGGCGCACCGGGCACCAACGCAGAAAAGCAGCATCCGGCTAAAATGGCGCAGCGGTTCGATGGTCATGCGGGTCGCCGTCAAGTACGCATGCCCCAGAAGCCACGCCAGCGTAATGCTGCCGAGCATCATGGCTCCGGTAAGCGTGCTCAGCCCCAATAGCCCCCAAAACAGCGCGCCGGGTACCGGCGCTCCGATCACACCCGGCGAAGCCGCCAGGGCCGCAATCAGACCGGACGCCCCCCCCAATCCGCACACAACCCTAAACAAACGCGGGGTCGATGCGCAAACGGGGGCCCAAAAAATCAGCAGCATGGCCGCCACACCCATCCCCACGCCGGTCCCCAAAGACAGCCCACCGACAGCCGACCCGCCCAGGTCCGACGCTTGCATCCGCCAATAGGTAACCAGGCACACGATACCGAACACCATGGTCGCCACCATGCGCACAAACTTCCACGCGACGAGGCGCGAATCCGCCGTCGAGAGGACCGCCATCATACCGGCCGTCAGCGAGTAGAAGAAAACGGTTCCCATGGGCTATACGCTTCAAGGCTCATGACTTCGGGGGACTTCCCCGCCGCACAGGTCGTGAACTGTTCGGGTCCGAAGGCTCGGCCATTGTCAAGCCAACATTCGCCCAACGCAACCGCTGCTTCCGCGTCCGTCTTGCGGATTCAGGATCAAAGCCGCCGGCACCGGGCCGCGGACCAGCCGCGGCGAGGCGTCCACCCCTTGGCGCCGGGTGCGCTCAGCGGCGGTGAATGCTGTCGTAGGCCCGTTACGGCGACGACGGGCACACGCCGATGGTCGCGTCGAGCCACGGCGTAAACTGCCCGGCGCCGTTGAGCAGGTCGATAACGCGCAGAATATCCTCGGGACCGCTTGTGCCGCTTCGATCCACGTCGGTCGCGTACGTGGGCAGCGGCGTCACGCCGTTGAGCGAGTCGATTACGGCGAGCACATCGGCCGGCGCGCCGGTCCGATCGCCGTTGACATCGCTCGGCAGCGCGGCCAGGCACGTTTGCGAACCACTGGCGAGGTGTGTGATACAGGTCCACTGCCCCGGCGGAATGGGCCGGCTCAACTGAAGCGTGGCCGTATTGCCGCTGAGCACGACGTTGGTGATAGTCGGCGGCGCACCGGTCTCGACCGAGACCGCGAAATCCTCCGGCAGCGCGGAGGCGGTCGCGCATTGGAACGTGAGCGCTACGCTATCCCACCCTTGTGCTACGCTGCTGTCATCAATAGCGTAGGGCTGCCTCGCGTCAATCGCACAGTTCGGCGGATCGCTGGCGGCGATGTTGCAAAACGTATCGAACGTCCAAACCGGCCCCGGCGTGATGTCCTTCAAGCGGGTGGCGGTGACTTGCCAGAAATACTGCGTGTCCGGATTGAGCGGGCCGGGATCACACATCG
>JBHHUB010000161.1:0-9098 GCA_046753625.1 Phycisphaerae bacterium | reverse complement strand
GGATTGCTCGGCCAGGCATGGGTGGCGACGGATCATTCCAACGGACCGTCGCGAGGCAACGTCTATCTGCTCGCTTCCGTCGATCCACCCGGATCAGACCCGTTGGATGTCATGTTTTCTCGCAGCACCGACGGCGGCTTGACGTGGAGTCCGGCGGTCAAGGTCAACGATGATGCGACGACAAACGCGTGGCAATGGTTCGGCACCATGTCCGTCGCGCCCAATGGCCGGATCGACGTGGTCTTCAACGATACGCGCAATACGGGGCAGGATAATCTGTCTGAGATGTTCTATACGTTTTCGACGGATACGGGTATGACCTGGTCGCCGAATATCTCTGTCACGCCGGTGTTCGACAGCCACCTCGGCTGGCCGAATCAGCAGAAGATCGGCGATTATTACGATATGATCTCGGACAACGCGGGCGCGGATCTGGCCTTTGCGGCCACGTTCAACGGTGAGCAGGACGTGTATTTCATGCGTCTCGGGACCGACTGCAACGGCAATGGCGTATCCGATTTGCAAGACATCGCGGACGGAACCAGCCAGGACGCCGATGCCAACGGCGTGCCGGATGAGTGCGAAGGCAACGTGATTCCGACGGTTTCGCACTGGGGCGTCGCGGTCATGCTGTTGCTCGTGCTGGCAGCCGGTTCGGCGGTATTTCGCCGAGCCTTGGTGGCTAGGCAACCCTAGCGAGGCCTCCAAGCCTCATTCACATAGAGGCCACATCCCCATGATGAGACGAACCATCGTTCATGCGGAAAAAGTTATGGGACGGTTGCTGGTTCTGGTGGCACTGCCGATGGCGTCGGGATGCAACTTGCCCGGCGCCGGTGCGGCGTCGGAAGTTCACGTGCAGCGCCGGCTTGCCAAGTATGTGGCGCGGCACTACGTCAAGCGCGAGGTGATGATTCCGATGCGCGACGGCGTCAAGCTGTTTACCGCCATATACGAGCCGAAGGACCGATCGCAGTCCCACCCATTTCTGATGAAGCGCACGCCCTACAGCGTCAGCCCGTATGGCGAGGATGCCTTTCCTGGTTCGCTCGGACCAAGCGGGAACTTCTCGAAGGAAGGGTACATTTTCGTTTATCAGGATGTGCGCGGGCGGTTCATGTCCGAGGGGACGTTCGTGAACATGACGCCGCACATCGACCACAAGGAGCGCCCATCGCAGATCGACGAAAGCTCGGACACCTACGATACGATTGAATGGTTGCTCAAGAATGTTGCGAACCACAACGGCCGCTTCGGGCTTTGGGGTATTTCCTATCCTGGTTTCTACGTTGCGGCGGGGATCATCGACGCGCATCCGGCCGTCAAGGCCGCGTCACCGCAGGCGCCGATCGCCGACTGGTTCTTCGACGACTTTCACCATCATGGGGCGTTTTTCCTGCCGCATGCATTCAACTTTCTCGGCACGTTCGGCAAGCCCCGGCCCGAGCCCACAAAGGAATGGGGTGAGCGGTTCGAACACCCGACGCCCGACGGCTACCGGTTCTTCCTCGACTTGGGTCCGCTGACCAACGTGAACAAGGATTACTACCACGACGACATCGCCTTTTGGAACGAGGCGGTTCGGCATCCAGACTACGACACATTCTGGCAATCGCGCAACCTCTTGCCGCACCTCCGCCACGTCGCGCCGGCGGTCATGAC
Source organism: Phycisphaerae bacterium (assembly GCA_046753625.1). Taxonomy (GTDB): domain Bacteria; phylum Planctomycetota; class Phycisphaerae; order UBA1845; family UBA1845; genus JADFOB01. The sequence continues at coordinate 7,436 of JBHHUB010000161.1, read as the reverse complement.
GGTCGGCGGCTGGTTCGATGCGGAAGATTTGTACGGCACGCTGCAAACCTACAGGGCGATCGAGCGACAGAATCCGGGCATCGTCAACACGATTGTGATGGGGCCATGGGCCCACGGGGGGTGGTCGCGTCGGGCCGGGAATCACCTCGGGCATGTTTCGTTCAATGGCGCGTGGTCGGCGTTTTATCAGGAGCACGTAGAGCGCCGGTTCTTCAATCATTACCTCAACGGCGAGGGCACGTTGGATCTGCCCGAAGCGTACGTGTTTGAAACGGGCGCCAATCGCTGGCGCTCGTTCGACCATTGGCCGCCGGCCGCCTGCGAGAAAAAGCATCTGTATTTCCATGAAGCGGGCCGGCTCTCTCTCGGCGAGCCCGAGGCCGCGGACCAAGCGTACGACGAATACATCAGCGACCCGGCCAAGCCGGTTCCTTTTTCCGAGGAAGTTACCACGGGCATGACGCGCGAGTACATGACCGATGATCAGCGGTTCGCGTCGCGAAGGCCGGACGTGCTGGCCTATCAAACAGACGTGCTCGCCGAGCCGGTAACGCTGGCTGGGCCGGTCGTGGCGGATCTGTGGGTGTCGACGTCAGGCACCGCCTCGGATTGGGTCGTGAAGCTGATCGACGTGTTTCCGCCGGAAGCCGAGGACAGCGAGTTCACGGGTGATCGGATGCACATGGGCGACTATCAGATGATGGTACGCAGTGAGGTAATTCGGGGCCGATACCGCAACAGCTATGAACACCCCGAGCCGTTCGTGCCGGGCGAGCCGACCCGCGTTCGGTTGCCCCTGCAAGACGTGCTGCACACGTTTGAAAAAGGGCACCGGATTATGATTCAGATTCAAAGCACCTGGTTTCCGCTGGTCGATCGCAACCCTCAGTCCTACGTCGACAATGTCTATCTGGCTGAGAAAAGTGACTTCATCACGGAAACACAGCGCGTCTATCGCGGCGGTGAGCATGGGACACGGATCGAGGTAGGGGTTCTTGCGACAATGCTGGTGGAAGGCGGGGATGCTCCCTGATGGGCGCTTGCTGTCCGGCCGCTTCCTGACGGGCGCGATTCTGTTGGGGGCGCGGTTCTGTGCGGGATGCGGCTTTGGGGCTAGGGTTGATCTTCGACGGTGAATCGGCGGTGGATTCTGTCCCAGGGTGTTCCGTCCACTTCGGCGTAGGGGTAGATGAAGAAGTTCAGCGGGGGGCCTTGCTGGGCGGGGGGCAGCGTCAGGTCGCGGCCGAGCGTGAAGGCGATTCGGTTTTCATCCAGGTTGCCGAAGAAGTACGCCTGTTTTTGGGGATGCTTGTCGGCTTCGGAAATGTCGACGGGAACCCAGCCTGTCCCTGCGACGAAGAATTCCGCCCAGCAATGATAACCGCTGATTTCGGACCGCCCCCGCTCGGGCGGCAATGGGAAGCCGATCCAAAACCGCGACGGAATTCCGGCGGAGCGGCTCAGCGCGATGAACAGGCTGTGAAAATCGGAGCAATTACCCTTGCCGACGTCGCAGGCGTACACGGCATCACCGCGGCCCCATCGCCTGCCGGTCTTGTCGTAGGTCATGCGGTTGAGCACGTAGTCGTATAGCGCGCGCGCTTGGGCGATTGGCGTCGGATTCGCTCCGATGGCCTGTTCTGCTATCTGACTGAAACGCCGGGTCAACGGCACCAACCGGCTCGCTTGCAGGAATCGCCTTGTCGGGATGTGAGCGCCATGGCTTTTGGGTCGGTTGGCCAGCAATCCCGTTCGATCATTGCGAATCAGCTCCACGGTCAGCGTCGCGCGAAGCGTGCCGTCGGCCGGTCGATCAAACCGGCCGTGCCAGACGCGATTGCCGTACGTGCGCTCCTTGAGAAACGCGCCGTTCGTCGCGGCGGCCACGCTGAGCGACAATATCTCTTGGCCTTCGGTTTCCGGTGGAATCGGGAGCCAAAGATCGATCACCTTGGCCGAAGCGGGGATGTCGTGAACCACAACATCGTAGGTGAACACAACGTGGCGCTGGTGGACGGCTATTGCGGGCGGCGCGGCCAGCGCGAAAACGGCAAGAACTGTTGCGATTCTGGGCAAGCGTCTACTCCTATTCCTCCTGTTCGGGGCACAGCCCGGTTCTCATACCAATCGGTCCGCCAATCCGGACTTCATGACCAATGCCATGGTGCGTGATATTACGCGAGGCGTCGTAAGTCGCAACGTCGTAAAATCTTGTCGGGGAGCGGATTCCTTGGCAGTTCGAGCGTATATGCGGCCGGAACCCGGGCTAGGTAACCTCATCGCCGGTAGTCTTGTCAGGACACCCGGCGCAAGCCTGGTGACATCTTTTGGACGCCGGGGGTGGTCTGTGCCATTCTACCGCTGGTTGTCCGCGGGCTGGCGCCCGCGCCTCTACAAACGGCGTGTCGATTCCTGCGGACGACGCCTGGATTCCAAGGGCGGATTGGCTGTTGAAACTCCGCCGTCAAAACAGCTATACTGGGAACCGGTGAGATGCCGGGCGCGTCGTAGAAAAGCCAACAGGGCTGACGGGCCGCAAGCCCCACCACGCCATCTTTTGGAGGGATGACCATGTTGACAACGAGACTTCTTGTATTGCTGACCATTGGCGGCGGCGTGGTTTGGGGATTGGCAGCGCGGGGCGTCGCGGCGCCGCTTTCCGCGCCGATTGCCGCCGCGCGAGCCAGCGAGCAGGGTGGGAGCCCGGAGGCGATTTCGACCGGGTGGGAGCGGGTTTCCGAGATCGTTCCGCCAATGCCCCGGGGGCAAGCGGTTGAGGCGGGGACGGGCATTACCCTGTCGTTTGTCGGTGTGGGCATCCCGCCCGAGGGCGACACGCCGGGAGAAATCGCCTACACGCCCGACGGCGCCGGCATCGTTATCGCCCATCGTGACACCCAGAATCTGATCATTTTTGATGCGGCGACACGGGATGTGACGGGTGTTATCGCCCTGAGCGGATCGCCGAATTCGCTGGCGATTTCGCCGGACGGCACGCGGGCGGTGACGGCGAATCTGTTTGAGGACACGGTTTCTATTGTGGATCTGGTCGCCGGCGTGGAGACGGCGGTGGTCGCGGTGGGGGATCAACCCGGTGTGGTGCGCATCACGCCCGATGGGACGCGCGCGGTCGTGGGCAATTCGCTGAGCAGCAGTTTGTCCGTCGTCGATCTGGCCTCGGCGACGGAGACCTTGCAGATCGCCGGGGTGGCATTCGGCCAGATTACGAGTTTCGGGGCGTGGGCGGTGTCGTTCGTCTTTACCGACTACGTCATCACGGCGGACAGCAGCACGCTCATCTTTCCGGATCAGTTCGCAAGCCGGGTTCAGTTCTTTGACCTTGCAACCGGAGCGGTGGTTGATGTAGCCACGCAACCCAACCCGGCGAGGGTGGCGTTGAGCCCGGACGGAAGCCGGGCGGCGGTGGCCCATTCGTTTCCGGAATCGCGCGTGACCGTGTTGGATGTGGCGAGCCAATCGGTGATCGGCTCGTTCGCGACGGGCAGCAGCGGAGCGATCAACCCGCCGATTACGATCAGCGGCGACGGCAACAAGGCCGTGGTAACGGTGCAGAACAACGTGCGCGTGATGAACCTGAACACCGGCACGTTTTCCCCGCAGATCTTCACGGGCACGCCGGGCGATCTGAAAACGACCGCGAACGGTCTGTACTGCGTGGTGGGCAATTTCCAGGGGTCTTTGATCAGCTTTGCGTCGGAGTCGGTGGTGGCCAACACCCTGGATACGACGACGCCGGATCGGCTGGCGGTGTCGCCTGTTGCAGCTCAGGCGGCGACTGCCCACATCCTCCGCAAGGAGGTGATTGAGGTGATCAACACCAACGGCGCGGGTGGATTTCTGGAGGAGGTGGTTCCCACCGGCCCGCCGCCCGAAGGCGACAAAGCCCGCAACGTGGCGATTTCGGCCGATGGCTCACGGGCGGTGGTGATCAACAACCACAGTCAAAATGCGACGATCATCGACCTGAATACGATGTCGATCGAGGCCGTCGTGCCCACGGGCGAGCGGCCCGGCGGCGTGGCGATCACGCCGGATGGGTTGACGGCGGTCGTGGCCAATTTGGATTCCACCTTCGCGACCGTGATTGATCTTGATACCGCGACGTTTGCGAATATCGAAATCTCGCGCCGGGGCAGCCACGTGGCGATTTCGCCGGATGGGCAGTTTGCCTACATTCCGGTGGTCGCGAGCGGCGACGGCGTGTGGCGGATCAATGTCAATACGCTGTCGGTGTCGGGCGCTAAGATTCTGACGGGCAACATGGGCGGCATCGGGTTCATCTTCGATCAGGCCAGCGGCATGACGCTCAGCCACGACGGAGCGACGCTGGTCACCTGCGGCAGCTTCGACAACAACCTTTCCATCATTGATACCGCCGGTTGGACGGAAGTCGCGCGGGTGCCCGTGGGCGTGTTCCCGGTTCGGGCGGCGTTTTCGCCGGATGACGGCACCATTTACGTGAGCAATCGCGGGGCCAACACGGTGTCGGTCGTTCGGAATCTCGGGGCGGCGTCGAATCTGATCGGTACGATTCCCGTGGGTGATTTTCCTTTTGAGCTGACCACCAACCCGGCCGGCTCCAAGCTCTACGTGGAGAATTTCAATGGCGTGTCGATCACGGTTGCGGATATTCCGGCCAACACGGTGGCGGCTACGATTCCCCTTCCGCCGACCGGCGGCGCCGGGCAACCCGTTGGGTTGCATGTCTCCGCCGACGGTTCGTCGCTCTACGTGGCGGCCAACGGCGGCGATTTTCACGTGATCGATACGGCGAGCAATACGATCAGCGATACGCTCAACATCGGGACCGTTCCGGCCGAGTTGGTCTTTCATGATGGCAATTCGTGCGGCTACATCCCCTCGCCCAACGGCGGAGACGGTCTTTTTGTCGCGTGTGTCGCCGGTACGGCCCCTGCGGCGCCGCTGGCGGAGGACAGCTTGGCCGCAGTGTGTACGGATGATACGCAGTGTGCCAACGAGGCCTCATGCGTTGGCGGGATTTGCTACGCGCCCAAGAATCGCTACGTTTCGGTGGCGCCGAATCCGATCAACGCCGGCGTGCCAACGGCCCGGCGCGTCGGGTTGGATATCGGCATCAAGACGGTGATGCTCGGATGGGTCGGACCGCCGGACGGGGTAGGCGTGGCACGGGTGGATGCGACGCCGTTTTACATGGATTGGAGTGCGGCCGGCGTCGTACAGATCGGCGATTGCGAGATTTCGCCGGGTGGTCAATATGTGATTCAGGCGATCGCGCAAGGTGCGGACGTCGGCAACGAGGCGAATTTCTCCGCCGGGCTGACGCTACCGACCGTGGCGGTCTGGGGCGACGTGAAGGGCGCCGGCGATACGCCCGCCGACGGTATCGCCAACTTCGACGACGTCCTGGGCGTCGTGTTTGGCTTCCAGGGCACAAGCAATCTTCCCCCGTCTTGGCTTGACCTGGGCGGCGAGGTGCCCGACGCGGTGTTGAATCTGGCCGACGTCCAAAACGCGGTCTTCGGCTTCCAGGACCTCGGCTACCCGTTCAGCGCGCCGTTGGTATGCCCGACGAATTGATGGCGGTCGTGTGGCACACCCGCCTGTGGCACACCCGTTTGTAGCACACCCGCCCCCGGGTGTGGTTCGGGCGGTCTGGCGTTTGGCTCGGCCGACTCAGCCGAGGGCGGCTGAGCTACATTCCCCCTGACTGCTAGACAACGCCCCCGCGTCGGCCTATTGTCCCCTTCTTACGGGATGGGTCCCGCCGCACGGGTATCGTCGCCCACGGCCACCCAATGCATGAAGCGTTCTTGTTACGCAGAGCCCCTGCTTATTTAGAGTGTTGATGATTTATGAAGAGCGTTGATGAGTTTCGCAACGTAGCGATTATCGCCCATGTTGATCATGGCAAGACCACGCTGGTGGATCAGATGCTGCGGCAGTGCGGGCAGTTTCGGGCGGCCGAGGTGGCGGAAGCCTGCATTCTGGACTCCAACGATCAGGAGCGGGAACGCGGCATCACGATTCTCTCCAAGAACATATCCATCCGCTACCGCGATACGCGGATCAACCTGATCGACACGCCGGGCCACGCGGATTTCGGCGGCGAGGTCGAGCGGGTGTTGAAGATGGCCGATAGCTGCCTGTTGCTTGTCGACGCCTTCGAAGGCCCCATGCCGCAGACTCGGTTCGTGCTGCGCAAGGCCTTCGATTTCGGACTCAAGCCCGTGGTCGTGATCAACAAGATCGACCGGGACGGCGCGCGGCCCAAAGATGTGCTCAACGAAGTGTCGGATTTGTTCATCGAGCTTGGGGCCGACGACGACATGCTGGAGTTTCAGACGATCTATTGTTCGGCCATTCTCGGCCACGCGAGCCTCGATCCCGATCAACCCGGCACGGACATCAAGCCGCTATTCGATGTGATCATCGATCAATTGCCCTCCCCGCGAGTCGAGCCGGACGCGCCGCTGCAGATGTTGGTGACCACGCTCGACTACAACGACTACGTCGGACGGATCGGCATCGGCCGTGTGTTTGCCGGTGAGATTGAGGCGGGCAAGACGGTCGTGGTCATTCATCGCGACGGCACCCACGCGCGGGAAAAAATATCGGAGTTGTACGTGTTCGAAGGCCTGGGCCGCAAGAAGGTCGAACGCGTGCCGGCGGGCGACATTTGCGCCGTCGTCGGGTTGGAGTCGGTCGACATCGGCAACACGATCGCCGACGCCGAGCAGCCCAAGCCGCTGCCGCTGATCACGATCGACGAGCCGACGTTGCACATGACCATGCGCGTCAACGATTCGCCCTTTGTGGGGCAGGCGGGTAAGTTCTTGACCTCGCGGCATTTGCGGGACCGCCTGACCAAGGAATGCCAGCACAATGTCGCGCTGCGCGTCGAGCCGGGGCAATCGCCTGAGGAGTTTCACGTCTCCGGCCGCGGCATGCTGCACCTGTCGGTGCTCATGGAGACCATGCGCCGCGAGGGCTACGAGCTGGCGGTGGGCAAGCCCAAGGTGATTTTTCGCGAGCTGGACGGTCGCAAGACCGAGCCCATCGAGCTGTGCATTGTGGATGTCCCGGCCGCGCACGTCGGGGCGGTCATGGAGTTGCTCGGCGCGCGGCGCGGGATTTGCGATCGCGTGGAGAATGAGGGCGACATGACCCATCTCGAATTCACCGTTCCGGCGCGCGGGTTGATCGGGCTGCGCAACCGAATGCTCAACGCCACCAACGGCACGACCATCATTCATCACAACTTTTATGAGTACGAGTTTTTCCGCGGGGCGATTGCCGGCCGGTCCAACGGCGTGATGATCGCGTTGGAGCCCGGCATGGTGACCGCCTACGCGCTGGACGGGCTTTCTGACCGGGGTTCGATGTTTGTCAGCCCGACTCAACGGGTTTACGCCGGACAGATCGTCGGCGAGCAT
>JBHHUB010000160.1:0-9240 GCA_046753625.1 Phycisphaerae bacterium | reverse complement strand
CATGACCCGCTCGTCCTCGGCGACTCGGAACGCCACCAGAATCGTATCCACCAAGTCCTGATGGGAGTCACAGTAGAACTGCAGCCACGGGGCGTCCCGCAGCATGAGGCTGTCCCCCTGATCGACCCAGATGTTCCAGGGCGGTCCGAGCGTGCGGTTGACGGCGATCATCACGATGGGAAGGCGGTAGTACCCGGCCGCGAATACGTTTTCGACCATGTAAGCCAACCCGTTCGAGGAGCTGGCGGTGAACGCGCGTGCCCCGGACAGCGACGCCCCGATGCACACGCCCATCGCGCTGTGCTCGGATTCAACCGCAACGACGCGACCCTTGGAAAATGAGAATGCCCGCAGGTATTCGATGATCTCTGTTTGCGGCGTGATCGGATAGGCCCCGGCGCAGCACCCGCGTGCGTCGCGGTTGGCCTCTCCCGCCAAGGCCAGGGTATGTCCGGCGGCATGGTTGCCGGTTGCCAAAGTCTTCGCCATGGGCGATCTCCCCGTTTTCCTACAGTTGGGACATATAAATCACGCCGCGCGGGCATGCCGTCGCACAGACGCCGCAGCCCTTGCAATAGCCGTAATCGAAGACATATCCGTCGCCGTCGCGCAGGAGGATGCCCTCCGGGCAATATTCCAGACAGCGGTCACAGGTGTTGCAGACGCCGCAGTTGAAGCATCGCCTGGCTTCTTCTACCGCCGGACGATGATCGGGGCGATCGCGAAAGCCCACGCGGACCTCGGTAAACGTCCGGCGCCGATCGGCCGCGTTGATGACGCCGACTTCCTCGCGGGGCGCATGAGCGAATATGTGCATGGTAATCTGTTCGGGCGTGGCGACCGGCTCCGCAGGTGGCGGAAACAGATCTTCGCCGGTCAGCGTTCGGTGGATGTGCCACGCCGCTTTCCGCCCACTTCCGATGGCCGCCGAGACCGTGCCTTCGTTCGTGGCAAAATCGCCGCCCGCGAACATCGGCCCGCCGCTCAGCCCGAGCAACGCGCCGTCCTCGTGAATCTCCGATCCTTCGGGCAAGATGGAAATGTCCGTGGACTGCCCGAGGGCCAGGATCACGCGGTCGCAGGGTAAATCGAATTGCGCCCCTTCGCTCAAGTCCAAGACGGGCCGCGGCCGACCCGATTCGTCCGGCTCACCAAGGGTCATGCGTTGGCACGTCAAGACGGGGCCAACGCCGTTATCGCCCAGACGTAGCGGCGACACGAGTTCATCCAATACAATCCCCTCATCGGCCGCCTCGTCGATTTCCTCGCGGATGGCGGGCATCTGTGCTCTGGTGCGCCGGTAGACGATGCGCACGTGCTTGGCGCCGACCCGCAGCGCCGACCTGGCGGCATCCACGGCCGTGTTGCCGCCGCCGATCACGATCACACGTTGATCGTCCAGCCGGACGTCGCCGCGACGCACGCGATCCAGGAAGTTGATGCCCTGCTCGACGTAGCCCGAGCCGGCGTTGCCCAGGTCGAGCGTACGAGCGTCTTGCAAGCCGGTGCCCACGAAGACGGCGGCGTATTCGTGCGTCAGCTTCAGCAGATCGGTTCGGTTCAGGAACTTGCCCGTATGGGTTTCGACGCCGTGCTGCAAAATATAAGACAGCTCTTGCCCCAAAATGTCACGCGGTAGACGGTACTCCGGGATGCCCGTTCGAAGCACGCCCCCCAGTTCGTCGGCCCCTTCGAACAAGCAAACCGGGTAACCAAGGCGCGCGAGGTGATAGGCCGCGCTCAGGCCCGCCGGCCCCGAGCCCACCACCGCCACCGGTTCATCACGCCATGGTTTCGTCGGCGGTGGCAGCTTGCCCCGGTCGGCGGCGTAGCGCTCGATGTCGCGGATGTTGACGGATTCGTCGTGTTCGGCGCGATTGCAGGCATCCATGCAGGGCGCTGGACAGACCCGGCCACACACGCCGGGCAGCGGCGAGGTTTCCAGCAAAATCCGCAGCGCTTCATCGCAATCTTCCTTGCCCATGGCTTCAACGAACGCCCGCACGTCGTTGCCCGCGGGGCAGCCCTGGTTGCAAGGTGGCGTGAGGCGCTGCCGCTCCGGCCGATGCGTCGCCCACGAGCCGGTTCTGATGGTTGGCATGCCGCCGACATCCTCATCCAGCAGCCCGGCGACCGCACCATTGGTGTCGGGCTGTGCGCCGGCAACGGCCGCTCCAGGCAATGACGCCGCCGCCACTTGCTCGTAGGCCTGTTCGGCGCTGGTCACGTTGGCGCCGACGAAGTTGAGATGCTCCAAAGCGGCGATGACGTCCGAAAGCGGGAGATCGAGGATTCGGGCGATGGCTCCCAGCATGGTCGTGTTGACGATCGGTACGGCCCGGGTACCCAGTCCGTTGGTTGCGGCGATGGAGGTGGCATCCACGGTGGCCACGCGGAGCCCGGCAAACGGCTCTTGAAGCGCATTGGGGGCGACTGGTGCGTTGACGATCACCCAGCCGTCCGGTTTCATCGCGGCCGCCAGGCCGGGCACGATCAACGTGCGATCCAACACGACGATGTGGTCCGGCTCGCGGACTTGGTTGTGATTCGTTATTTCCTCGTCGTCGATTCGGACGAACGCCTGCAGCGGCGCCCCCGATCGCTCGGCCGCGTAGACGCCGAAGGCCTGCACGTATTTATCGCGCAGGAAATAGGTCGTCGCGATCAGCTTGGCGAGTGTGACGCCTCCTTGGCCGCCCCGTCCGCAGATTGTCATCTCCATCATGGTCGCACCATCCACTCCCCTATGTCGTCCACGCCACCCTGCCACCCGCCCAAACTACTTTTCAGGCACACGTTGCCGGGCCCGCCGCGATCCGAATTCGAGGCGAGGTGCTGGCCGGGTAGCCTGAATTGTAGCAGAATCTCCTCGAGCCGTCTGCCCGCGAGCGGCCCGTTCAAGCGACCCGGCCATGGTCTTATGGGGTATGGGCCGGTCGTATGGAGTATGCGCCGCCGCGATATACCATTCCGAGCCGCATGCTTTAGCTTGCGCGGCGCCGTGTGCGAGCGCGCATCGCGAACCCGATGCACCGCAAGTCTGGTGCACCGCGCGGGCTGAAGCCCGCGGCTCAGTTCGCGCGTGCGTCTCTACGGGTGGCGTTACATATTCCATCGGACGTTGGGTTTGCGGCTAGCGGCCACCTCATCGAGACGTCGTACGGGCATCGTATGCGGTGCGGACTTGAGCCGGTCGGGATGATGCTCGATTTCGTCAGCGATGGCCAACATCACCTCCACGAACCGATCCAACGTCGACAGGGATTCCGTCTCCGTCGGCTCGACCATCAAGCAATGGTGGATCGGCCAGCTCATCGTGGGCGGATGGATTCCGTAGTCGATCAAACGTTTGGCGACATCCCCCTCGGTCACCGGTGAATTGGGAAACTCCGGAACCATGATGAATTCGTGGGCGTAGGGCCGCGGGAAGGGCATTTTGAAACGGTCTTTCAAAAGGACCGCGAGGTAGTTGGCGGAAAGCACGGCCTTGCGCGAGACGTCGAGCAGGCCGTCGCGACCCAGGCTGCGGATGTAGGCGTACGCGCGGACCAGAACTCCGATTTGCCCGTAGAACGATCGGACTTTCCCGATGCTCTTCGGGCGATCCTCACGCCAGCGAATCCGACCTTGCTCATCCTTAGCCAGGTAGGGAATCGGCAGGAAGGGGCGCAAATGCTCCGCGACCGCGACCGGACCGGCGCCGGGTCCGCCGCCGCCGTGCGGCGTGCTGAACGTCTTGTGCGTGTTGAAATGCATGACGTCGACACCGAAATCGCCCGGGCGGGTGATTCCGAGCACGGCGTTCATGTTGGCGCCGTCGTAGTAGAGCTGAGCCCCTTGGGCGTGCAGGATTTCCGCAATGTCGGCGATTTGCTCGTCGAACACGCCGACCGTGTTGGGGTTGGTGATCATCAACGCCGCGGTGTCGCTGTCGACCTTCTTGCGAAGATCGTCCAGGTCGAGCCGGCCGTCGGGCTTCGAGCGAACCGCCTCGGCCGCCTGGCCGCAGACGGTGCAGGTGGCGGGGTTCGTACCGTGGGCCGTGTCGGGCGTGAGCACCTTGGCACGATGTTCTCCTCGGTCGGCGTGGTACGCCCCCACGATCATCAGCCCGGTCATTTCGCCGTGCGCGCCCGCCGCGGGTTGCAGCGTGACTTCCGCCAGGCCGGCGATTTCCGCGAGATCGCCGGAGAGCCGGTGGAGCAGCTCAAGCATGCCCTGCGCGTCTTCGTCGCGTTGGTGCGGGTGCAGATTCATAAAGCCCGGCAGCGCGGCCACGCGCTCGTTGACGCGCGGGTTGTACTTCATCGTACAGCTACCGAGCGGGTAGAAGTTTTCGTCGATGCTGAAGCAGCGATGCGACAAACGCTTGTAATGCCGCACGACGTCCAACTCGCCGATCTCCGGCAGCGGTGGCACGGTGTCGGCAAGCAACTCCGCCGGGATGGCGTGCGCGCGATCAGCAGTCGGCACATCCGACGCCGGGAGTGAAACACCCGTCAGACCGGGCGAACCCAACTCGAATAGTACCGGAAGTTCGGCCCGCGAAGGGTCGGCCGCTTGATCTTTCCGGGTGTCCTCGGGCATTTCGATCATCGTGCTCATCAAACGTCTCGCGATTTCTATGGTTCATCCGCAGCGCCGGCCCCATGCCGACGGTCGCGCCAAAGCTCCTCAATGCGGTACTCGGTTCCGCACTCGGGACAGCGGCATTGGGTCAACCCCGAAAGGTTGTAGCCGCACTTCATACATATGGGCGGGCCTTTTCGGGCGGCCCGCCACCCTCGCACATAGCCATGCCGCCAGAGCAAGAACGCGGCCACGAGAAAGACCGCTGCGGTCAGGACGACGAGCAACGCCACGCCCGCCGATACCCAATCCGCGCGCACGCTAAACACTCCTAAGCGCTTCGACCAACGCGTCGATCTCCTCCCGCGTGCGTTTTTCCGTCACCGCAACCAGGATGCAGTCGTCGAGTCCGTCGGCAAACCGCGAAAGGGCGATGCCGCCAAGAATGCCGCGGTTACGGCACTTTTGAATAACCTCGTCCACAGGCCGGCTCGTGCGCACCGTGAATTCCTTGAAAAACGGCGCGTCAAACGCCGGCTCGTATCCGTCCAATGCGGCGATCCGTTCGGCGGCGTAGTGTGCCTTGTCGAAGCATTGTCCGGCGACCTCGCGCAACCCTTCGGCGCCCAGCGCCGCCATGTACACGGACGCGCGAATCGCCAGCAAGCCCTGGTTCGTGCAAATGTTGCTGCTCGCCCGCTCGCGTTTGATGTGCTGTTCGCGGGTCTGCATGGCCAGACAGAATCCTCGCCGCCCGTCTTGATCTTGTGTCATGCCGACCACGCGGCCGGGCATCTTGCGCAGGTATTGCTTGCGCGTGGCCAGCAGCCCCAGATAGGGGCCGCCGTACTGCAACGGAATCCCCAGCGGCTGACCTTCGGCTACGACGATGTCGGCGTCCAGTTCGCCGGGTGTCTTGAGCACACCACCGGTCAGTGGGTCCGTCGCGACGATCGCCAGCGCGCCACACTCATGAATGCGCGGCACGATGCGATCCAGCCGTTCCAGGCATCCGAAGAAGTTCGGCGATTGGACCACCACCGCAGCCGTTTTGTCGTCGATCGCCTTTCCCAAGGTCTGTTCATCGGTAACGCCGCCGCGCCGCGCAACCCGAACGAGTTCGATCGCACGCTGGTCGCAATAGGTTTGAAGCACGGCCAGCGTATCGGCATGCACGCATTCGGAAACGACGGCCCGATGGCGCCTGGTGATCGAAGCGGCCATCATCACCGCTTCCGCCGTCGCGCTGGCGAATTCATACATCGACGCATTCGCCACTTCCATGCCGGTCAGCAGACAGACCATCGTTTGAAACTCGTAGAAAAGCTGCAAGAGACCCTGCGAGGCTTCGGCTTGATAGGGCGTGTAGGCCGTAAGGAATTCCGACTGTCCCGAGGAAAGCGCGTCCACCAACGTCGGCACGAAATGATCGTACGCGCCGCCACCAAGGAAGCAGACCAGATCGTCGCAGCCATGATTCCGGTGGGCGAGCGTCTCGGTATCGCGAATAAGCTGCAACTCGCTTACGCCCTGCGGGATGGCCAGCGCCCGAGCCAGGCGCAGCTTCTTGGGGATCGGCGAAAACAGGGATTCGATCGAGTCCGCCCGAATCTTCGACAACATGTGTGCGACGTCATTATCCGGTAGCTGTGTGTAGTTCATTGGCCTTTGCCACTTGCCCCTGGGTCGTACTCCACTGGTAACGGTTGCGTTTCATGGGTCGCAACGACTGCTTGGAACTCCGACGGTCGCCCGAGCCCGCGGCTTGGGCCTGATTCATCGTTTCACTATAGCTTGCACGCGCGCTTGTCTATGAGCCTCTCCCCGACTCTTGCTTCGCCTCATCGGTGGCCTTGGTCCGCGTCCCCGTTGGATCAATCTTGTAAACCTTCGATTCCAACGCACGATTGTAGTTCGTCCAACGGCTCGCGGCATCTCGATCGTTTTCGATCTCGGCCAGGTACATGTTTACCTTGGCGTCGAGGTTGTCCAAATAGTGGATGGCCACCGCTTCCGGTACCGCGGGGAGTTTCGGGCTGCCGAACTCATACCGCCCGTGGTGCGAAAGGATGATGTGCTGCACCACCCAGAGCAGCTCCTTGGGGAAAGGCTGTCCGGTTTTTTCCGCCACCTGATGCGCCTTGGCCTCAACCATCATCACCGCCTGCGTGATGTGTCCGAGCAGTTGGCCTTCATCGCTGTAGGAAATCGCGGCTTCGTACTCCAACTCCTTGGATTTGCCGATGTCGTGCAGGAACAGCCCGCACAGCACCAGATCCAAACTGAGCTTGGGATACATCGGAATCACCTTCTCGGCGATCTCGAGCAGTGAGAGCGTGTGTTCGAGCAGTCCGCCAACGTAGGCATGGTGCATGACCGCCGCGGCGGGTGCCTTGCGAAACGCCGTCATCAACGCTTCGTCCGCGAGGAACTCGTCCATCAGCCGCTTGAGGTCCGGCTGCTTGACGGATCGCATGATGGCCTCGGTGCGATGCCACATCTGATCGATGTCTTGCTTGGTGGACGCCAGATAATCGGCCACATCGTAGGTCTCGGGATCGGCCGGCCGGACGGCCTCGATGATGAACTGAGGATTGCCCTTGTAGGCCTCAACGCGGCCCTTGAGCCCCACGAACCCGCCCTCGGGGAGGTAGTTGAAAATCTCCTCGGACGCCTGCCACATCCGCGCGACCAACTGCCCCGAACGATCCGCAAGTACGGCGTGGATGTACAGGCTTCCCTGTGTCGTGTTGCGCAAATCCTTGGATCGAATCAGGAACACCTGATGGTCGATGCGCTCGCCGGCGCGAAGGTCTGAAATAAAACGGTGGGCCACGGTTTGCTCCTGATTTCCGGTTTCAAACAAGAACAGGGAGCATACGTCAAGCCCCGCTTTCCGGCAAGATCGGGCCTCGTTGACGATCCGGTCATCCGGTCAGGGCGCGGGCAGCATCTTCCGCCGGGATTCACGACGGCGACTCAGGCCGTAGGCGCCAGCCTGCGGATCAACGATCAGAGCCGCGGGGCCAGCCTGCTGACCATCCATCAGAGCCGCGGGCGCTAGCCCGCGGACCATTCGCGGTAGCATGTTACCAGGCTTGCGCCAGGCGTTCTGAAGCACGCGCGTCGCCGCCGTCTCGACGAAACGCGCAAGAGCACCGACAATGCCGCGGGCGGGTGCCCCACCTCCTATTGGAGGTGGGGGAGGCGATGATCGTGACCGACCGGCGCCCGTGCTTGCCGACGATTTCGGCATCCGTGGCTCCGCGTTCGTGTCGGATGGCCTTCGAGTCCCGGCGGGCGCGAGATCATCGTCTCCCCCATGACCAGAAGGACGTGGACCACCCTTCCGATTCCTGTTGGCTCCGAAAGGCGGTGGCTATGACTCGCGGAAAAACGGCCTTAGCGGCCATCATGCCCGAACCCCATGCGGACGTGGAGCTGCGAGCATGCCCCCTGCCCGAATTGGAGCCGGATTCCGCCCTGCTCAAGGTGGAATTCAGTGAGGTCTGCGGCACCGATGTCTACCTGCGCGAGGGTCGGTTGGCCGGTGTTCCCTACCCGATTATTCCCGGCCACGTCTCCGTCGGTACGATCGAGCGAATCCGGGGCCGATTCGCCGACATCGAGGGAGCGCCCTTTGCCGAGGGCGACCGGGCGACCTTTCTGGACGTGCATGGAACATGCAATGCGTGCTGGTATTGCACCGTTGCCAAGGCCACAACGCGGTGCCCTTATCGCAAGGTATACGGCATCACCTACGGCGTGGCGGACGGGCTGACCGGCGGTTGGTCTGAGTACGTCTACCTCAAGCCTGGCGTGAAGGCCATTCGCATGGACGGCGTCGATAGCGAGCTGTACATGGCGGGCGGGTGCTCGCTTCCCACGGCCTTGCACGCGGTCGAACGCGCTGAAATACGTCTCGGCGACACGGTTGTGATTCTTGGGACCGGGCCGGTGGGGCTATCGGCCATCGCGTTTTCGACGCTCCGTGGCGCGGCCAAGGTGCTTGCGATCGGCGCACCGGATCATCGCCTGCGGACCGCCAGGGCGATGGGGGCGGCCGAAACCCTGAACTTCGAGGAACATTCAGATTCGCAGCGGCTCGCCTGGGTAGCCAACCTGACCGGTGGCCGCGGGGCGGACGTGACCATCGAATGCACCGGCGCCCCGGCCGCGGTGGCTCAGGCCATGCGTTTCACACGCGATGCGGGCCACGTGTGCATCGTCGGGCAGTACACGGACCACGGCGAAATCGGGTTCAATCCGCATTTGGATCTGAACCAGAAGCATCTCGATGTGTGGGGCTGCTGGGGCTCCGACTATTCCCATTTCCATCGGGGCGTCGACATGCTTCGCGGGCGCACGGCCGCGGGGCTCTGGTCGGCCGTCAAGTTGGAACGTTTCAGCTTGTCCCAGGCGAACGAGGCGCTGGCCGCCGTTGCAGAAGGTCGCGTCACCAAGGCGTTGATGGTTCCCCAAGCATAGACCGCTCATAGCCGCGGACCTACCGTCAAGAGCGCCGTGTGGCACCGCGGCCATCCGCTGTCTCTGCTCTGCATAGCCGCGTAGGCGAGGGGTCTGCGTGACCACCCAGCCGAGGGCGGTTGGGCTACAGGCAATCGTAACCGTTCACGGGCGGGGTCTGGCTCATGTCTCGGCGGGGATTGG
>JBHHUB010000159.1:0-9266 GCA_046753625.1 Phycisphaerae bacterium | reverse complement strand
GTTGGTAACGCCGGACGGCAAGTCTTGCGCCAGGGGCTTGCCGTGTTCAAGGCCAAGCATCAGATTGACTGCAGTATCGTCAACGTTGAGAACGTCGCCGGCGGGTCGGGATTGACGGCCGCGTTATACGAGAAGCTGCTGCGATATGGTGTCGATATGATGACACTTGGGGATCACATTTACCGCCGGCGCGACATTATTTCCGTGCTCGAGCGGTCCAATGCCATCGTTCGCCCGGCCAATTACCCCGCCGGCGCGCCGGGTAAGGATGTGGCGATCTTCACCACGAGGGCCGGGCCGCGCGTGGCCGTGATTTCCTTGATGGGGCGCATGTACATGAAGCCGCCGACCAACTGCGCGTTCGCGGCTGTCGATAGGGTGCTCGCGTCCCTGCCACCGGATATCCGCATCATCGTCGTGGACATGCACGCGGAAGCGACGAGCGAAAAAGTGGCGATGGGATGGCACTTGGATGGCCGCGTCAGCGTGGTGTTCGGGACGCACACGCACATCCCGACGGCCGATGAGGTGGTCTTGCCTGGGGGCACGGCCTACGTGACCGACCTGGGCATGACCGGGCCGTACGATTCCGTCTTGGGGCGCGACAAAGATCGCGTGCTGGCGGCCATGCGCACGGGCCTGCCGACCATGTTTGACGTGGCGACGGGGGATCCGAGAATGGTTCCCATCGTGGTCAGCGTGGATGCCAAGACGGGGCGCGCCACGGCGATTCAGCGTCTCCGTTTTGACGGAGCGGATGAGGGCTACCAAGAGGGAACCTAGCGCGGATGTCTGTTGACCAGGATTTTGAGCGGCTGTTGCGCGGTTGCGAGGCGGTCTACACGCGTGAGGCGCTCTTGGCGCGGCTTCAGTCCGGCCAACGCATGCGCGTCAAGCTGGGCATGGACCCCACCGCGCCCGATCTGCATCTGGGGCATACCGTCGTCCTGAGCAAGCTGCGTCAGTTTCAAGACCTGGGCCATCAAGCCGTGCTCATCATCGGCGACTACACCGCGAAGATCGGCGACCCGACGGGCAAATCCAAGACACGGCCTGCGCTGGATGACGATGCCATCAAGGCCAATGCCGCCACCTACATGGCTCAAGCCGGGAAGATTTTGGACCTCTCGGCGGAAAAGCTCGAGGTCCGCTACAACAGCGAATGGCTGGGGCCGATGCAGTTTGCCGACGTGATCAAGCTCATGGCACAGATGACGGTGGCGCGCATGTTGGAGCGGGACACGTTTGAGAAACGGCAAAAAGCGGGCAAGGAAATCTATCTCCACGAGTTGCTCTACCCGCTGATGCAGGCGCAGGATAGCGTGGCGGTTCGGTCGGATGTGGAGTTGGGCGGCACGGATCAAACCTTCAACAATCTGTGCGGCCGGGATCTGCAGAGAAACGCCGGACAGCCTCCGCAGTTGGTGCTGGTGATGCCCATTCTGGTCGGTATCGACGGGCATGAAAAGATGAGCAAGTCGTTGGGCAACGCCGTCGGCGTGACCGACGACCCCGGCGACATGTTCGGAAAGATCATGCGCGTCCCGGACGACATCATGGGGAACTACTTCGAGTTGCTGACGGATGTGCCGGCCGAGGAGATAGCGCGACTGGTGGATGCCGCGTTGTGCAATCCGCGTGATACGAAGGAACTCTTGGCCAAGACCATCATCGCGCGGTTTCATTCACCGGCGGCGGCCGACGCCGCCGCCGCGGAATTTCGCCGTGTGCACGGAGGCGGAGGTGGGGGATTGCCCGACGACGTGCCCGAGGTTGCTTTGCCGGCGGAGTTGGTTCGTGACGGGTGCATCGCGCCCGTGGATCTGCTGACCCATCTGACGTTCGCCACATCTCGCAAAGACGCGCGGCGTCTGGTGGCCGAGGGGGGCGCGAGGCTCAACGGCGAAACCCTCGGCGACGCCCTGAGGCCGATTGCCGTGAAGACGGGCGATGTCGTCCAAAGGGGCAAGCGGCGGTTCGTTCGCTTGATTGTGGGGTAGGCGCTCCAGCATGTTGCACATCCCCCATGTTCGAGAGCCGGATCGCTACGTCGGCCTTTGCGTTTTCGATTTCGGCGCGCACGTAAGCATCGGATACACGGCCGGTGAAATCCGCGTCTTGCAGAGCCAGCAAACCTACGCCTCGGGGCAGGCCTATGAGATTTACCGCGTTACGGAGACCGGCGGGTTTGAATTGCGCGGCGTTAGCGTGTCTCAGGTCGGCGCGATGGAGGCGCTTTGCTTTCTCTACGGCCAACGTGAGGCCGCCCGGGCGCAATACGAATGGCTGTGTGAGACGGCTCGCGGCGAGCCGATCTCCTGCGAAACCCGAATCCACCTCGCCCGGCTCGATGATTTTGAGCCTCCGGATGTCGTCGCGTTGGCGTACTTGGGCGTGGTGTCCAATGTCGTGGCGGCCTGGCTGGAACGCGTCGGATTCTCCCCCGCCGCCGACGATGTGATCGCCGGCGGTGATGCCTATGAATCCGTGCGGCGCGGCGCGGGTCAGCGACGGGCGTCCGGATTCCTTGCGTCGCGATGGGATTACCGCGACCGCAGCCGCGAGGAGTTGCTGGCCTCGGTCGATCTTGCCGTGCAAAGGTAGCGAGGCGCAGCCTGGGCACACGACCCAGGCGGCCTTATCAGAGCACAGGGCGCAAGCCCTGTGACCTCCTCTTGCGTGACATCTCTCTTCGGTGACATCCCGCCGCCGAGGGTCCGAGGGCTGGCGCCCTCGGCTCTGAGCGGATTGCATCTAAGGATCAACGGGTCACAATGCGAGCATGTCCGGCGATTGTCCATTGCCCGTGATTCTTCCTCGCGTAGCCAAACAGCATTGGTCCTGTCATCAGTGCGCACAATGTTGCCGGACCGCGGTGGTACACCTGTTCGATGCCGATCGCGCCAAGATCGACGAACAAGGCTGGGTTGCGCGGCTTGGGGTGCCGCCCTACCTTCGCTTGGGGCGTCAAACCGTGTTGAACAAACACAGCGACGGCGCGTGTGTGTTTCTAAATGCTGAGAATCAATGCAGCATTCATGCGCGGTTCGGCGAAGCGGCCAAGCCGATCGCCTGCCGGATGTTCCCGTTTTCCGTGCGGCGCGTTCGCGTCGGGTGGCAGGCGTCGCTGCGGTTCGACTGTCCGAGCGTAGCGGAGTCTCGCGGGGCGGGGCTTACGTCTCATCAGACCACGCTTGAAGCCACGGTCAGGGGATTTGAATCGACACACAGGCCCGCCGATGTGGCGGTTGCGCTGAAGCACGGGCGGATCGCCACCCGGATTGAGCAGGACGCCTTGGGCGAGGCGGTCGTTCGCGTGCTCCGAGATGATTCTATCGCGGTGGATCAACGGTTGATCGGGCTGGCACGCGTGACCGCGACACTGGCCGAATGCAACCTGGCCAAGGTCCGCGAGGAGCGTTTCGCGGAACTGGTCGAGATTCTTTCTCAGACGCTGCCGTCGGAGGCGAAGGCTCCGACCGATCCTCCGGGACAAAAGCAAGGCCGGCTGTTTCGGCAGCTCGTATTCGCGCACACCGAGCATGTTTCGCTCGCCCAGCTTCGGTCGCGCTGGCCGCAGAAACTCGGTATTCGTGTGGGCCAACTGATAAGATCGCGAGCTTTTGCCCGAGGCGTGGGCATCGTGCCACCCTTGCCCGGCTGTGACGGCACGGCCACGTTTGAAGGAGTTGACGCCGTCTTGCCCGACGCTGCCGACGCGGGCCTCATCGCGGAAGTCTGGCAGCGGTATCTGCTGATGCGCGTGGGAAGCCAATCCGTGTTCGGTGCGGGGTATCACGGCTGGCCCATGCTCGCGGGCTTTTCGGCGCTCTGGCTCGCGATCGCGGCCACCGGATATGTGGCCCGATGGTCCGCGGCCGCCGACGGTCGGACCTCTTGGGGCCATGACGATCTGGTCTGGGCCATCGGCGTGATCGATCGCACGGCCACCCGCGCCCCGGCGTTGGGCACGCTGACCGAGCGGGCGCGGATTAGAGCGCTGCGCGCCGACGATGGCGTGGCGAGATTGCTGAACCGGTATGCGATGACTGCGAAGAGACCTTCGTAGCGGTCAGCGGTCAGCCATGCGCCCGATTCCTCGGGCAGCATGGACCACCCTTTCCATGGATGTTCTTCGAGGGTAGATAGGCCACATCATGCGCGGCTGCGGTGACGGTGGTCGCCGGCGGACCATGCTTTCTACGATGTTGGATAGGTTGATAAGGATCGTGCCATGAGAATTACCGCGGAAGCGTTGGCGGGGAAAATCGATCACACGCTGTTGAAGCCAGAGGCCACATCGGCTGAGATCGATTCGCTGTGCGACGAGGCGACCGAGCATGGCTTTGCGACGGTGTGCGTGAATCCGATTTACGTGGTGCGGGCGGCGCGGCGGCTGGCCTCATCCGCGTCGAACCGGCGCAAACCGGGCATTACGTCCGTCGTGGGTTTTCCGTTCGGGGCGACGTCGGGCAGCGTGAAGGAGGAGGAGGCACGGCGCGCGGTGAGTGAGGGGGCCACTGAAATAGATCTTGTGATTCACATCGGCGGGCTGATCGACGGGGCGCACCGGGCGATTCGTGCGGAGATCGAAGCCGTGGCAAGAATCGTCCATCGCGCCGATCCGCCGGGTCTGCTCAAAGTCATCCTGGAGACCGCCGCGCTGACCGACGCGCAAATCATCGCCGGCTGCCGCGCGTGCGCGGAGGGCGAGGCCGATTTCGTCAAGACCTCCACCGGGTTGCACCGGAGCGGCGGAGCGACCCTTGCCCATGTTCGATTGCTTCATCGCTGCGCGTCGCCACTGCGGGTCAAGGCGGCTGGGGGGATCAGGTCGGCGGAGGCGGCGCAAGCCATGATCGAGGCGGGGGCCGCGCGGATCGGCACGTCCGCTTCCGTGGCGATCATCGGCGAGCAACGAGCGAGTCGGTGAGTTTCTCGGCGGAAAGCGTACGCCGGATCCAAGCCGCCGGCGCCAGCCTGCGGACCACCCCCGACAGGAAGTCACAGGACTTGCGTCCTGTGCTCTGATAGGTGCCCGCCGCAGATTGGCGTCCGCACGTATCAACGAGACTATGAAAAGGTGGATGATTGACGGCCCCGGCGCGCCCGCGTACAATCGTGGCGGCGTTTAGGTTCATTTCAGGAGTTGCGCCATGACCGATGATATTGCCAGTAGTTGTCAAAAGTGCGGCGCCAGCGTGTACAAACAACACCTCGATTCGGGCATCGCCCGATACGAAGGTGGCAAGCTCATGTGCGCGCACTGTTGCTCGGAATACGAGCGCATGCACGATTCCACCGGAATGAACGTGGTGAGCGACTTTGAATCGATCCCGCTGGACGACGATGACGGTCGGTCGTCTTTGGACATGTCCCAAAGCCGGATTATGACCACGGAGCACAATCTCGGCAAAGCCAGCAGTTGGGATGATTCCAAATACCGCCGCCCCTTGGATCCCGCTTGCAGCGGCGCAACTCGCTGTCGCTCGTTTCATTCCAAGCTCGCCGATTCGGCGCTGCGCTTTCTCAATACCCAGGTCAACGAATGGCTCGATACGAACGAGAACATCGTGATCAAGTTCTCCACATCCACGATCGGTACGTTTGAGGGCAAGCACGCCGAGCCGCACCTGATTCTGACCGTGTTCTATTGATCGCGAGGGGGCGGGGCGGCGGATGGTCATGGCATGGACGCCCGTTTGGTCAGCAATTCAAAAACACGACGGTGGGCGGTTGAAACGGATAGCGCGTTGAACTCGTGCTCGACAATCCAGCGCGCGGCGGCGGGGAGCGTCCGCGAGCGGAGGGGCCGGACGTCACACCCGTAGACGAGGAAGGTCAGGGCCCGATGGGTCAGGCGGTGGCGAACGCGACCGATTTCCCGCTCCGGCCGGCGCATGGCGAGGGCGTGGCTGGTGGCTAGTTGGTCGAGGGCGCCGTCCGTGCCGGGTAACGAAGCGATCTGCATCGTCGGGAATTCCCAGAGGCCGGACCATAGCCCGCCTTTGGGACGCCTGCGCACCAGCAAGCGGCCGGAGCATGAAAAGACGGCCACCACGTGCGTCTGGTGCCTGACTTGAATCTTGGTGTCACGCCGCGGAATCGATTCCGTCAGGTCCTCGGCAAAGGCCACACAGCACGTCTTGAGGGGGCAGCCGCTGCATTGGGGTGAGCGTGGTGTGCACACAGCACTGCCCAGATCCATCCAAGCCTGATTGAAATCACCGGGGCGGCCGGGCGGGATCAATTGGTCCGCCAGATGCCCGATCGCATGGCGTCCGGGTTTGGCAAGTACGTCGTCACAGATGCCGAAGAGCCGGGCAACGACGCGCGCAACATTGCCGTCTATGGCCGCCACCTGCTCGCCAAACGCGATGGAGGCAATCGCAGCGGCGGTGTACGTTCCGATGCCGGGTATTCGCCGGTCCGTACGATCTGTTGAGCCCCGGTGTGGAGTTGCAGCGCGCGCCGGTAGTAGCCCAACCCTTCCCAGTGTTTCAAGACCGTCTCATGCTGGGCCCGGGCGAGGCGCTCTACCGTTGGGAAACGCTTCATGAAACGTTGGTAATAGGGAATCACGGTATCGACGCGGGTTTGATGGAGCATGATTTCGGCGACCCATTGCGCGTAAGGATCCTGCGTCCGGAGGCGCCAAGGCAGATCGCGTCGGTTTCGATCGTACCAGTTGAGCAGATTCCTGCGGATCCGTTTGCGCATCGCCGGCGTGAGGGGCCGTTGTGGGACGCTCGCGGCAGGGCGTGGTGGCATGCTCACGGTTGTTGCAGGTTTCTGCCGCAGTGGGCGCAGTAGTTGGCACGATCGGAATTGGCCTCGCCGCAGCGCGGGCAGTCGCGGGGGCCGGCTTTGGGCGAGGATGCTAGGATGACAATGAGTGTGATGAATATGGCCACGAATACCGCCCCCAACGGAAAGCGGGCGAGGGCGGTTTCCGTTGTGACTTCTGCCAGGGGCATCGGTTGCATCTCCCAGACGACGGTGGAGGCGCCGGTCTACCGCTTGGGGTCGGGTTTCGCAAGCGCGAAGCGGTCTCGTATAGTGGCGTAATCTTCGCCGCCGAGCCGCCCAACGAGATCGATCTTGTCGACGTTGACGGTTCCATCCGGCAGCAGGCATTCGCCCGCGATGTGAAAGCAGAGCACGTGGCCGATACAAATGTTGGCCGACAGCGGGCCATCGCCCACCGGCACAATCTGCACGAGCTTGCATTCCAGATGGACCGGCGACTCGGCGACGCGGTGCGGTCGGACAAAGGTACTCGGCAACGGCGTGAACCCGACGGCGTCGAACTCGTCGACCTCGGGCGAAAACGGGAACGACGCTTCGTTGACCGCCGCGGACAACTCATGGGGAACGACGTTGACGACGAATTCATCGACGCCTTGTTGAAGATTGATCAGCGTGTCTTTGTCGGTTCCGTCGGCCTTGGTGCAGGGGGAGAAAATCACAGCCGGCGGATTGGAACCGACGCCGTTGAAGAACGAGAAGGGCGCCAAGTTGGGGACGCCTTCGGCGGACATCGTCGACACGAAGGCGATGGGGCGCGGGAGCACGGCGGAAAGCAGCGTCTTGAAATTCGCCCGCCGTCCGCGGCCGGCGGTTACGAGCTGCCTATAGTCCTGAAAGGGTTTCATGCATCCTCCATTGGGAGATAGGTCGAGAGTCGAGAGTCGAAGGTCAAAGGTCGAAAGTCAAGGATCAGAGGCGGTCTAGCTTCGACGAATCGCGATCATCCTTCTTTCTTGGTGATGGTAGTAAGCCCGGCACTGGATCACCACCAGGCCGCTCCCCAAACCGCGTGGCCGATCTAGTTTGGGGTTGCTTGAAGTTTCTTGCATTCGTTGTAGTGCGCCAGTACGACTTGGAGTTGCTTGGCTTGATCGTCGCTTCCGTTGGCGTTGGCCACGGCGTCGCTTTGAAGTTTGATGGCCCGGTCCAATGCCCCGATTTCGAAGAATGCCCGCGCATAGACTGCGATGGCGAGCGGGTCCGATTTCTTGGAGGCTTCGTAGGCTCGCCCGGCGGCCTCCAAAGCCAGATCGGGGGCACGCATGGTCAAATCGTTGATGCGGCAAAGGGCTTCGGCGAGATGCGCCATGACGGTGGCGTCGTCCCCATGCTCGGCGATGTGCGTGCTGATCCAATCGCGGAGTCCTTCGCGGTCTCGCAATTGGTCGATGTACAGGCTCGTCACGAAATCCAGAGCCAACTCGTTGCCGGGGTCGATCTTGAGAATGTCAAACAGGCCGTCTCGGGCAAGCTCGGGCTGCCCCATCTGGGCGGCGCGGACGACCATGTCGAGTCGCGCTTGGACCTCCGTCTCGATTCTGGCGCGGCGCACGTCGTATGTACCTGCGACGACGCGATCGATCACATCGTCGAGCGCGGGGTCGAGCGGACTGCCGATCCAGGCGATCAATCCTTTGCGGTCGACGAGGAATGCGAACGGAATCCCCATGGCGTTGGCGGCGCGCATGTAGGCGTTGGAGGTGGCTTGATGCTTGTCGATCGCGACGGTGTAGTCCATCGACTTGCCCTGCGATTGGCAGAACTTCTTGATGGCGGCGGGGTTGTTGCCCCGGTCGTCCGGAACGGTCACGCCGATGATGACCAAGTCCTTCTGGTATTTCTTTTGCAGCGCGGTTAGGCGGGGGATGCTGACTTTGCAGGGGGGGCACCAAACGGCCCAGAACTCGACGAGATAAACCATCTTCCCTTTGCCCCGGGAAAGATCAACCGCGTCTCCTTGGACCCATTCCGAAATCGTGAGTGGGGGGGCCGGATCACCGAGGTCCAACGCCCGAGCTTGCGGGCAAACTGCGACCGCACCCAGGGTGGCGAGCACCCATCCGAAAGACCGGCGACTCATGTTGTTAACGCCTCCGTCCAGTTCGGCATCGGGCGATCGACCCGCGCCGAGATTCATTCATGCACCGCGTGGGATCAGCGGCTCACCGCTCCCCTATCATACGCGACGGCCTCCAGCATACCGGGGACGCGCACAGCTTTCCACAAACTGAATCCGCCGTCAAACGAGCGGACGGCTTTGAGGCTCCGGCAGCCGGCTGTAGGGGACCGTTGAAGCCTCGTTTATCGGACAAGCCCGCATGGTCGATCGGACCATTTTGCCCGCCTTGTCGGATGCGCCTACGGGGCACGCGGCTCGTCTGGGAGGAGCGCATGAAACGTCGGGCCGGCTCGGTGGCCTATCCGCCGCGCCGACCGCGACCATTCAGCGATGGGCG
>JBHHUB010000158.1:0-9273 GCA_046753625.1 Phycisphaerae bacterium | reverse complement strand
GCCGCGGAGGCGGCGAGGGTGTGGCCAGCCATGGCGGCCTGACGAGGGGCGGCAACGGGCAGCACCATTTGCGCCTGAAACGTAACCTACGCCCCCTACAAGGGTTAACTCCGGTCCAGTTTTCCAATTGCGGCCTTGCCAAATGCGGTGGATGGCGTGTATCATGCGACGCAAACTGGAGTTGTGTGCACGGAGGCGCAGGCAATGCAAAAGTCCAAACGCGGCGAAGCGCTGTTTGACAAGCTGAGCCGGGAAGGCGGCGAGATTTCCGATTTTCTCCGTCAGGGCAGTCGCTGGTCGCGGCGCACGGCGGATCGCGGGCTGGACCCCCGCCCATCCTCATCGGGCCTTCGGCTGGTCGGTTCACGTGACCGTTTTGAGGACGGCGAGACGTGGGTATGCTTGGACGGGCGATGCCTGCGGCTGCGGCTATCCGCACGAAGCGGGGCCATTCTTCTGTTCGTGGGCGCGATGGTCATAGTGACCTCCTTCGTGGTAGGGCGTTCATCGGGCCGGGAAGCCGGGTTGCGAGCCGGTTTCGAGCGAGCACGGGCCTCGCAGAAGGCGGAAACGCCGAGTGAAATCGAGTTGGCCCGCGCCCAGCCGGCGGTTTCCGATCTGGTGGAGGACTTGCTCCCGAATGCCGCGGCCCACCGCCAGCAAGCGGTGGTTTCCTCGGCCTCCAAGCCGCAGTGGATTCGTGGCCACACGTATGTTGTTGCTCAGGAATTCCGAAAAGGCTATGAGTCCGACGCACAGGCAGCGCAAGATTTTTTGGCCCGGCAGGGGATTCCAACGGCGGTGGTACGATTCCCCAGTGGGAGCCTCCAGTTGATCACGACGCAAGGATTTGATCGCGGTGATGCTTCGCAGCGAAAGATGGCGGAAAAATTACTCGCGAAAGTGCATGGTGCCGGAAAGAAGTATTACGCTTCCGGTGGACGCTACAAACTAGAGGGATACTTTCGGAAGCTGACGGCCCAGAGCTGGTGAGCGGGAGTTTTTGATCATGTCGATGGATAAGTCACTGAAATCCAAGAGCAGTCTGGCGAGGCATCGCAACGTGTTGACGCGTGCCGAACGAATTACCGCCCTGAAAGAAACGGATCGCTGGACGGAGGATTCAACCGCATTGGGTCTTCCGAAGGTCGCCCACCGCAAGGTATCGGTCGGCAAGAAAACCAAGAAGAAGGAGGAGGAATCCAGCGAAGATACGGCGAAGAGTGATGCCTAGGGCATTGCAGGGTCTGCCCGACCGTGCCGGTGCCGCTTCATGGAACTCTTCGGTATCGACAGCTGGCACTCATGCCACATCACCCACCGCTCGGTGTTACGCGCCGGGCGGCTTTTTTGTCGCGGCACCGCTGCGGCACCCAGCGAATCAAGATCAGCCGCCAAGCCGGTGCGTGCGAAAGGATGGACTCGATGGACTTAACAAAGTTTGTCGCAAGTCGCATTGGCGAGATTGGATCCTCGGGAATCCGGCGCGTCTTCGAACTGGGCGCAAGCCTGAAAGACCCGATCAATCTCTCGATCGGCCAGCCGGACTTCGCCGTACCCGACGAGGTCAAAGCCGCGATGACAACGGCCATTCGCGACGACAAGAACGGGTACACGCTAACGCGCGGCATCCCTGCATTGCGGGATCGGATCGCGACGCAATTGCACGATGAGTTCCAATGGACGCCGGATCTCTTCGTAACGTCGGGCCTGTCGGGCGGACTGTTCCTGGCCTTGCTCACCTGCATCAACCCGGGCGATGAGGTGCTCATGGCCGATCCCTACTTTGTTTCCTATACCCATCTTGTGCGTCTGACACACGGGCAACCCGTGCTCGTCGATCATTACGACGGTTTTCACTTGCGGGCTGACCTCTTCGAACAGGCCATCACGCCGCGAACGAAAATCATACTGGTATGCTCGCCGGGCAATCCCACGGGGGTGGTGTATAGCAGCGAAGATATGCGCGCGTTGTGTGACGTGGCGCGAACGCACGATCTGCTGATCGTCAGTGACGAGATTTACGCCACGCTGAGCTATGATGGCCCCAATCCCAGCCCGGTCACTTTTGCGCCAGAGCGGACCGTTTTGCTTCGCGGTTTCGGGAAATCCCACGCCATGACCGGGCTGCGAATGGGGTATGCCGCCGGCCCTCCGGCAATCATAGAACAGATGGCTAAGCTGCAGCAGTACACATTCGTCTGTGCGCCACACCCCGCCCAGTTGGGAGCCTTGGCCGCGATGGAAACCGATATGTCCGAGCAGATTGCGAGGTACAAAGCCAAGCGCGATCTGGTATGCAACGAGCTTTACGAATCCTTCAGCTTTACCCGGCCTTCCGGCGGCTTCTACGTATTCCCCAAAGTCCCCGCCGCCTACCCCAACGCAACGGCGTTCAGCGACGAAGCAGTAAAGCGGAATCTGCTTGTGATCCCGGGAGAGGTCTTCAGCCAGCGGGATACTCACTTCCGCATCAGCTACGCGGCCTCCGACGAGACGATAAGGCGAGGGTGCGCCGTTCTACGTGAATTGGCGCGCGACCGGCGCTGATCGAATCCCGATCCCCAGCGGGTGGCCACCATCCCCCCAAGCCCCTCAAGCGGCTGCGTGGACATGCAGCGACCGACGTGAGCAGCGCGCACATTCAACGCCGGCGCGTTGAGGTGGGCGTCGCTGCGGGCAATCATCCTGTTGTGCGGCCCTAACTTTAGGCGGTGCCGCCGCTGAAGATGCTGAAAATGAGCTGGATGAGTAGTGGCAGGAATCCACTCAAAAGCGAAGCAAAAAGGGAAGTAAACATAAGCCCAATCCTCCTAATCGGCTCGGCGATCACGCCTGAAACCCGGGTAGCCAAACAACATAACACCGCAGGCGCGCCATGAATCGGCCGCGCCCTTCAGTGCACATTATCGGCCATTGCCCGCGCAAGGGAATAGCCCGCGCAAGGGAATAGCCCGCGCAAGGGAATAGCCGGCTCCGGAAGAAAAGGCTTGTTGGATTGGGAACACGCTCTGCGCAAGAAAATACCCGCCGAAGCGGGTATTTCAAAAAAATACGGCGATCACCTACTCTCGCCTTGCGACTACCATCGGCCGTACAGTCTTAACTTCCGTGTTCGGAATGGGAACGGGTGTTGCCCTGCACGTATTGTCACCGCGCCGGTATGTTAGCGGGTGCGGCCTGATCGTCAAGCCCAAAATTGATAGAATCTCCTCCCCGAATAATCCGCTCGGGCAACCGGTAACCCTACGTGCCGTCCAGAACCGGTGCGTGCCACCGCGAGGCGGTCAACCAGCCCGCAGATCACCCGCCACATCTCGTAACATTCGTCCAGACAATATGTTACGAACAGATGGCCGGCCAAACCATGCTATCTGCCAGGCTCTGTGCGACATAAACTGACGGCTTGGCCCTCACACTTCGACGGAGCGCCGACTACATTCCCTTCCGGTTTGGAGAATCGAAAGCTCCGTAGCTCATGGGGCCACCATCTGGAATTCAACCGGCTTGGGCTCGCGAGCCAGCGTCACACCGGGCGGGAGGAAAAACTCGGGCGTGACGAGCTTGATCGTTTCGAGGGTCCGCAGGTCGTCCTCCTTCAGTCGGATAATGCCGAATGCACGACTGTCTCCACGTAGCAATTTGGCAATCGCCTCCGGTGGCCCCGTAACGGTAATCGTTTCCGAAACCAACTCCAGCGGCCTCCCGTCCCGCGACACCGGGCTCAGAGCCTTGTTGAAGTTGGCGAAGCTGACCGCCAGCAGAATCGGGACGGTGGCAATTTCGGCGGTCCGCTGTTGGACCCTGAGGGTGGCCGTAATGGTCAGTTGATCCGGATGGAGGGATGCATCGGCCCCGAAGGGGCGCTCGGATAGATTGATGGTAGTCTCAATACTTTGGCCCGCCGGCTTCTCTCGGAAATACCGATCGATGTCTGCGGAAACGTCGACGACCAGCGGTTGACCATTGGCCGTTTTCTCCAGCAGAACGCTTTCACGCAACTGCAGATCAACGGTTGAATGCGACAGGCGCGGCGCTACTTCATAGTCGAGCGTCAGATGCCGCGACGTAATCTCCAACGACCGCGTGACCAGATGATCGATGGTGGCCGGGATACCGGCGGGCTTGAGGTTGTCCACCGAGAGCTTTCGGAATTCGTGTTGCTGTTCGGCGATGGCTCGCTTGAGCGTATCGGGATCGAGCGGAATGTTGGTTGGTCCGGTTGGCAGATCGGCCACTTGAAGCCGGGCATTCAGCGGGGCTTGAGCCAATACCGCCTCCACCACGCGCCTCGGACCGGAAATGTCGATCTGACAGGAAGGCGTCGGATCGGCCGCTTCCACAATCATGGTTGGATTGGTGGGGACGAAATCGATGGCGACCGTCAGCGTGGCGGTTTCCCGGATCAACGTATCCGCACTGGTCCAAATCAGGACCGTCAGAACCGTGGTCATACTAAGCAGTTTGGCTTGTTCCATTGGTGGCGACCTCGTCCTTCGAAGCGGTTGGTTCCGCGTCCGCAGACCTGGTTTCCGGAATGACTTGGATGCGGCTGGCGGAAAGCTCCTCGATAAGCTGCTTGCGCAATCGTTCGGAGCTGATCGATCGCTCGAAGACACCGCGAACTGCAAGCGAAATCGACCCGGTCTCCTCGCTGACTATGACCACAATCGCGTCGGCTTCATAGCTCAAGCCGATGCCGGCCCGATGTCGGCTGCCCAGTGAGCGATCGACTTCGCCTGATTCCACCAGCGGAAACTGGCATCCGGCCGCGAGGATGCGCTCCTGACGGACGATCACGCCCAGGTCGTGCAGCGGCGTCCCCGGGTGAAAAATCGTCTCCAGCAGTTCGCACGACAGCGCCGCATCGATTCGGATGCCCGAATCCGTCACCGCGCCGACTTCGGTCGAGCGTTCGATGGCAATCAGAGCGCCGACCTTGCGTCTTGCCAGCCGCTCGACCGCCTGAATGATTGGATCGATGGCGACCGATCTGGGTTTCGTAAAGCGTTGGAGCCAGCCACCCTCGCCCAGGCGCATCAGGATGCGTCTCAGTTCGGTTTGAAACGCGACCAACGAAACGAGAAAGACACCCAGCAAGAAATAAGGATAAATCGCGTTGATGCGCTCCAAGCCGAAGCGTTCCGCAATGAGCCATACCAGCGCGAAGCTGGATACCACAATGGTCAAGACCGCCCGAATGAGCCGTGCACCGCGTGTGCCTTGCAGGAACCGCAACACGGTGTAGACGACCGCGCCGATCAGCAGTAGCTCCACCACGGTAACGGCGGGCCGCTCGAGCGCACGATCCAGAAAGGCTCGTACTGTCGAGACAATGTTGGACTGCAGCAGTATGGACCAAACGCGTTCCAACGCGGTTTACCCGAAAGCCGTGGGAAGATGTTGTACAGATTGTCGCCGCCGGCAGTATACGCGCTTGTGCCGATTGCCGCAATTGTGCGCGCTGCATCGGACTGTTCCATCCAGGCCAAAACGAGCACCGCGGCGTACACCCGACACTACTGCTGCGTCAACGCTGACCCGACCGGGCATCGCGTGTAGCACAGCGACCCTCCGCTGTGTTTGGCCAACCGCTCAGCGGAGGGCGGCTGGGCTACATCGGATCAGCGTTGGCGTGATCGTCGTCGCCATCGCGCGCCGCACAGCGAAAAGAGGATCATGCCCATCGTCGCTCCGGAGTTGAGGCCGCAAAGATTGACCACGAAGTCCAGATTGGGGGCATCGGCCGGCGTATCGAGGCTCGGATCATCGATCGGATCGGTGGTTGGATCGTTGATCGGATCGTTCAATTCTGCGCAGAGAAACTCGTCGTCCCAGAACTCGCACGCGTCGCAGGCAACGTCGACGAAATCGGCTGGAAATGAATCGGTCTCAACGGGCTCGCCCGTAAACCCGTCGACGTTGATCACGCGTCCCGTAAGGGATACCCACCAGATGCTGCGCAGCCCATCGCCGTCATCCTCGAAGGACAAAAACCCCACCGGATCACCGTTGAAGAAGACGTTGTCCTCCTCGTCAACGAACGTATCCTGCAAGATGACGTCCCGCCCGGTAACGACGACCAATTGCCCGGTGTCGTTGAGCAGCACCAGTTCCGAGTTGTCGGTGTTGATGATCTCACAAGCGGAATCGCTCAGCGCATCCTCAAAGAACACCCACGGTGCCGTCTGCCCCACCGCCAACGGTCCCATCGCGAGGCAAAAGCAGCACGTCAGCGGCACACACCAGAATCGATTGGCTTCCATCGGATTTCGTCTCCACCTAAGCCGGGCCATCCAAGCAACCCCGGCGATTATGCCCCGCATTAGCGACTTCCGCCAGCCGCGGCGAGGCCTGCTACCAGGCGCGAACCCACGTCACTTGCGACGGGTCGGGTACGCCGCTGCTGGCGGCGCAAGCCTCCGGACCATACTCTGCGGGATGTCACCGGACTTGCGCCCGGTGCCCTGATCAGAGCCGCTGGCGCAAGCATGCGGACCCTTTGCGCCCGGTGCTTCGATCGGAGTATCCTACTCGCCTGGCCACCGGAGCCGTCGGGTGACGTCGCCTGCCATCGAACCGCTCGCGGCAGCGGTGACCGGATGTCGCCGGGGGGGCAGGAAACGGTCCACCACGCTGATGCCGAGGCCATTAAGCTCCCTCAGGTCGCGCAGGTCGTACCACCGTTCCACCTTGAACCGGTCTACCTGGGAGGGGCTGCAACGGCACAAGACCGTTGAGGCCATCGATCGGGGGTAGTCCAGGTACACATAAGGCCCCATGGGGATCGGTCCTCGATCCAGCAATTGGACCACGAATAGATCCGGCGCCAGCTCAAGGGTCGGCTCAATCGAAAACCGCCGCCCCGGAAGGGGCGGGCCGAACCGCGCCGCGGCGGCCGTCTCTACGCTCCTATCGACGAAAAGCGGTTGGACTGTGCCTGGAACCCGGCTCGAGTCGGCCAATCCACCCCAAGGCTCGTACACAACAGGATAACCCTCCGCGTCGAGCGTCATTTTCAAGCCCCGAAATACCACGCCGGCGGTCGGCTCTGGTGCAGGGTAGCCCCAGACGAAAACCACCCAGGCCCAAGCGCCCGACGCGGAATCCGCCGGTTGATATCGGGCATAGAGCGTCGGCAAGCTCGGGTCGACCAACAGCCCGCCGGCGCGATCATTCAGGACGGCGCCGAATTGCACAGAATGCACGTCGTCGTGCTGGGCTTGTGCGGGCAACTTCTGCACCAACAGCGGCGCCAAGGCGTCGATGGCCGGCCCCAAGCTGCTTGCCCGGGGTTTGTAATAAGCGGCGTTGGCGAACCGCTGCACTGCGCGGTGGCGAAGCTCCTCTTGGATGGATCGTGCCTGATCCACACTCAGGTTTGCTGCGGGCGAAACGCATCCCGAGGCAGCAAGAAGTGCTGATGCCGCGAGACAGGCAGATCGACTGGCTCTGTGGCGTGCTTGGAGCAATCGTATTTTCCTGCGTATACGGAAGCCGTCGCGTGCGGGCGAGCCGCCCGTTTATCCCGGCACGGAGCCGGCACCACACCCGAAAACCGGCTATTCAACCGGCAGCTAAGGAACGCCACCGTGCATCGTCGGGCCGATGGGCTGGCGCAGCACGATTTCTCCTTCGCGCTGCAGCAGTTCCTCCCAGCGAACATCAACATCACCGGCCTGCACGCCGCAATCATCGGGCAGCCCCTTGGCCAGGCCGAGAAAGACGCGATAGTGCCCCGCCTCGGATGC
Source organism: Phycisphaerae bacterium (assembly GCA_046753625.1). Lineage (GTDB taxonomy): Bacteria > Planctomycetota > Phycisphaerae > UBA1845 > UBA1845 > JADFOB01. The sequence goes on along the minus strand of JBHHUB010000158.1, from coordinate 1,522 downwards.
GTAGAGCCCGTGGTAGAGTTTGGCCAGCTCTCGATCGTCGCTGCGCTTCGCCAGGACGAAAAAACGCTCGCACGAGCGCGCCTCGATCAGAGCACTAACCAGCAGCCGGTCGAGGACTTCGAGCGGCCCGTGGCCCGAGCGCACCAGCTTGCGTAGATCCGCCGCGTAGGGACTCGAATGGGATTTAGCCAGTTCCCCCCCACGCCGGGCGAGCAGCCGCACCACGATGCCGAGGTGTTCCACTTCATCGCGGGCGATGGCGGTCATTTGCTGCACCCAGTTCTCCGGTGGACAAAGTTCAGGCCAGCGGTTGAGCAACTCCAAGGCGTTGGAAGCGGCTTTTTTCTCAAGCCAAGCATGATCGTTGAGCAAGGCCAGCGGTTGCTTCAAGACATACTCGGCCCAACGTGGCGGCGTCCAGATGCTGAAGGGAAGCTGCTGGGGCAATGCGGTACTCATCGTCGACCATTGTAGCTTGGCGCAGATCGGATGGCCACGCGGGCATCAGCCGAGGCCGCGACCGGAGCCCCGGCCCCTTCGGCGGGAGACGTACATCGACTCACCGCCGAGGGCGCCAGCCTGCGGACCCACCAAATCCAGACCCGCCGGCGCCAGCTCGCGGCCCCCCGGAATCAGAGCCGAGGGCGCCAGCCCTCGGACCCCTCGCGGCAGGAGGTCACCGGACTTGCGCCCGGTGCTCTGAGATGTGCCCGCCGCAGAGGGGTTCCCTGCCCGTTGTCATTGCCCCGAAAGCGTTGTTATCATTCCCTCCCCGGACTACCCGGTCTGGAGCAACGTGATGACGAATTCGATGGACCAGACCTCTCAGGGAAATCGCGACGGTCTTGCGGCGCTCATGCGGCTTGCGATCGACGTGGCCAAGCAGGGTATCGAGCAGGGGCAAAGCCCATTCGGCGCGGTCCTTGCCGATAGCGACGGGCGAATCGTGGCGATCGAGCACAATCAAGTCCGGCAGACGCACGATTCCACCGCCCACGCAGAGATCGCAGCCATTCGTGCCGCGTGCCGGAAACTGGGCACGCCGAATCTAACGGGGCATGTCATCGCGACGACGTGCGAACCGTGCCCCATGTGCGCGGCGGCGATCCATTGGGCCCGGCTGGACAAGGTGATCTACGGCGCGAGCATCGCGGACGCGAAGCAGGCCCATTTCAACGAGCTTTCCGTCTCCACGGAGGCGCTTCTCCGAGACGGGCAAAGCCTGGTTCAGATCATCCCCTTCGTGCTTCGCGAACAATGTCGCGCGCTGTTCGAACTCTGGAAGGCGGGCCCCAATCCGGTTCCGTATTGATGGGGGTCGGTGTGGGGCAACGCTTTTTCTTGCCGGTGATCCGAAACCGCCGTAGGCCGGCCGCGGTATGCCAGGCGTTGTAGGCCAGCCGCCCTCGGCTGGCTGGTTTCCCAGACACAGCGGTGGGCCGCTGTGCTACGCGTCCCATCCGAGCCGCGGCCTTGGACCCGCGCGCGGACCCGCACACCTACGCGCGAGGCTGCGCTAGCC
>JBHHUB010000157.1:0-9312 GCA_046753625.1 Phycisphaerae bacterium | reverse complement strand
GCAAAACCATTGCCACTTGAAAGATTGTCCACGTGTAGACGACCGAGCGCTTACCGATTCCGGTGGCTCGGACAGCGACAACCCATAGATTAGCGTGTGACGCAGCACTAGCGCACCCACCTCGGCGGCGAGATCATATCCGTCGCCGCGCCGCGCACAGCCGCCGCGAGCGCGAGAAATGGGCTTCGGAAGACGCACCCGACTACCGGAATCACACCCGAGGGCGGGTGTGCCACATCGCCCTGTCGCTCCGGCGGGGCAACACCGGTCCCATCCGCCCAAGCGCCTGCCGATCACAACCCAACTACGGCCCCACCGGACAGGGCCCGATCGTTGCATCGAGCCACGGTTCAAACGCTACAGCTCCGTTGAGCAGGTCGATCAGCCGAAGAATATCTTCCGGACCGGCCGACCCACTGCGATCCATATCCAAACGGTAGTCAGGCATCGTCACGATGCCGTTGAGCGCATCGATCAAGGCGATGATGTCCGATGGCGCGCTCACGCCATCTCCATCGACATCGCCCGGCAGCGCACCCCAGCATGCCTGTTGACCGGAAATGTCATAAGTGATGCAGGTCCACTGGCCCGTGGCAATCGGTTCGCTAAGGGTGAATGTAACTTGATCCCCGTTCTGCGCCACGTCAACAATAGTAGGCGCCGCTCCGGATTGGACTTGTACGGAGAAATCCGTGGGGGTGAGCACGGCGGATGTGCATGCCAGTGTAAATGTAAACGTGTCCCATCCTTGCCGAGCGCCGGCATCGCCCAACTGATGGGGCTGCCGGGCGTCCAGTGCACAGGAAGGCGGCACGCTCCCGCCGTAGCCGCAAACCTCTTGCGTCCTAAACGACCAGATCGGCCCTTCGATCTGGTCCGAACCGCGCTTCGTAACAACCTTCCAGTAGTAGTCGGTGTTGTCGGGCAAGGTTCCTGCGAAGCACTGCTTTTGCGGCGAATCCGCGCAGAGCAGATCCGCCGGTGGCGATGTGAATCCGCCGTATACGTCGAACAATGCGTCGCATTCGCCGGTATCCAACCAGGTGGACAGCTCGGCATCGACCCAGCATTGAAAACGTCCGGCTTGCTGCGCGGAAAACTCCCACTGACACACCGACGGCGCGTAGCTCATGATGTTTTGCGTGCTGGTCGGTGCCCAGGGCGTCTGGCTGCAGACGTCGTTGCCCGGTGGATCTGTGCACTCGAAGTTTACGGGGGTGGCCGGCGTATCGGAACAGAAGTCGCCGGTCGTGTCTCCGTTGAGCCCATCCGCCCGCTCGTAGCAAGCGCTGCACTGGCCGAGTTCCGACACACCATGGTGCGTATGCCACAGCCCTACGTTGTGACCGACCTCGTGAGACAGGATGTGTGAATCGGGAAAGACATGCCCGTTGTTGAGGACGATGCCCCCCATGTTGCCCAATACCGCCGGCCCCCACGGGAAATACCCGAATGAGAAGCCGGACGTCGTCACAACGTAGATATTGAGCTTGAAGAGGGGCGAATCGGCGTAGGCGTTCTTCATGGCCAATTCTTCAGAATTCTGGAAGAATCGAAACGTGCTGTTGTTGAGAAACTCGGTATCGTAGGAAAAGCTTATGTCCCACGGTGCGTAGTCCCCTCGCAGCACCTGAACCTGATCGTCGATTTCCTGCTGCGTCAGCGCACAGTTGGAACCATCGTCCTCACAAAAGACGCGGAAGCTCAACCGTATCGTTTTGGTCAGCGTGCCGGCCCCCGGTATGAAAAAGTTTCGCACATCCGGCGTGTCACAAGTGCCATTTGTCGGGCACCCGCCCGCCACGCCGCCCTGGTCCGGGTGCATGGCCGCGTAATGCTCCACGGTGGCGCAGTGCTGCCCCGCCGGTACCGTTTCAGCCCAGGACCCATCAAGAATGGCCTCCGGAACCGCGCTGGAGGCCACCTGTCCCGCCTGCCCCCACTTGAGCACCGGTGCCAATTGTACACCAGCAGCACCATCAGCCGGGTTCGGCAGGCTTGCAGGCGTCAATATAGTCGCAGTGCACGTGAGCCGCGCATCAAAAGAAGCGTAGATGCCGCTGGTCGACCCGAATGTGGCCGAGCAGGGAGCAATCGGATGGTCGTAGAAATCGCTCGAAAAACCAACTTCGGCCGGCGCGCCGACGACCCAACCGACCCCGCCGCGATCGAATTGAACCGCCAACCAGAATGACGATCGCTTCGGGAGACTCAGACCACTGATGTCGACCGTAATCAAGTGCAACCCGTCGTCCGGAAGAATCATCGTGCCCTCGGTGCCCGGAACGACCACGCCGCCCGCGCCGGGACAGGACTCGTACAAGGCAAAATCCACGACAAACCCCGGCCCCGTCCCATCACTGCCGGCCGCGCCGCCAACCGTGAACTCGAACGTCGCCAGATCGCACGTGCACGAGGGCAGCGTGAACAGGTCATCGGCGATTTGCTTGTTCGGTCCGGGCGGAAAAACCAACGTTCCGCCCGAATTGCTGTAGACCACCAGTGGCGCCCCCGTCGTTGCGCTTGTGGTTTCAGCGTGTGTGCTTGCGTTGTAATAATGCCGCTGAATGGGCGTTCCGGGTGGAATGGCGATGGCCTGACCCGCGAGCGACGCCGCATCCCCCACAGTCCGATCGCGCGGCGCGCTCGGATCGGCCGCCCGCGTTGCCAACGGCGTAGCGATCAGCAAGCACATTGAGATCCCAGTCGAACGGCCCATCAGTGAACGGAAGGTGCGATAAAAACGGACGTAGCGATCTCGTTGGAGCATTGACGATCCTCTAGTAAAAGGCACGACCCCAGTTTGCCGGCCCAAGCAGGCCGTAAGCGCAAGACCCATTCTACCCGCATCCCCACCCGCTTTCAATACTGCACGAGGTGTACTTCGTGGCGGGAAACCGTCGCAGAATCGACAGCCGGCACGCATTGGCGCACCAATTGAGCGCCTCGGAGCGGAAGCCCGGGGCCATCCCGATGCGGAAGGACCGCCGGCCGGCGCCGGTGGCTCCGTGTCGGCACGCCCGGCGGGTCTTACGTATCGCGCGCCCCCTTGTTGGCGCGCGAATTTCAACGCGTTTCGCCTATCGCTGAAGATGCTATCATAATGGGCACGCGGAGCCGTACCGGAATACTTCCGAAACAATGAGGCCTATCGTTTGGGTGAATTGCGTCTGCCAACCCCACCCTGTGGCGTACCCGGGGCTTGGATTGGTGATGATCGTCCGTTTGGGATAGGGACCTTCTTGCAGGGAGAATCGAAATGTCTGACGTAGTGGAGAGGACGTTTGAGGGTGGCTTGTTCAAGGCATGGGGCGCCGCGATGGTGGGTTCCGCCTTGCTGATGGTGTTGGGCTGCGCCGGTAGCATGCCGCCGGGGCCGACCGCCGACAGCCCATCCGAGGCCGCCGGCGATGCCCTCGGTACCGCGGTCGTCCCCAATTCCGCGGATGCTTCCTCAGGTAACGAGGGGAGCGAATCCGCAACAGCAACCGACAGCGGCCTGACGGATGGCGGTTTCACGGATGGCGGTTTCGTGGATGGTGGATTCGGGGATGGTGGATTCGGGGACTCCGGTGGCTCATCCTTCGACCCCGGCCCCACGAATCCCGAGCCCAATGCGAGCCCATCGGTCAAAGCCTGTCCGCCACAGGCGTTTGGTCCGGAAACGGAAGGTTGCACGATGACCCAGCGCACGCCGGCGGACTGCGCTACGATCAGCTATTCGGAGGAATTCGCCTGGGAAGCCGACGCCTGCCACACGCCCTACTACATTCAGGTCACCGGGAATCCTCCCGACGAGAACAACTACAACGAAATCTACATTGACGCCTACATCAACGCGTTGAGCTGGGCTGAGCCGTTTTCGATGGAGTTCATCGATGGGCTGTATTCCGCCGACGGCTGGTACCACTGGCGCGTGTGCAATGCGTACATCAGCGGATGCAGCGCCACACGCGCATTCAGGATGGAGTAAGCGCGAGATCGCCGCCCCGCTTTGAGTAGGTTGTTCCGCTGCCCGGCCGGCTTGCCGTGCCCCACGGGTCGGCGTCCTGAAGGGCGGTTTGAAGCCGGAAGGGGCTTGCAAGTGCTGAATGGCGGCACGAGCCGTTAGCCGCGCACCCAGACCGTGCAAAAGTTGGCGCCGTCATCGGGGAATCGTTCGGCTAACTCATGACAAACCCGGCGCCACTGTTGAGATAAGCTTCCCTCGTAGAATGGGCCCATGAACGAGTAGGTCTTCCGCCAGACCAACTCCCACGCGCCCGCGAGGCTCTGTTGCATGGCTTCAAAGTCAAGCCCGCGACCGGCGGCCATCTCGCCGCGGGAGTGGGCGACGTGGAAGTCCACCAGCAACGCGACGACGTGCGCCGGGGGGCGTGTGGTGAAGCATCCCTGCCGGACGGATTCTCGCGCCGCCTCCTCGGCAGGGCTGCTTCGAAGCCCAACTTTGGCCTTGAGCCGCTTGAAGTAGTTGCCCGGCCGTAGGTATTTCCCCCATTTGCGTTTCCGCTCAAACCGCTCCAGAGCTTCGATGCATTCGGCTCGACGGTAGAAGCGGCACGACGGTTCGTGCCCGGCGATCCAGACGGCATTCGGGCCGAGGCGCGGAAGAAGGTTCTGCACGGTGCCGATGGGATCGGGCAGGTGGTGGAGGAGCGAGTTGGTGGCAAGGAGGGTGTACGGCGCGGCATCTTCGGGAAGTTGCTTCAGATCGTTGCAGAACACCGCCTCTGGAAAACGTGGATGAATTTTCGCCCGGCAACGCTCGAGCATATCCGAACAAGGGTCGTAGCAGGTCAGCGCGGTGATTCGTTCACGGGGCAACGATCGAAGGAGCTGCTCGGCTTCAAAGCCGGTACCGCAACCGAAATCGAGAATTCGGAATTCCGGCTCAGGGCACTTTTCATTGGCTACGCCGATCATTGCCTCCCAGAGCGAAGGCAACTGGCCCCTGATTTCTACGTGCTTCTCGTCGTAGTCTCGGGCCTCCGCCTTGTGGAAGAACTGGTTGACCCGCTCGACCAACTGATCGAGCGGCCCTTGGGGCCCGTACGGTGCCAATAGATGGCTCATGAACTCTGCGTTGGACATGACTTCCGCTCCTATCGGATCGCCGAAATTCGGCTCAACCAACGAGGCAACCTCCTCCTATCTCTCGGTTCGGTTCAATGGGCCGCAGCGCCGCCTCGATCTGATCGGCAGACACGTTTGATGCAAGCGCGCGCTGAAGGAATGGGTCGACGTCGAGAATCAGTGCCACGGACTGGTCGCCCATGACGGCTGCGCCCTGAAACCCCGGGATGTTCAAGAAGCCCGTATTCTTGACCACCACTTGCGTGAACCCCTCGAGGCGATCGACACACAGCGCAACGCTTTGTCCTTCCGTTTCAACGATGACCATGTCACCGGCGCCCGGGGGCTTCACATCGAAGCTGTCGCCGTCGCGCTTCGCCTTCTCGGTCGAAGGAAACGCGCAGATCGGCAGCAAGGCATCACCATGTACGATCACCTTATTGCCGCCCCCCATGCACGTACGAATCTGATCCGCTTCGGGTCGGATGCATTCCACGAGCTTGTCGGCCGGCACCACGTAGCGCTGCCCCCCTACGGACACGACGAATCCGCTGAGGATTTGTGTGCTTACCGTCTTGGGAAGCTGAATGCAAAACTCGCTGCCGGCTCCCGGTTCGCTGGTGACCGTAATCTTGCCACCCATCGATTCGATGTTGCGTTTGACCACGTCCATGCCCACGCCGCGGCCGGACACGTCGGTCACTTTCTCAGCAGTCGACACGCCCGAGGCAAACAGGATGTCGATGATTTCGGCTTCGCTCGGGCGGTGATCCGGACCGAACAATCCGAGCGCAACCGCCTTCTCCGCCAGCGCGTCGTAGTCCAGCCCTTTGCCGTCGTCCTTGACGGTCAACGTGACGTGGTGCGACGTCTCGGCGCCGATGATTTCAATGAATCCGCAACGATCCTTGCCGGCCGCCTCCCGGACGTCGGGCGTTTCGATGCCATGGTCGGCCGAGTTGCGCACCATGTGGATCAGCGGTGCCTCTAGCGTGTCAACGATGCTCTTGTCCAAGAGGATGCTCTCCCCTTCGACCACCGTTTTGATTTCTTTACCCGCGGCATTCGCCACATCCCGAACGATCCGTGGTGCCCGCTGCAGGATCATTTGCATCGGAACCCGTCGGATGTCCATGATGCTGTTTTGAAGGTTGGAGGAGAGTTCATCCAGGGTTGCGTTGATCCGCTGCAACTCGTCCGGACAGGCGGTTTGATTGAGCATCTGGCCGAGGAAATTGCGGTACATCTCGCTGATGACGACGAGTTCACCCACAAACGCGAGAAAGCCATCGACGCTGTCCTCCGTAACGCGCATGGTCTTTCTGACGACTTGCTGCGCCTCCTCCTTCGCGGTCGATCCGGCAGCCGGCGTTGGCTCACGCGACGCATCCGGCGCGTCCGATGCCGGCGCTGCCTCCTTCTTGTTCGGCCCCTCGACTTCCAGTTTCACCAACGTCTCGATCAGCGACCGGCCGATCTCGACGAGCAGCGGATCGGGGCCGATCGTGTCACGGACCGATTCGAAGCTGGATCGCGCTTCCTCGACCGCGGCCAGCGCATCCTCGCTGGATACGGCATCCTTCAAATCTGCTATGCACCGTCCGATCGCGGCCGTTTTGTCGTCATCCGGCGTGCTATCGCCCATGGCGCCGAGGAGCTCGTGCAGGCAACGCCCGGGCTCCGGTAGCGTGTCATAGGATCCTGGCACCTCCACCTGCTTGCCGACGCCCAGCGCGGTAGCCAACTGAGCCGCCAGGTCGGCCGCCTGACCTACCCCGGATTCCAACACGTCAAGCGGTATGGATCGGGCCGCCCTGCATGCCTCCAAGGTTTCCAGCAGCTCGGCCCAAACCGCATCCAGGTTGGCCCCCTCGCCGTTGGTCGCAGCGGTCAGCCGCGCCACCAACCGATCGAAGTGCTCCTGGTCCACGATCTCCGGGTGCCCTTCTCGAGCCCGGTTGAACATTTCAACCAGTTCATCCGTACCGGCGAGCAAGGCGCTGATGATCGCCGGCGTGGCCACCAGCCGACCTTGGCGTGCAGCGTCCAGGAGCGACTCGACCACATGCGACATCGTCTTGATCTGCATGAGCTCGAAAAAGGCGGCCGAGCCTTTGATCGAATGGGCCACGCGGAAAATAGCGCCGATCGTCTCGACGTTGGTCGGGTCGCCTTCCAGGTCGACATAGAGTCGCGCCAATCGCGCCAGCCCTTCGAGCGATTCGTCGATGAATTCGCCGCGCAACTGCGGGTCAACGCCCACGCCGAGATTATCCATGAGCCTTCTCCACGGGCGCGGGTTTCATCCCCTGCAGCTCTTGCAACTTGCGCTGCCAGCGGCGTAACGTGGCCAAGGCCGCGCTCACGGCATCGTCGAGCTCCTGAAAGTCCGTCAGTGGCTTGAAGATGCAAGTGTCCGCGCCGCCGCCCAGGCATGCGAGCGCGTTTTCGAGAGTCACGTATCCGGTGATCATGATGACGTGGGTCATCGGGTAATCGGCCCGGATCGCCCGCAGCAGCTCTACACCGTTCATTTCGGGCATCATAATATCACTAACCACAACGTCGAACCGCTTTTCGGAGAGCTTCTCAAGCGCATCCTTACCGTCCACGGCAGATGCGACGTCGTAGCCGAGCATGCGGAAATGCCGCGCCAGCATCTCACGAATTTCAGATTCGTCATCGACAATCAGCAATCGCGCACTCATCCTCGCTTCTCCGTTCCGGTATTGATTTCCGATCCGGTCGGATTAGATCCTGGGTTTCAGGCCGCCGGCAAGGAAAGGTGATGACGAATCTCGCCCCATGGGGATCAACATGCTCCGCCGCAATGGTGCCGCCGTGGTCTTCGACGATGCCTTTGATGATGGGCAACCCCAGCCCGGTGCCTTCGCCCGTCGGTTTGGTCGTGAAAAAGGGCTCCCATATCTTCCGGAGGACATCCGGCGACATCCCTGGACCATTGTCCTCGACCACAATTCGCACGGCCGCATCGGTGCCCGTCGTCATAATCCGGAGGGTACCGCCGTCGCAATCGCGCATCGCGTGCGCGGCGTTGACGAACAGGTTCACGAACACCTGGTCGATCTGCTGACCATCACCCCATATCTGGGGCAAGTCCGCACCAAGGTCGGTCTCTACCTTCACTCGATGCTTCAAGGCATTGGTACACAACTCCAGGGATTCGGTCACGCGAGCATTCACGGAGAACAGCGCTTCGCTCGTTTGGCGATGGCCCGCGTAGGCTTTGAGACCGCTGACTACCTTGGTAATACGTGTCACTCCATTGGCAATGGCATCGTGAATCTTCGGAATCTCGTCCAACATGAAGCGCAGCCGAGCGGCGTTTGGCGCATCTTGGGCCATGCGCGACTCAAGGCTTGCCCGCACCAGCGGCCAGCAATCTTTCAAAATCAGCAAGTTACCGGAGATAAACGTGGTGGGGTTGTTGATCTCATGGGCCACCCCGGCCGAAAGCATGCCCAACGTCGCCATCCGCTCGGCGTGGGCCAACTGCCGAGCTCGTTCCTCGGCCAGGGACTCCATTTCCGCGGCGTACTGCTTCAGGGTCTCTTTGCTTTCGACCAGGTTCTTTTCGTTTTCCAGAATCCGCGCGCCGGCCGTCAGTCGATGCCAGAGATGGACGTGCTCGAACGGCTTGACGATGAAATCATCCGCCCCCGCGGCGAAACCATTGGAGATTTCGTCCTTCTCGTCGTTGCCCGTAACCAGAAGCACATACGTATACGCTCCGTCCTCACTTCCTCGGATCCGGCGGCATACCTCCACGCCCGATGGCCCAGGCATGTTCCAGTCCAACAGGAACATTTGAGGGGGATCGGGCTTGGAGAAGGCCGCCCAGGCTTCATCCCCGTCACAGGCGGTGACCACATCGTAACCCCACTGCTTCACGAGCTTCTCCAGGAGCCGCAGCATAAAGGAGTCATCGTCGGCAATGAGAACTCTCATGTCAGTCTCCCGGTGCGTCCGCCCTCGATCGCGCATCCATCTCCCGGCCACGAGCGCCGGCTCGCTTCCCAGCCGCAGACATCAGGCTGCGCCTGTACGCAACCCTCCTGATTTATGGGTCTTGATGTGCCGACTCGGAACCCCACTCCGACTGCCGCGGGCATTGGCAGGTCCGCGCGCACCCTACATCCTGTTCGGTAATATCGGCGATTCCTGCGCCCAACATGCGTACGATCGGTGCCCCACCAACCGCCTTCGCGGCTTCGTACA
>JBHHUB010000156.1:0-9405 GCA_046753625.1 Phycisphaerae bacterium | reverse complement strand
ACGCTGACATATACCGGCACGTCCGGCGTGCAGGAATCGTTTTCACTGACGGCTCATCCCGGCAACGTCAACGGCGACGGCGTCACGGCGCCGTCAGACATCCTCGCGCTGATCGACGGCCTCAACGGAGTGATATCGCTTCCGTGGGGCCCGTACAGTTGCGACCTGGACCACAGCGGCGTGTGCGGTCCGGAGGACATCCTGCGCGTCATCGATTTGCTCAACGGAAGCGGCGTGTTTACCCCGTGGCTCGACACGCCGTTGCCCGCCGACACGTGCCCTTGAAGCGCACGCTTTCCCGGGAAGCGATGCTCAGGCGAAAGCGGCCAGGGTGCGCGCATGGCGCGGCCTCGCCACCCCGCTTGCGGGATACGCGAGGCGGCGCCGATGAGCAGCAGCGCCGATGGGCGGCCGCTAGTCCTTGCGCTGTTTCAGCGGGAAATGTTCGTGGGTGCCGTCTTTCTTGCGCTGCTCGAAATCAAACACCGCACCGGGTACCGCCGTGGCGCTCTGATCGTTGTGGCAAACCAGGCAGACGGATTCTTCCATCTTGTTCAAACCGGCCGCGTAGAGTTCCTCCACAGAGTACATGCGCTTGGATTTGAAGATTTCCTCGAACACCTTGACGTATTCGCTGCCAGGTCCGTGGCATGATTCACAACCGACATCCTGAAGCTTCTTGGCTTTCCGGACGGACTTTTTGTTATCGGGATCCGGAATCTGGTAGCCTCCCGTCTTACCGAAGCCGGTGGTGTGGCATCGCAGGCAGCCTTCATCGGTAGCGTAGTTCTTGTTGACATCCAGCTTGAACTGCTCCTTGATTTCCGTATCCACGCCGGGCGTAAGTGAGGCCAGAGCATCGCCCATCTTCGTCTTCGCCCAACTCTTGTACTGGGCGAGGTGGCATTTCTTGCACTTCTTGGAGCCCACGTAGGATCGCTCCGCTGCGCCGGGCCGCGCCGCCACCAGCACCGCGGCATGGCTCGCCGCCGCAACGGACGCATTGGAAACGGGGCCGGATTCCGTATTGGACTTGTCAAAACAAAAGACACCCGCTGCGGACGCCGCAGCCAGGAAGAAGGCTACCTTGACCATCACGTTCACCTCCAAAGATAAATTCCAGACCCGCAAAGCTCGGCAGATAACGCACCCACCCGTAGCAAAAGCCATCGTACCCCGCGCCGGCAACGCTGGCAACCATCCCGCCAACGCCCGACTCCCTGGATCGGCGGCGGTACCGCATCGAATCGAGTCGCCATGGTTCAAGACGGCCGGGCACCACCATGTATTCCCCGTATTCCCCAAACAACCCCGGCCACCATCGTGTGTGCCGGCCCGATCAACGTCCGAATCAGCCGATCCGGACGCGGAGCCGTTGGGGCGGTCGCCGATCACCGCACCGCCAGAAAACAATCCAACTCGATCGCCGGCGTAATGTAGGGGTCGCACACCGGCTCGGTGTGGCACAGATCGGTCGAAAGATACTTCTTGTTGGAATCCGGCAGCACGGTAACCACGGTCGCAGTATCGCCGAGCTCCTCGACAAGTTCCATCGCCCCAAGCACATTGGCGCCGGACGAAATCCCCACGGCCAGCCCCAGCGACTTGCACAGCAACTGAGCCATCAGGATCGCGTCCCCGTCCCACACATCGACCACCCGATCCAACCGGTCGAGCTCCACGATCGGCGGGATGAACTCGTCCGAGATACCTTGGATGCGGTGCCGCCCCACCTTGTGCCCGGTCCGCAGTGTGGGCGAGTCGGCCGGCTCCAGCGGATGAACCCGGACCCGCCGCCCGCCTCGCCGCAAATGTTGCCCCACGCCCATGACCGTTCCGCCGGTACCCACGCCGGCCACAAAGGCATCCGCGGTCCTGCCGAAGGTACGAAGCTGTGCCTCGATTTCGGGCCCCGTAGTCAGCGCGTGCGCCTCGACGTTGGCCGGTTCCGCGAACTGCCTTGGCAGGAACACCCGATCGTGCGTGGTCGCGAACGCTTCGGCCTGTTCGATGGCCCCACGAAAGCCGCCGGCCTCGCGGGAGACCCCGACGATTTCGGCGCCGAACGTCTTAATCAACTCGGCTCGCTCCGGGCTCATCCAATCCGGCATGTAAATCCGCACCGGGTGACCAAGGGCCCGCCCGATCGCCGCGATGGATATGCCGGTATTGCCGCTGGAGGCTTCGACGATCGTATCGCCGGGATGCAACCGCCCCAAGCCGTAGGCTTGCCGCAGAATATGCAACACCATGCGGTCCTTGATGCTCTCGGTCATGTTCATCAATTCGTACTTGGCGTAAATACGTCGCGTCTTACCCGCGCGGAGATAGCGAATCTCCAAGAGCGGGGTGGCGCCGACGAGCGCGGAAAGCGTATCCACTCGGCTCGTGTCGATCATCGATGCGTGTGCGGTCGCCATGGCAACGTCGCTCCCCAAGAACCCTAATAACATACCCGATCATCTATATATCGGTTTTTCTCCGGGGGACAACCCGCCCCCCTTCGCCCGGACCTATCGGATTCGCCCCTTCCCGGCATCACACCGGTCAGCGCGGCGGGTGCCTGTGTTGCACCGGTTGGACACCGCGAGGATACCGGCAAGAGACCGATGCCGGTTGACGGTACGCCCTGCGATATTCCGGTAAAATCATGTAACCGATCGAGGATATGGGCGATGGCCCCGTTGCCTTTCCGCCGGGCAACCGGTATCGTCCGTGGGACTCGATGGGGTGTTATTGGACCTCAAAATGAGGTCCGCTCCTTTTGCCATGCCTACCTTGGAGGTCCAGCATCATGCTTCCAACCCGGTCGACTCGCGCCCGCAGCGCACGCCGCAGTTCGCTCCTTCTCGTCTTGTGTCTGGCCGCCACGCCAGGGATGGCGTGGGCTCCGTCTTTGTCCGGAGCTAAAGACACCGCCGACCTTCCCAACCCAATAGAGACGAGCCCAAGCCAAGAAGAAGAGCGACCACCTAGGACCGCCCACTACGAACATCCCGACGACCCGCCCATCGTCCGGTCAGCGCATCCCGGATCGCCACGCCTCCACCCCAAACCGGGCCAACGCGTCGCGATAGAAGGAAAGAATGGTGGCGTCGTCGTCGGGCTGCTGGACGATGTCGACCATCAGAAGATCCTTGCAGGCATACCGCTCGGTGGCGAGGAGTTGGTTGTCTACAGCAACACCAACGGTTTCGTCGCTTTTCCGCCGGGCGCCGACCGACTCATCGCCGATGATCTGGTGACCACTTCGATCGGCTCGTGCAACGTATCAGCCTACGAAATCCTGGTAAGCGGCGGTGGTGACGGAACCGGTCCGGGGTTCCAGGTTCAGACCGCGCTGTACGACGCCTGCCCGGGTGAGGGCGGACAAATCATCCCGGGCACGCAGCACCAGTTCGATCCGCCCAACGACGGCATGTTTCTCTTGCGGCGCGACTTGGCGCTCAGCGGTATTGAGATTCCGTCCGCGATGTGGCTCGGCGTCAGCTTTTCAACGAGCCAGGCCGGTTGGGTGGTCGGAACGCCGCCGGAAATCGGGTTCTCGCAAGACATCTACCATCATCCCAACATTCCATGCGTCGCCCATTTCAACCAGAATCTCCATGCGAGTTTCTATGTGCGGCTCCTGGTATCCGCGAGTTGCCCGCAATCTCAGTTCGTTCAGGTCAACGTGGACGAGAATGGATTGAATAGGGTCGGCGACGCCGCCAATGAGCCCTCCATCGCGGTGGACCCCAATGATCCCAATCGAATCGCGATCGGTTGGCGGCAGTTTGACACCGTATTGAGCAACTTTCGGCAAGCGGGACGAGGCTACACGACGGACGGCGGACAAAGCTGGACTTTTCCCGGCGTGCTCGATCCGGGCGTTTTTCGTAGTGACCCCGTCCTGGACTTCGACGCCGAAGGCAACTTCTATTACAACAGCCTGAGCGAAACCTTCACGACCGGCGTGTTTCGATCCACGGATGGAGGCATAACCTGGGCAGAGCCGGTGTTCGCGTTTGGCGGTGACAAGCAATGGATGACCATCGACCGGACCGGCGGCATCGGACTTGGCAACATCTACCAAACTTGGTCTTCATTCGGCTCTTGCGCCGCAGAAGTCTGCTTCAATCGATCAACCGATGGCGGCAATGTGTTCGAGCAGCCGATCCCGCTACCCTTGGGCCCACGCTGGGGTACGATGTCGGTCGGGCCCAATGGCGATCTCTACATCGTCGGCGTGGGGAACAGCACCTCCCTGGCCTTCATTCGATCCTCCAACGCGCAGGACCCCGGTGACGACCCCGTTTTCGATCTTGCCGAGCTTGTCCCAATCGGCGGAGCGATCAGCGGTTTCAGCACCGGCCCCAATCCCGGCGGATTGGTCGGGCAGGCTTGGGTTGCCACGGATCATTCCACAGGCCCGTCGCACGGCAACGTCTACTTGCTCGCATCCGTTGATCCACCGGGCCCGGACCCGCTCGACGTCATGTTTACTCGAAGCGAGGACGGCGGGCTGACCTGGAGCTCCCCCGTCCGCGTCAACGACGATCCTACCGACAGCCATGCCTGGCAGTGGTTTGGCACCATGTCGGTTGCGCCCAACGGCCGGATCGATGTCATTTGGAACGATACGCGCCGTCTAGGCAACGAACGGTTGTCCGAACTCTACTACTCATTCTCCGTGGACCAGGGCACCACCTGGTACGCCAATCGGCCACTCAGCCCGGTCTTCGACAGCCACGTCGGCTGGCCCAATCAAAACAAGATCGGCGACTACTACGACATGATCTCTCAAGACCAGGCCGCGTACTTAGCCTTCGCCGCCACCTTCAACGGCGAACAGGACGTCTATTTCCTGAGGATCAACGTCGATTGCAACGGCAACGGCGTTCCCGATGCCATGGACATCGCCGACGGCACCAGCAACGACTGCAACGACAATGCGCTGCCCGACACCTGCGACATCGCCGATGGGCTTGTCCCGGACTGCAACGGCAGCGGGGTCCCCGACCCGTGTGAACTGGCCGGCGACTTTACGGCGGATGGACAAGTAAACCTTTCGGACTACGGCGTATTCCAGGGATGCGTGACCGGCGTCGAGCCTGTTGCGTTGGGTCCCGGCTGCTGCTACTTCGATGGCACCGCGGACAGCGACATCGATTTGACGGACTACGCCGCGTTTGCGAACCAGTTCGGCGGGCCATGATGGTCGGCGCGACCGTCGGCCCGCAGCTTGGGGTCCGGTGGGATGGGCGCGCCGACTCAGCGCCGCTCGCGCCAGCCTGCGGACCCTCCGCGGCAGGACACCAGAACAACGTCGCCGGGCTTGCGCCCGGTACTCTGAATTGCCGTTACTATAGCCGGCTGAGCAGGGTCTTGAGGAATCCTTGCACCAGCGGCGGCGGGACGTTTTCAACCCTCAGCGGCAGTTCGTCGAGCATGAGCCCGTTGACGTATTCGACGGACTTGCTGCCTGCTTTGGCCAACCGTTTGACGCACTGATCGGCCACATCCAATTGGGAATCGCGCATCGCGATCATGAAACGCATGACCTCATCCGCCACGTCCACGGTTTCCACCGCCGTTCCGCCCTGAGAGGCGGTCGAATCGGAGCCCGCGCCGGCGGCGTCGTGCTCGCCCACATGGTCGATCGCGGCGATGTAGGCGGTGGATTCCCGCCGCAGCCGGGCAGCGCGCGCCTCTTCCGTTTCATCGATCGGCGCCAGGGGGATGGGGTCGATCTCCGATTCAGGCATGGGGATGTACACCTTGCGCCCGCAGTAGGGGCATTTCCCCTGCTTGCCGCCTGCGCCGTCCGGTGCCCGAATGAGCTTGCTACAACCTGGACAATGCAACTCTGTAGTCATCGGTGTCCCCTTTCATTTGGAGCAGAACACACGTTCGATCGCCGAACATTTCGGCCCACCTATTCTACCCGCGATTCGGCTCGTCGCGACCGGAAGAGCAACCGGATGGGAATCTCCTCGAAAGGCAGCCGTTCGCGGAGCTGATTCAGCATGAATCGCTCGTAGTTCTGAGTAACCAGATGGGCGCCGTTGACAAACACGACGATGGTCGGCGGCTGCGTGCTCACCTGGGTCGCATAGAGGATTTTCGGCGCCTTGCGCCCCTTCTTGGGCCTTGGGGCCTGGGTCGCCACGGCGTCACCAACTACCTTGTTGAGCCGCCCTGTGCCCACCCGCGTTCTGGATTGTTTGAACAGCTCGGCGGCCAGGTCGATCGTCGCCAGGATGTTCCGCCCGGAAATCGCGGACGTAAACGCCACGGGGGCGTAGCGGATTTCCGGTAGCACCTTCTCCAGATAGGTTCCGAATTCCTCCGAGGAGGCATGCCCCTTGGCTTGATCCCACTTGTTGACCACAAGAATGCACGGCTTGAACAGGTCCGCGATGTGCCGCGCCAGCTTCTTATCGACCTGCCCGATCTTCTCTGTGGCATCAACCAACAACAGCACAACGTCGGCCCGCGCAATCGACTGCATCGCCCGGGTCATCGCATAGTATTCGATGTCGTCCGCGAGCTTGCGTTTCTTGCGGACCCCGGCCGTGTCAATCGCGAGCAACGTCCGGCCGTCCTTCTCGAAGCGCACGTCGATACTGTCGCGGGTGGTTCCGGGTATTTCGCTGACGATCACGCGCTCCTCACCGGCGATCGCGTTGATCAGCGTACTCTTGCCGGCGTTGCGCTTGCCGACGATGGCCATCTTGATCACCGGTTCCGGCGGCTGACCCAACTCCTGCCCCTCAATCCCCTCGGAAATCAGCTCGAGAAGTTCGTCCCGCCCGCGCCCGGTGACGGCACTGACGCAGAGCGGCTCGCCGAAGCCCAACTTGATGAATTCGCCTGCCCAATTGCCCAGGTGGGCGGCGTCGACTTTGTTTGCGATGAGTTTGACCCGGTCGTAACGGTCTTTGAGCAGCCTCGCGGTCGATTCGTCCAACGGATTCACGCCGTCCCGGGCGTCAACGACAAACAATATGAGATCGGCGGCGGCGATGGCGAATCGAATCTGGCGTTCCACGTCCTCGGCGAGGTCATCGCGATCAACGACACCGAAACCCCCCGTATCCACCAGCTCGAAGTACCGATCTTCGATGTCACACACCTCGGATATCCGATCCCGTGTGACACCGGGCGTCGGTTCCACGATGCTCGTACGCTGGCGCGCTATGGTGTTGAACAGGCTGCTCTTGCCTACATTCGGTCTGCCAACGATGGCCACGACGGGCATTGACACAGATGGTATCCCTCAGAGTTTTTCGGCCGGACCCACGGCACGGGCCGCGGAACCAGGCGTTGCGGGCCTGCGCCGGAGGTTCGATCCCCAGAGCCTCTTTCTATCCGCGCCACCACAACACCCGATCGACGCCATCGCGATGCCTCAACGTGGCCGGACCCGCCACCTATCATACTGAATGCATCCCGGGCGACGACCCCCTACCAATCGGACGGGCATGCCTCCGGCCAGCCGCGGGAGATGCTTCAGGGCACCGGGCGCAAGCCGGTGGCATCCGACCACGAGTGGTCCGCTGGCTGACGCCGGCGGCTCCTCGTCCGCATGCCCATTCCGCCGAAACTCGACGCCCCACGCGTTTGCGGGTATGAATCCTGGGGTCGTCTCGCAAGGAGGATTCCGCCCGTGTGCGAAGAAACGCCTTCGCTCGACAGGGCCGACCAGGATCGGCTGCTGGCCTGGGCTCGCCGCGTCGCCCAAGCTTATCTTGAGGGGAACGCCCTGCCCGCGCGCGCGCTGTTCTCGTTGGAAGGGGTGTTTGGCGGAGCCTTTGTCACATTCTGGTTGGACAAGACCCTGCGCGGATGCGTGGGTCGATTCGCGCGGATTACTGATGTTGTCGAGGCGGTCGGGCAAATCACCGTGGCCTCGCTTCAGGATCCAAGGTTTGCGGATCGCCCGATAACAAGCGCGGAACTGGACACGCTCTCGATCGAGATTTCGCTTCTCTCGGCCCCCGTGATAGCGCGCAACCCGCGGCAGCTCAAAATCGGCACCCACGGTATCATCGTGCGGTCCGGGCAGCGATCCGGGTGTTTTCTTCCCAAGGTCGCGGTCGAGCGGGGCTGGTCACCCGAGGAGTTCCTCGCGAATTGCTGCACCATGAAAGCCGGACTACCGGCCGACGCCTGGCAGCGCGACACGGCGACGGTCTACATGTTCACCGCTTCCGCGTTCGCGGATGAGGTTGATCCCCAAGAACGTGGCTGCTCGTGACGCATTTGCGCAAAGTGGCGCTCGGGCAAATGCGGCCGTGACGCTTCACGTGGGATAGGTACGCCGATTCAGCGCCACGGGCGCCAGCCCGCGGACCACCAACCTCAGTATGTCGCAATGTCACAGAGCCTGTGCCGGGTGCCGGCATGTCACCAGGATTGCGCCAAATGTTCTGAAACATTCCTGCGGCTGATGCTGTCCCGAAGCCCAATCCGGGCTGTACGCGGCCGACGTCCTCCCGCAATCGCCTGCAATCCATGCCGTTCTGGAGATGAATAATTTTCTTCTAAGAGGCTGCTGACAGGCCCATTACAATCTGGTATCCTTTAGGTAGGCAACCCAGGATCAACCTATATGCCGCTTCGTAGGCCTGCCATCTCTTGAAGGTTTCGTTTCTCGCCAGAGTGTCGGCAGGCTTCAGGGAGACTGGTTGGTCGTAATCGCGTTTGATCGCAAACAGGCTCGCCGGGTTCTCCCAACGGAGCATTACTTGGTGTAACCTACCGGAAGGCCCGATGGGTCAGGACCGGCTGGGTGTGTGGACCGTTAGCCCGGTCGGCCGCCGATTCAGTAAGATCGGGCACGGACCCAGGTTGTGCCTTGAAGCCCAGCGCCTACGGGGCTCGGCAGCGGGACGTGAATCTTGCCGGCGACGACTGGGAAACGTATCCGACCCACGATCGGAGTCACCGGGAGCATCGGGGCGGGTAAATCGACGGTTTCGCACCTCCTGGCATCCATGGGGGCGGCGCTGTTTGACGCCGATGCGGCCGCACACGACCAATTGGCCGAACCGGAAGTCATCGCGGCCTTGGTGGACTGGTGGGGGCGGTCGATTCTGGATGCCCGCGGGCAAGTGGATCGGGCGGCCGTCGCCGCGATTGTTTTTGACGACCCGACTCAGTTGGCGCGTTTGGAAGGCTTGTTGTATCCGCGCATCGAACGTCGGCGCGCCCATTGGGTTCGCCATAGCGAGGCCTGTCGGGACTGCCGGGCGGTCGTGCTGGACGTGCCCAAGCTCTACGAGGCGGGGTTGGATCGGTTGTGTGACCGTGTTATACTGGTAGACGCGGATACCGGGATCAGGATTCAGCGGCTGGGCCGTTCGCGGGGCTGGACGGGTTCTGATTTGATCAGAAGAGAAAAGTTTCTGGACCCACTGG
>JBHHUB010000155.1:0-9453 GCA_046753625.1 Phycisphaerae bacterium | reverse complement strand
TGGCGCCCGCGGCTGTGACTCGTAACGAGCCCGAAAGTTTACGTGTGTCAAAGCAGTAGTGGCCGGGAGATCTTCGACTGCCCCACGTCCAATAGGACATGGGGCACCCACGCTGAAAATCCCGACCCGTCTCGGCCAGTCCCAATGGAGTTCTGACTCGAAAATGTAGTCAAGAAAACAGAGAATAAACAAGCCTGGCGCCTCGTCAGGCCGGTTTTGGCCCAAACATTGCGGAACTTGGGCTAGTCGCCCGCCGGGCTGTTGGACAAGACCTTTTGGACCGCACTCTTGAGAAAGGTCATTTTGGTGTTCGAGGATTCGTCCACCTTGATGACCACCTCGTCCTCTTTGACCGAATGGATGGTTCCATAAATGCCGCCGATCGTAACGACGCGAGCGTGCTTGGTAAGACTGGACTGAAGCTCTGCACGCTCGCGTTTTTCTCTTCGCGACCGGGTGATCGTATTAAGGACGAGAAAAACCATGACCCCCATGAACAGGGCCGGAATGAAGAAATCCTGTGCACCCGGCTGACGAGTGGCCGGCGGGGTCGTTGTTTGAGCCAAGGCCGTTAGCAGGTCAATCATGATTCTTCCCGGGTAAAATCGTTCGTACTCGCTGCGATCGGGAACTCCTCAACCAACGTGGACAAGGTGTTGTCTCGGATTCGCTCTCGAATTCGAATCATCAATCGCTGAAAAAAACGCACATTGTGGATCGATGTCAGCGTCGGCCCCAGCATTTCTCCACAGTTAAACAGGTGGCGAATGTAGCCTCGCGAGAATTTTCCGCAAGTTTCGCAGTCACAATTCAGCTCCAAGGGTCGATCGTCGAGCCGATGTTTCTCGTTGCGCATTTTTAGGGGTCCGCCGGCCGTGAAGGCGTAGGCGTTTCGGCCGTTGCGGGTCGGCAGAACGCAGTCGAACAGATCCACCCCGGCCTGTACCGCCGCCAGAATATCGCGAGGCATCCCCACACCCATCAGGTATCGGGGCCGGTCTGCGGGCATTTCCGGCACCAGCGGCTCAAGCACGCCGACCATCTCCGTGAAAGTCTCCCCTACGGACAACCCGCCTATAGCGTAACCGTCAAACCCCAAGGCGACGAGGGCCTCGGCACATCGGCGTCGTAGCGACAGATCCAAGCCCCCCTGAACGATTCCGAACAGCGCCTGGTCCGCGCGCCGGTGCGCCCGCTTGCACACCTCGGCCCAGGCTATCGTCCGATCCACCGCCCGCGCCAATTCGCCCGACGGACAGGGCAGCGGCGGACACTGGTCGAACGCCATGATGATATCCGCCCCGAGCTTGTTCTGAATGGCGGTGGCGCTTTCGGCGTCGAGGCGCATGTGTGCGCCGTCGATATGGGATTGAAACTCCACGCCGTCATCGCTGATCTTGTTGATCCTGGCCAGCGAAAACACCTGGTATCCGCCACTATCGGTCAGCATCGGCCCGTCCCAGCCCATGAACCGGTGGAGCCCGCCGAAGCCGGCCACAACATCGGCGCCGGGCCGGAGCTGCAAATGGTAGGTGTTGGCCAGGATCATGCCGGCACCGGTAGCCCGGAGCTGCGTCGGGGTGACGCCCTTGACCGTGGCGGCCGTGCCCACCGGCATGAATGCGGGTGTCTGCACGACGCCGTGAGGCGTCGCCAGCCGACCACACCGCGCGGCCCCGGCGGTAGCGTCAACATCGAACTCAAACATCGTGGCTGAAAGTGTACGAACGTGCGACAGCACTGTCACGCGAGCAGGCGGTTGTACGAGAAGATCGCTGCACGAAAACGCCTTCGAGATCACGCGGCGCCGGCGTAGCGTTTGGCCAGTGCCGGTTGGGCGCCTTGAAGCACCTGACAATCGCAGAACACGCCGCGCCGGATGAACACGAGCTTGGCATCGATCAAGCTGACGTCGATCGATTTTCCGCGTTTGATGGCGGAAGCCGTCTCACGAAAATCGCCCCCGCAGGATCGTTTCGGGGCGGTCCCCAATCGTTTGGCGAGCAGGTCGAAGAAACCGCCTTTGCTCAGGCGGCGATAGATTTCCTCTTCGCGATCGCCGAGGTCTTCGCTGCGCGGCAGCTTCAAGAACGCCTCGACCGATTCGCCGGGGGCCAGTTCCATCCAAACCACGCCGTGCATCCGCGAGGCTCGGAAATCCTCCGGCAAGACGGTCGCGAGCCGCTGAAAGCGCTCTTCCGGAAGCAGGCCGGCGAATCCATCCCAGCAAAACGTCGCACACGGACGATTCCAGCGGTCGCTGTGGGCCACCCGCACATCGATCCCCGGAAAACGCGGCGCAAGCTGCTCCAGCAATTCAGATGCGAGGTGTTGCTCGCCTCCGTTCCCACTCATCGCGTTGCACTCCCCGAACCTACCCGTTGTCGCCATCGGCGCGTATTCCGCACCCAATTCAACCTCTGCACGGTATCGGATTCATCGACCATTGACAACAAACAGCAGCAGCCCAATTACTGTGGGGTGTAGCCATCTCTTGTGGCAACACGGTTTCAAGCCATGACCGTACGGCGCGTTGAACCGGCCGCCAGGGCCGAAGAAACAAATTAGACCCCGCACCACGCGAGTCGTCGCAGGATTCGCCCCATGCCGGTTGCCGTAGATTTTGCCCCATTCCGGTCATGGTAGCATTCGCCGCGAAGGGCAACGCCGTCAACTGAAGAGGCGGATCAAAACCTGACCCAAGGGAGCCAAACGAGATAGCCCAGGGCAGAGCGCAGCGCTGCCCTGGGCTGACCTGTTGGTGCCCCGTTGGGGCGAAGGCCGTGCGCTTGGGGCGAAGACCGGGCCATGCGAAACGTCTCAGCCGACACAGTGGGCCTTGCCCGCGACCGCTTGACGCGACGCCGGCGTGAAAACACGTGCAGACAAGGCCGACGCCCAATGCCACTGAAGGCTGCGCGGACGTATTCTCAACGGCCACCAACTATGGCCACACCCTTGCTCTGCGTCGGAGCATCCGGAAGACCGCTCGACGGTCCGGGACCCGCCGGGGCGGCGCAGCGAAGTGCTATCCCCCATGGGTCCGGCTTGACAGTCGCTGGTGACGACGGAGAATCACTTGCCATAGCGGCTTCTTTTGGGAGTCGCTCGGTCACGTTCCACTTGTTCCATAGCATGAGGAGTATGAAATGCACCAAAAGACAGCCATTAGTTTTGCTGTAGTCATCGCCCCCATCGCGGCCGCCTTCTTCCTGGTCAACCAGAAATCCACCGATGCCCACTGCCAGGTACCCTGCGGCATTTACGACGATAAGGCCCGCATCGCCCAGCTTTCCGAGGACGCTGCGACGATCGAAAAAGCCATCCACAACATCCGCGAGCTGGCAGGCAAGCACGATGCCAATGCGTTCAACCAAGCCGCGCGGTGGGTCGACACCAAGGAGCACCATGCTTCCCATATGATCACGGTGGTGGCCGAGTACTTCCTCACCCAGAAGGTCAAGCCCGTAGAAAAGGGCGCGGCCGATTACGGCGCCTATCTGGAGAAGCTGGCCGATCACCACGCGGTGATGCGGGCGGCGATGAAATGCAAGCAGTCGGCCAACCCGGATACCGTGGCCCCGCTCCGTGCCGCGATTGAGCGGCTGGCCTCGCATTACTAAGGCTGTGTCCACGCTGATTCGATGGGCATGCCGCGTGGCACAGCGGCCCTCCGCCGTGTTGGGGCCACAGCCTCGCCGAGGGCGGCGGGGCCACAAATGACTGAGCCCACGGCCTGGAGCCGTCGCAGGACCAAACGGCATGTTGCGCTACTAACCCACGCCTGAGGGTCGCCGTCTCGGATCGGGAACGAGCGGATCGCTGAATTTCGCTTCAGAAAATGCCTGAGCCCTGGCGAGGCATGTCGGGCATCGGCCGCACGCCGCGCGCTGCCCCCGCTTGATCGCAGGCGGTTTGCAGCATGTCCAGGTGTGGGCGGCGGACAGTTTCATGTGAAACGCCAGCTTGACAATTTCAGCATAGCCGCGATCGACCAGCGGTGTTTCCACGCCGACGCGGGCACCGCCGGAGGCCATCGTCTCGGCCGCGATTCCCAGTGCGTGGGCGAGTTCGCGGGTCCGGTCCGGTTGACCTTCCACGGAGGGTAGCCCGATGTGCGCGTTGTCCACACGTCTAGAAATACCGCTTACCTCGGCGCACGGGACGCAGACGGGGAGTACCTGCACGCCCGCCCAAACCAGCGCGGGCCACAGACCATGCAAGCTCGAGCCTTGCAGGGCGTTGGTGCCCACCACCCCAGCCACAACGCCTTGGATCGGCAAGCCCTCGGCGGCCCGCAGGTTTTGCTGGAGCTCCAACGGATAGGATAATGCGACGCCGACAACGCGAGCGCCGGCGAGCCCTTGAGCCCATTGCTTCGTGGCATCGAGTTCGGCCGCGCTGGACGCCTGTCCAAAATCGACATGTAGAAGGACCACGTCCTTGTCCTGCCCACAACAGGCCAAGGCGACGGCGGACTTGATCCCCCCTCCACTGAGCACCACAGATCTGGCCAACGTCGGATCCTCCATCCTAACCGCGCAACACCGCCTTTCCGAATTATCGGCTCGCTGGATTGTGACTTCTGATGTTTTCTTCAGCGTCACAGCCCCTGGCGCAAGCCTGGTGACATCCGGCCGCGGATGGTCCGCGGGCCAGCGCCCGAGGCTCTGAGTCGGCTGGTTTTCGTTCGCTTGCCGCGCGGCATCGGCCTCGATACGCTTGGGCGCTTGTGATAGTGCGGCGCTTATGGGATCTTCAAACATGCTCGAAATTCGACCCTTTCAAGCCCTTCGCTACGACTTCGAGCGCGGCGGCGACATCTCCGCCCTGATCGCGCCACCCTACGACGTGCTCAACCAAGCCGACAAGGACGCGCTGCTGGGAAAAAGCCAGCACAATATCGTCGCGATCGATCTGCCGCATCTTCCGCCGAAATCCGCCGGACCCGCCCGGGTTTACGCGCAGGCGGCCCGCACGCTCGAGGCCTGGCTCGGCGATGGGGCACTGATCCGCGAACGACAGCCGGCCCTGTACCTCTACCACCAGGCGTTCGAACATGGCGGGACGACCTACACGCGGCGCAAATTCATCGCGCGGGTCCGGCTGGCCGCGTTTGCCGAGGGTACCATACTGCCCCACGAACAGACCTTCGGCGGCCCCAAAGAAGATCGCCTCGCATTGATGAAGGCGACCCGATGCCAGCTCTCGCCGATCTTCGGGTTGTACGCCGACCGCCAAGATGTGATCGGTCAGGCGTTTTCCGCCACGTCCGCTACGCCGCCGCACGCAACCGGAACGCTGGGTGGCGTCCAAAACCGGGTCTGGGTCGTTGATGACGCCACGGTGATCGGCCGGGTCGCCTGCGAGATGGCGGGCAAAAAGGTCTACATTGCCGACGGCCACCACCGGTATGGCACGGCTTTGATGTATCGCGACTGGTGTGCGGGGCAGCAGGGCGGCTCGCTGCCCCCCGACCATCCCGCCAACTATGTGATGTTCGTTCTGGCCAGCATGGACGACCCGGGTTGTTTGATTCTGCCGTACTACCGCGCGCTGGTCAATGTCACCATTGAGACACTATTGGATCGTTGGCAGCCTGGTGTTGGGCGATGCGCGGCCGGCGACGCGGATTTGACGTTGCACGCGCCGACCGATGGTAGCGAGGTGGCCTTGCGGTTCACCAACCGCGACGTCTTGAAGACACTTAGTCCGAACCAGCCCGACGCCTGGTACGACCTCGACTACGCCTACCTGCACCGATACCTGATTGATGAGCTGCTCGGCAACGAGGCGCACATCCTTTACGCCAAGAGTGAAGCCCGAGCGAAAGAGGCGGCGGCAACATCCGACGGAGTGGCATTGCTCGTCAAGGCCACTCCCATGGCACAGCTTCGCGCCGTCAGCGAGGCCGGCGGCTTGATGCCGCAGAAGAGTACGTATTTCTACCCCAAGCTCGCCACGGGTATCGCGATCAACCCCCTGAGCCGCGGGTTTTAGCCCGCGCGGCGGGTGTCGTCCTTTTGGCCATGGGGGAGACGATGATCTCGCAGCCACCAGGATTCGAATGCCATCCGGCAGGACCGCCACAGCGCGGCGGCTCGGGCGCCGCACGCTCCTGCAGCCTGAAAGGCTGCCGGGTGCCCCATGTCCTATTGGACATGGGGGAGACGATGATCTTGCATGCATTAGCCATTGAAGGCCCCACGGCACGAACGCCGTGACGCCGAGGATTGAATCGTCAGCAAGCACGGCGCCAGTCTGTCCCGATCATCGCCCCCCCCACCTCCAAATAGGAGGGGCACCCGCGCCGCGGCAACCGAAAGGTGTCTCTCTTCATTCGCCCCGGAGGGGCGAAGGCACCGGTGAGCCATCCGGATGGCATGCGATGACCGCGGAACGCTTCCTGATTGGCGCGGTTCGGAACGGCGCGCCAACTACCCCTGCCCACCCCGCTCTTCCCCATACACCTTGGCAAGTCGATTTATTTCTCTCGCGCATCGTTTCGCGTTCTTGTATGAACCAAAATGCCGATAGGGCGCATCAAATACGATCCGCCCCTGCTTGTTCCAAATGCGCAGCCTGCCTTGGACCCAACCAATGTGGGACCGATCGAATTCCACCCATGTTTCGTGCCAAGACTCCTCTCGTGGACGCTCAATCGCGATACCGCCCTTGCACAGAATACACCGCCCCGATTTGCTGCTCGCGACATTAAGCTGGTGATACCGCCAGAGCAGTAGCACTGCCGATGCCAGCACGGCGGCCACAATCCATCGCGCGTCCACAGCATGACGCCAGAACAAAAACCAAGCCCACGCGACCCAAGCTGCCACGTATGCCATTTGCCACGCCAACGCGCGCGGGAGCCGAAAATCAATCACGATTGTATGGGCGTCGTAAACAAACCCACACTCGGGACATCGGTGTTCTTCCGGAAGGCCGGTTAGATCGTAACCGCAGGCGGGACAGTTCATGGCCTGCCCCCTTCTTCGTCGTTTACAGCACTACGGCTTTGTCGCATTCTCTGTTCGATCCGCTGCGACAGGCGCAACGCATCAGCTTTGGTCTTGAATACGCCGGCGATCTGCCTGGGGGTCAACCGTTCACCAATGCGTACAGTAACGCGTTTGCCTCTGCGGTCTGGAACAGCCCACCGTACGTCCGCCCCCGCCCATGGGGTCAACGATCCGCAATCGCCTTGCAATCGCGGGTAGAGTCCGTCGGGCAGCACGGCCACCAGCGCCCCGTAGCGATAGGTCTGGATGCATGCGTAGCCGGAAAGCGCGTTGATCGCGACCAAGAACAAGATAGCCAGAATCGACAACCACGGCCAGGCGTGATTGGTCCAACTGCGATTCACCAAGTCGTCCGCCATCACGCAAAACACCAGGACGGAGCATAGGCCGCCAAAGAGCAGCCGCTTGGGGTTGATGTACCGATAGACTTCACTGCCCGCATCGTAGCGCAACCCACACTCGGGGCACTGATGCTTCTCCGGCAGCCCTTGTAGCGAATAGCCGCATTGGGGGCACTGGCTAATCATCGCGACCGCGCCCATCCATCGCCATTCTTCATCGACCATCCAGCTCGCCTTTGACCGAAGGCGGCAGAATGTAGCCTGGCCGCCCTCGTGCGGGGCGTGCGCCGACTGCCCTCGGGCAAAGGCCCACAGCGGGGGGCCGCTGTGCTACACGGGCGTCAACCGAAAGGCCGACATCGGCGGCCCGTCCGCGCTAAACGTCCAAGTTCTTTACGGTGGTGGCGTTTTCCTCGATGAAGCGCCGGCGATCTTCGACGCTTTCGCCCATGAGCAGGCGGAAGATGCGATCGGCCTCACGGGCGTCTAGATCGGCCTGTTCCAGATCGTTGTCGTCCTCGGTGATCTTGACGCGGAGCAATGTCCGGTTTTGCGGATTCATGGTCGTGTCCCAAAGCTCGTCGGCGTTCATTTCGCCGAGGCCCTTGAAGCGCTTGATCGCCAGCCCGCTCCGGCCGAGATCGCGGACGCCGGGACCCACCGCGGCCAGGTTATCCAACTCGACCGGATCCCCTTCTTGGGGCCGGAGCACATACCGCGCGGGCGGCAGTTCGCCGGTAACGAGTTCCTCGCGCACGAGGAACAGATCGGAGATAGGCAGCGAGTAGGCCTCTATCGACTTGATGATGTCGTCGAGGACGCGGCACTCGGCAAGCGGATAGCGCACGATCCGATGGGGCGTCACGTCCTCCTCGCCGTTGGCCTTCTTTCCATTCTCAGCCAGCAGCACATGCCGGGCGTCCATGACTTCGACTTCGCCGTGCTGTTGGGTCTCTTCATGCTTGAGCCGATCAAGATCCGCGTCGGTATAAAGAAAGCGTTGCTCCGGTTTTTCCTGGCCTCGCCGATGCACATAGACGAGTTGCTTGGGTAGCCCATGTTCGGCGTGCCGCCACCGGGTCGCCAGCTCCTCGAAATTCAGACCCCGCCGAGCCAATACGCGCCGCTGCGCCTCCAGCGCCTCGAGGCTCCTGCACAGATTGCTTAGATCATCCCCTTGGATCGTCTTTTCCACCGCCTCGCTCTCGCCGCGCACGATCAGTGTCGCGCCCACGCGCCCCATAGCCGTCAGCTTCTCGTTGAGTTCCCGGTCTCCGAGCACGTAGTTGATCACCTTGCCTTTTTTTACTTGATACAGCGGCGGCTGAGCGACGCAGATGCGACCTTCTTCGATCAGCGGTCTCATGTGGCGGAACAAGAACGTCAGCAAGAGCGTGCGAATGTGTGAACCATCGACGTCGGCGTCCGTCATGATGATCAACCGGCCGTAGCGGCATTTTGAAGAGTCGAACTCCTCTTTGCCGATACCGCACCCCACGGCGGAAATCAGCTTGGTGATCTCGTCGTGGGATAGCATCTTATCGATCCGGGCCTTCTCGACGTTGAGAATCTTGCCTTTCAACGGCAGGATCGCCTGCGTGAACGAATCCCGCCCCTGCTTGGCGATCCCGCCGGCCGAATCGCCCTCGACGAGGTAGAGCTCGGTGTTGTCGCGGTCTTTGCTTCTGCAGTCCCATAGCTTCCCCGGCAGGCCACCGCTGCTCAGCGCGCTTTTTCGCGATAGTTCACGCGCTTTGCGTGCGGCCTCTCGCGCCTGGGCCGCTTGGATTCCTTTTTGCACGATCTTTTTGGCTTCCGCCGGGTGCTCCTCGAAGTAGGTGCTCAGCCGGTCGTACAAAACCTGTTGCAGAAACGTCTCCACTTCCGGGTTAAGCAGCTTGACCTTCGTCTGCGCCTCGAACTTCGGATCGTGGAGCTTGACCGAAGCGATGGCGATGAGCCCCTCGCGCCAGTCGTCGCCGGTTACGTTGGTGCTGCCCTTGATGAGGTTGTTCTTTCGGGCGTAGTTGCTCGCCGCGCGCGACACGGACGTCTTGAGCGCGGACATGTGCGTTCCGCCGTGGATGTTGTGG
>JBHHUB010000154.1:0-9494 GCA_046753625.1 Phycisphaerae bacterium | reverse complement strand
ACTTGGGGTTGGCCGTCTCACAATCCCATAGACTCGAAACACGAACCTGTGTCCCGGACGCCCCCGGATGGCTGCCGCTTGGCCTCCCGCCTCAATCGCGTGTGGCAAAATGCGCGCAGAAAGTGGAACCTAGCGCACGTATCGGGGACACTCTATCGTCAACCCGCCTCAGGAGGCCTCGGGGCGCGATAAAAAGTGGCACCGAACATGCTCGTGGGGTGTACGGCCTGTCCACGTCGCGCGCCGAGGTGGATAGATCGCCGGTTGGGTATGCAAAGAAGTAGCTCCTGGGGGGCGGAGATTCATCGGTCCAGCGGAACACCGGCAGGTGGCGGTTGGTGGGTGGTCTGATCGCCCGCACGACCAGGAACGTCCATCGTCCCCCCGGCGGCGGCGGCGCAGCCATCAGCGTGTGATGCGCGCATGGTCCGGTAATGCAGCAGTTCTTGGAAAGAGGCGGCACGTCGGCAGTCTCTTTACGCTGGTACAAGTGGAAACGGGAATAGGGTCGAAAAAGAGGAGCCTTGAAATGAAGAAAGTCGTTGTTGTTTTGACTTGCGGGATGACGCTCGCGGTCATGGTGGCAGGAGAAACCGGCGCGCTTGCCTATCCGTCGTGGGACGGCGGATCAGGCAACAACTGCGCCGCGTGCCATGGCAATTTCCGCGCCGCCAATTATGTTTCGCCATCCGACGGTCAGGA
Source organism: Phycisphaerae bacterium (assembly GCA_046753625.1). Taxonomy (GTDB): domain Bacteria; phylum Planctomycetota; class Phycisphaerae; order UBA1845; family UBA1845; genus JADFOB01. The sequence goes on along the minus strand of JBHHUB010000154.1, from coordinate 8,792 downwards.
TTGGGGCAACCTCCACAACCTCCACCGGTTGACCATGCTTGGTGGTGACTGCAACACATGCCACGGCAGTCCATTTGTTCCCGTACTTCTCAACAGCTCCAACGGGGGCGTCGGTTTCGAGCCTATCGGATGCATGGGATGCCATGGGCGCAATGAGGACATGGGAAACGACTTCTTGTCCGCCGGCCGGGGCGCCGGCTTGCGTCAGCACCACACCAACAGCGGCATCACGATCTGTGGCAACTGCCATTCGGACGCCAATCCGGCCAACTATACGCCGGTGGGCGAGTCCGACTTGCCGCCCTATTACTTCACGCCGGACAGTGCCCACCCCAACAAACCGACGGAACCATGCAGCGCCAACGGTGAAGAAGATTACGCCGGCTTGCTGACCGGGCTCGATAATGACGGCAATCTGCTCTATGACCTTGACGACCCGGACTGCGCGCCACCGGCCGTATGCGGCAATGGCGTCCTCGAGTCCGGGGAAGACTGCGATGACGGCAACGTCCAGGGCGGTGATTGCTGCGCCGCCGACTGCACATTTGAGGCGGCCGGAAGCGCCTGCGGCGATGGGAATCTCTGCAACGGTGACGAATCCTGTGATGGGGCCGGCGCATGCCAATCTGGCACACCGCTGGTCTGCGACGACGGCAATGGGTGTACCGATGATGCTTGCGACCCCACTACTGGGTGCGTCAATACCAACAACACCGCCGCCTGCGACGATGGCGATGCCTGCACCACCGCCGACACCTGCTCCGGCGGCATTTGCGTTGGCGGCGCGCCGCTGGTCTGCGACGATGGCAATGGGTGCACCGATGATGCTTGCGACCCCACTACTGGGTGCGTCAATACCAATAACACGGCCGCCTGCGACGATGGCGATGCCTGCACCACCGCCGACACCTGCTCCGGCGGCGTCTGCGTTGGCGGCAGCCCGCTCAATTGCGATGACGGCCTATTCTGCAACGGTACCGAAAGCTGCGATCCAGCCACGGGCTGCTTCTCGTCTGGCGACCCCTGCCCGCAAGGCACGGTTTGCAATGAAGGAGCCGACACATGCGACCCCGGGCAAGCTTGTGGCAACGGAATCCTGGAAGCCGGCGAAGCCTGCGACGACGGCAATACGCAGGATGGCGACTGCTGCAGCGCGAACTGCACGTTCGAAGCGGCCGGAAGCGCCTGTGATGACGCCGACTTGTGCAACGGAGCCGAGACGTGCGACGGCGCGGGCTCATGCCAACCGGGAAGCCCCCTGGTCTGCGATGACGGCAATGGTTGCACCGACGACGCTTGCGATCCCCTCGCGGGCTGCGTGCATACCAACAACACCGCTGTCTGCGACGACGGCAACGCCTGCACGACCGCCGACGCCTGCTCCGGCGGTGTCTGCGTCGGCGGCGCACCGTTGGTCTGCGACGACGGCAATGGGTGCACCGATGATGCTTGCGACCCCGCGACCGGGTGCGTCAACACGAACAACATGGCCGCCTGCGACGATGGCGATGCCTGCACCACCGCCGACACCTGCGCCGGCGGCAGTTGTGTCGGTGGTCCGCCCGTTGATTGCGACGACGGCCTGTTCTGCAACGGCGTCGAATCGTGCGATTCGGCGATCGGCTGTGTGTCGCCCGGCGACCCATGCGGCGCAGGGATGATCTGCAATGAGGTCGGCGACACATGCGATCCCAGCCAGGTTTGCGGAAACGGAATCCTCGAACCCGGTGAAGCGTGCGACGACGGCAACGTCCTCGACGGCGACTGCTGCAGCGCGAGCTGCGCGTTCGAAGCCGCGGGAAGCGCCTGCGGCGACGCCAATCTGTGCAACGGTGCGGAAACCTGCGACGGCGTGGGCCTCTGCCAGTCGGGCGCACCGCTTGACTGCGACGACGGCAACGTCTGCACCGACGACACCTGCGACCCGACCATGGGATGCATGCATGCCGACAATACCGCTGCCTGCGATGACGGTAACGCGTGCACCTCCGGTGACACTTGCTCCGGCGGCGTGTGCGCCGGCGGCCCACCGATCGCGTGCGACGACGGGCTGTTCTGCAACGGCGCGGAGAGCTGCGATCCCATGCTCGGATGTGTTTCCGCCGGCAACCCCTGTCCGATGGACACCGTCTGCAACGAAATCGACGACACGTGCGACGCGGTCGGCGGTGGCCAGGCGATGTACATGCAGTGGTGCGGCTTCTGCCACGGTGATTTCCAGGTCGACCCGCCGTCGGCACCGAAAAAAGTGCTCGGCGCCAGACCCTGCTCAATCGAAGGCGCCATCAACGGCACGGACGGTTATCCGGGAGGTGTGCCCGCGATGCAGTTCCTCCAGGGAGCGCTCACCGCGGATCAGATCCTAGCGATATCGGATTACCTGAACTCGCAAACCGTGACCGGCATGGACCGCTATATCACCGCGTGCTCGGGATGCCACGGCATGGATGCCAACGGAGGCATCTTCAACGAGGGCGTTCGTGGCGAGGATGCCCAGGAGATTCTCGATGCGATCGGCCACGAAAATGAAATGCAGTTCCTCGACTGCCTGCCCGATCCCGACATCGACATGATCGCCACGTACCTCCTCTCCTTGGATGGCAACGGCGGCGACGGGGACGGCCACGACGACGATGGCCATGACGGTGACGGTGACGATGACGATGACGATGACGATGACGATGACGATGACGATGACGATGACGATGGCCATGACGGTGACGACGACGACCATGGCCACGGACATGATGACGGAGATGGTGACGGTGACGGTCACGGCGACGACAACGATCATGTCGGCGGTCATGGCTCGCGTGGCGCCGGCGAGGGGAGGGGTAAATAGACCAGCCGGCCGCAAGGCCGTTGAGGCGCGCCTGCGACCTCGACGGATTGCCTGAGTTCTTCTCTTCTCAACCTACCGCGTGGCGATGCGCACCGGCGTCGCCACGCGGTTTTTTTGGGGGTGTTGAGGGGCGAAGGAGACCACGCCCGCCCCTTGCGCACGGCAATCCGCCCCTCGGATGCGCGTCTGGGACATCCCTTCTGACGACATTCTCGGACATACGCCCCTGGCATCAACGACGAGCCGACCCATCCATTGAAATCCTCACCGGGATGCACTACCATAGGTTCTATATCGAGCGCTGTTCCGGATCCGCTGATGGGGATGCTCGCCGTTAGATTCTTATGCACACGGGCTGCTGCTGCAGTCGTGGAGGAGGTTGCTATGTTGCTTCGCCAGCTCTTGAGGACAAGGGTCTTGGTCGGTTTGCTGTGCATCGGGGCTGCCGGCGCCGCACACGCCGGGCCGGTTCCGATCGGCTCAAGTACGACCACATTCAGCTACACGACCGCCAACGGACTGCAGACGTTCGTCGGCAGCCGCGACTACACATCGAGCAGCCCGTCTGATGCCACGCCGCTGGCAACGGCGCCCAACGTCGGCACGTTCAACTCGGTAAACACCTTCGGGCGCCGGACGTTCGTCGCCGCCACCGGGCCACAATTCGACCAGGTGCTCACGGCTGACGAGTCGCTCATCACCCACGCTTTTTTCAAGTTTCCCGGCCAGTTCAACGCGGACTATTTCCCCGGCATCGTCCCCGGCTCGAACATCACGGTCCAGGTTGACGGGATCAACTTCGACGCCCCCGTAACGGTCGATCACGATACGATCATGCTGCATTCGCTCTTTGCCGACGCCCAAGTTCAAGGGTTGCCGTCGCCCTACTTCAATCTGCACAACCACGAAATCACAAGCCTGAATTTCCGAAACTTTGACGACTTCGTCAGCACCGGTGTCTTTTCCACCTTTCCCGTGCCGAACTACGTCCTTGGAAGCAATGATTTGAGTGTTGTCTTTTCGGGCGAAGGAACGAATCAACTGAGCGTAGCGCTGACGTTCCCTTACAGTCTTTTGGAGCACACCGAAGAATTCGGCCAAACGGTTCCCGATGGGTTGCCCGCTCCGCAGGGATTTCTCGAGCCGTTCCATTTCCATTTGGAGTACGTCGTAACACCGGAGCCGGCTTCGCTGGCGCTGCTGTTGCCGGCGGCGCTGATGGTCTGCCGCCGACGCCGACGCTGAGGTGTTGCTCCGACTCGATCAATCCGAACATGACAATACGGCTTCTTGGCTGGAGGTACACCGGGCACCGCCGCGAAGGCGCCAACCGTAAGAAAAGGAGTATCGTTTATGGCACACACGGATCGCGTCTCGTTAAGGTCGGCACGTTCGTCGGCGATGGTAGTTTTTCTTGCGGCCTTCTCGCTGCTGGGATGGGCATGTTCCGTTGTTGAAACGAACCCGGGCACCGACACCGCAAACGGTGCATCCGCCAGACCCGGCGCCGCCAACGAAGTCGATGCCACGCTGGCGAATACGGGAGCTACCTTGTTTTCAACCGCCCACGCGACAATCGGCGGCGCCATGCTGGCCTGCGCCAACTGCCATGGGACTGACGGTTCCGGCGATTTCGGTCCGGACATTCGTGGCGAGCCCGGCAACCACCTCCAAGAGCATGCCCAAGGTGAAGGACGCCATCCTGACGGTGTTAAATTCTCGAGTCTGACGCAGGACGACTTTACCGCCATAGCCGCCTTCTTGGGCGGACCGGCTCTCGGCGCCGGTCACGATGATGATGACCATGAGGGTGACGATGAGGGTGAGCACGACGACGAAGGCTCCGTCGATTCGTCGCTCGTCGGGAATCCGGCAACCGGACGGGCCGTCTTCTCGACCGAACACCAGACCGCCGGCGGTGCGGCGCTGGCCTGCGCCAACTGTCATCAGGCCGATGGCTCCGGGAACATCGGCCCCGACATCCGTGGCGAGTCGGGCAACCATCTGCAGGAGCACGCCCAAGGCAGTGGTCGGCATCCCGATGGTGTGAAGTTTACCGATCTCACACCGCAGGATTTTGCGGACATCGCGGCGTTCTTGGCGTCTTAGATCGCCGCGTTCTGATGGGGTGGTGCACCACGTGGGGAAGGTTTCAACCCTGACGCCGCGGGCGCGTTAGCGGTCGTGGTTCGGATATGAGGCATCCGTTGGCATCCCGGTGCGGGAAACCGGGGCGAGGGCTATCCGAGCCGCTGGCCGTGTGACGGTCTCGTTTTGGATTTCGTTGCCCGAACGCAGGATAAACCGGCTGCCGCGATCGTCGCGGCGAGCCGAGGTCGCCTTGGGGGAGGGTGCCTTCTTGAATCGCATGCAGACATCCTGCCTGACGGCGGCCGCGCTCGCTGCGTTGGTGCCGGGCCCGGCCTGGGCCACCGTCTACCACGTCGACGCCGGCGCGCCGGCCGTCGTGCGCGACGGTCTGACGTGGGAGACCGCGTTCGTCCGACTGGAAGATGCCCTTTCCGTCGCTTTCTTTCTTGACGAGATTCGCGTGGCCGGCGGAACATACACGCCGGACCCCACCGGGCTGGTCGATCCCCGAAGCGCGACCTTTCTCCTGCCCGCCGACGTCCACGTGATCGGCGGCTTCGCAGGTCACGCCGCGGCCGACCCCAACCTGCGCGATCTGGTCGCGTACGAAACCATCCTCAGCGGCGATCTCAACGGTGATGATCGCCAAGGAGGTGACAACAGCGACAACTGCCGAAATGTTGTCACCGCCACCGAATTGACGGGGACGGAGACCGTATTTGAAGGCTTTACGATCACCGGAGGCAATGCGACCGCGGTCTTCGTGCCGCCTTTCTTTCCGTTCGGCTACCCAGGAGGCGGGATGTTTGTGGTCGGCAGCCGCACGCTGATCGACTGTACGTTCAGAGACAACTGCGCGAAGGCGGGCGGTGGGCTGTTCAGCTTCGAGGGCAGCATGGCGCTGACCCGCTGCGTCTTCGAACACAACCGGGCCACGGAAGGCGGCGCGCTTGGCCTCTTCGGCACAGACGACCCATCGCCGCCCTTCGGGGGTACCGACGACCGAGGAACCATCGCGCACGGAACCCCCACCTTGATCGACTGCCTTTTTCGCGACAACCACGCTGTCGAGCGTGCCGGGGCGGTGTGGGTGGATGGCATCGCTGAGAACCCCACGTTTCGTAACTGCCGGTGGCTGGGCAACCGCGTCGATGCGGACGGTGCCGCGCTATGGTCCGGCGGTGGGTTTTGTGAACTGGTCAACTGCCTGTTTTCAGGCAACACGGCCGGTCAGCGAGGCGGTGCCGTCTACAGCGACACCTTGACGACATTTCGCAACTGTTCGATTGTCGGCAATCGCGCGCACCGCGGCGGCGGACTCTTCAACCCGTTTATCCGCTCGACGCTGATCAACACCATCCTTTGGGACAACACCAGCGAGACCGCCACCGGCGAATCCGCCCAGGCAGCCGGCGACTTCCTTCCGCCGATTACGAGTTTCTCGTGTGTTGCGGGATGGACCGGCGCCTGGGGCGGCCAGGGCAACTTCGGCGCCGACCCCTTGTTTGTCCCCGGCCCAGCGGGCTGCTACTACCTGGGGCAAACGGCGGCGGGACACGCGACCGACAGCCCATGCAAGGACGCAGGCAGCGAATCGGCGATCAATCTGGGCTTGGCCGACGCGACCACGCGATCCGACGAAGTCACCGACAGCGGCATCGCAGACTTGGGCTTTCATTACCCGGTCACGGGCAATCCGCTGATCCCGGCCGATAGCAACCACGATGGGGCGATCGATCTTCGGGATGTGGCGGCGTTTCAAGCCTGTTTTGGCGGCACAACGACGCAGCCCGTGCCGCCTTGCTGCAGAATCTTCGATGCCCAACCGGATGGCTTCGTCGACCTGGTCGATCATTCATGGATGGTGGAGGCGCTCGGGACCCCGTAGGCGGCGTATGGGGTGTGCGCCCCGTACAGGCGATCGTGGGTTTGAACCGGGCTAACCCGGCGAATAGAATGGTCGGCCGGAATGGGAGCCACATCGGCTCGATGAGGATGACATCGTGTTACTCAAACACCGCACCTTACTCGTGATGGGATTGCTGGGCTTGTTGTGCGCATCAAGCCGTGTCCTTGCTCAGAAAATGTACTGGGCGGACGCTTTCTCGGACAAAATCCAACGGGCCAACCTCCAACTCCCGGCGGGACAGACGCCTGGCAACCGCACCGACGTGGAGGATCTCGTCACCGCGGGTCTCGAACGCCCCTTCGCTATTGCCGTGGATAGCGTCAACGGCAAGCTCTACTGGACCGACTACGTCACGCACAAGATTTCACGAGCCAACCTGGACGGAACCGGCGTTGAGGATGTGATCGCGACCGGATTGAAATTGCCGGGCGGTATTGCGGTCGATTCCGCCGGTGGCAAGATATACTTCGTCGACGCCGGTACGGACAAAATCCAGCGGGCCAACCTCGATGGGACCAATCCGGAAGAGCTGGTCGTCCAAGGGCTATCGATTCCTTCCTCCATCGTTCTGGACACCACGGCCGGTCGCATGTACTGGTCAGACATCGGCACGGACAAAATCCAGCGGGCGGAGCTTTCCGGGGCCAACGTCGTAGACATCGTATCCACGGGATTGGGCGCGCCGACATCCCTGGCGATTGACCCCGCCGGCGGAAAACTCTACTGGTCCGACACGCGGCCCTCCTCGAATTCGAGCGTGAGCCACATCGCCCGGGCCAACCTGGACGGCAGCCAGATTGAAATCGTCGTTACCGGCGTGGTAGGAATTCGCGCCGGCTTGGCCCTTGATCTTGTTGCCGCCAAGATGTACTGGACGGACGTCCAGTTGAAAAGAATCACGCGCGCCAATCTCGACGGCTCATCCATCGAGGATGTGCTGACGATCGGCCTGACGGCCCCGCAAGGCATCGCCATCGATCACAAGTAGGAATCGCTCCGCGTGCAGGGTGCGCCTTGGGCTCAACCGCCCGCAACGGACTCAAACAGGCCGCGGCGATCCGGCAATAGCCGCACGAGACCGGTTAGGGGTCCCGTCGGGCACCGCCAACCAGCCTGCTGAGAACGTATGGAACCGGCATTTCACCGGTACTGCCGCCAACGCTGACCGTCTTGGACATGCGATCCGCCACCGTCTCGCCGGCTGAGAGCCGGCACCCCACCCAAAAACCAGCCCCTCAACTGGCTGCCAGGGAACATTTGGGTAGCGAACCTGAAAAAAAAAGCGTTTCCAGGATGGAAACGCAGAAAAACGGAGAGCGCGGGATTCGAACCCGCGGTACAGGGGTTACCCCGTACGACGGTCTAGCAAACCGTTGGGACCATGACGTAAGCGATTACGGCAGCACCACTTATGAAAACGCCAAAGAAAACTTGGCGTCCTGCTTGGCGCTCCTGCGGCAGGAATCGCCTGATTTGACGGTCCGCGAGGAGCTCAGCGTGATGGGTCGATGGGCTGAATCACGAATCGCCAGTGCTCGACCGCGGCCAGCAGGGCAAGAAAGCGAATCGCACGGATATCACATACTTCACAAAAAGAAAGAAAAAAGGTAACCGTTCACGCCACTTGGCATGTATCTGCCTGCGCATAGGTCCGGCCCCACTCAGATTTCATGGACGCATCGGTGTGGTTTTTCCGATCAAGGTGTGTAGACGGAGTCTCGTGCGAAGGAGTGGCCGGTGGAACCGACCCGGGAACAAGCTTACAAGCAACGGATCGCGGAGCTGGAGCGCGGGCTGGCCGCGGCATTGTCCGAGGTGGCCGCGCTAAGATCCGAGATCGCCAGACTCTCGGAACTGCTTGCCAAGCGCTCCAAGAATTCCTCGAACTCCTCCAAGCCTCCCCCGCGGCGCGGACCCCAACCGCCTCTACCCGGCCGCCTGGAAGGCCGA
>JBHHUB010000153.1:0-9504 GCA_046753625.1 Phycisphaerae bacterium | reverse complement strand
CTTACGCAGTACATCCGCCTCGGTCTTGGCGTCGGCCACCAAGCGCTCGGCTTCCAGCCGAGCGGCCTCCAACTTCGCACGGCCTACCCACCGATTCAGCAAGAACCCACCAAGAAGGCCCACGATCGTAGCCAGCGATCCGAAGATCACCGTCAGAACCCAGGGCGGAACAGATGACGAGACTTGCGCGAGCAGGAATGCTGTATCCATTATTTTACCCAATCCGTAATCTTGTCACGTCGCAACGATCGTTCGCGGATGCGTCCTGCGTAGGAATCCGAATCGGCGGGCTCACGGCCTGTCGGATGCCACGCCAACGCCGGCGACCGTTTCGTTATAGGAACGTGGGCTGGCAGGCGGACCTGATCCCTGGCTCGCCTTGGGATAGGAAGCTGATTTGCGTCCGGAACGCCGCAACCAAGCGAACGCTTACCGCACTCGCTCATCACGGCGGGATCGTCGATCTCCTGCCGCGAATCGTTCGGGGCGTCCATTCCGGTCAAGATTCACCGCTGTGGGCATCAAGAAAAGGCTTGGGGAGCAACCGAAACCACCGACACCAACGTTGCCCCATGCCGTCGAACCCGTTGGAAACACGCCGGTCAGCCAATCGACAACCAAAGCCCGTCCCACCAGAATCGACTTCTCAGAAGAGGAATATCCACCAGACAAACCGCCAGCCAAACGGACCAGCAGCCGCAGCACCAGACAAAACGCCCGGCTCAGTCGAGCATCCCTCGCTGTGATCGATAGCCCTAACATGGCAATCGCAAACTTCCTACACATCGTCACCCACGCAGCGCCGAAAACGGCACTCGTGACAACCAAGCGCACCGGCCGCAGGCCAACACCGTGGGATCACCGCCAGGCGACCGCGGCGTGCGCCAAATAAAGCCACAATGCAACAATTGAAGCAAAAAACGCCTCATGCCTCCATTATATGACAATCGCTGGGCCCGTCAAATGGGAGCGAGCATTGGGGGGTGCTGGTCCGTGACGGAATCGGCGGTGCGCAATCTTCGGAGGCATCGTTTCAGAGCACTTGGCGCAAGCCCTGGTGACATCCTGGCGTGGGTGGTTCTCGGATCGCCGTGCTCCTGAACGGCATGAGCGGCTTGAAAGCAAGAGATGCGAATCGGGAGATGGGCGGCTCAGGGTCCGCAGGCTTGCGCCTGCGGCTCTGAGTGAGCGTACCCATCCCGCCGAGCGTCCTACGGGAGCCAGATCGTACCCGTAACGGGCTCGTCACTTGCAAGATGAAGTTGGGGTCGGTCGAAATATTCCTACGTATAATGGGCGTTACATAAGGGGGAGTGAGCGCCGACGGAGCTGTGCCCCCGCGGTGGAGCGGGTTGTGTGGCTGCAAGCCCGCGGCTCGACCCACTTTGGCCTGGTCGGCTTTGAGACAAACACCGCCCAAGGCCCTGCCGGGGTCTGAAAAGAGTATTGCGTATGAGAATAGGATCGTTTCGTATACCGCTGGTGAGGTTGGCTGCGATCGCGCTGCTTGCGTGCGCCGCGCCGTCGGAAGCCGGGTTCGGCAAGGGCAAACCGAAGGCCAAGGTGGCGCTGGTTGCCTCCGTCGCTTCCGTGGCGCCCGGTGCCGAATTCGAACTGGGCATCCATTTCAAGATCGCCGACGGCTGGCACATCTATTGGATCAACAGCGGCGAAAGCGGAATGCCACCGAGGATCCGGTGGTCGCTGCCCGACGGTTTCCAGGCCGGCCGGCTCGAGTTTCCGATCCCGGTGCGGCACCAGGACAAAACGGGGATTACCACGAATGTGCACGAGGGCGAGCCGGTCCTGATTGCGCGGATTACCGCTGCGGACTCGATCGATTCTTCCCGCATTGAAATCAAGGGCAAGCTTCGTTACCTCGTCTGCAAAGAGCAATGCATTCTTGAAAACACCGAGCTGAAGCTGACGCTTCCAGTCAAGAACGGTCGGCCGGAGCCGGCGAACAAAGAGCTCTTCGCCAAAGCGTTGAAAGCGCTTCCCAAACACGAAAGCAAGTACGTGGCGGTCAAGCCTTCGGTCGCCGCGTCAGATTTCTCGGCGGGCAGCAGTTTCGATCTCATTCTGGGAGTCGAAATCGCCAAAGGCCACCACATCCAGTCCGACCACCCGGGGTTGGACGTGTTCGTCGCCACGGAGGTGTTCCTTGAGCCGATATCCGGCTTGACCGCCGGCAGACCGACGTACCCCAAACCGCACGTTCGCAAGGTTGAATACCTCGGAAAGGTGAGCGAGTTCTCCGGAAAGATCGACATCAAGATACCCATGGAAGTGGACGAGGCACCGCCATCGGGGCGACTTCGCTTTGCCGGCCTACTCAAGTATCAAGCCTGCACGGATGCCGGGCGATGTTATCCGCCCGACGCCGTCGCCTTCGAAACCGTTGTGGACGCCCGTCAGAGCAGAGCCGCGCCCTCCGGGGAGCCTAATCCCAAAGCGCCCGAGGGCACCCGCGCCGGAGCGATCCACGCAGACGCGACCACTACAACACGGTCAACCGGGCCCAAGACGGTGAAGGAAAACCTGCCCCCGCCACCAATGACCGCCCAGCCGGGAACCGAACCCCGGCAACAAGGCGAGGTCAAGTCGATCTGGTATTGGTTGGGGTTTGCCCTTCTGGGCGGGCTCATTCTCAACATCATGCCGTGCGTGCTACCGGTCATTTCGATCAAAATCCTGAGCTTTGTTCAGCAAGCCGCCGAAGAACCGCGCCGTGTGTTCCACCTCGGGCTGGCGTTCTCCTCGGGTATCGTGCTTTCTTTCCTCGCTCTGGCGATGGTGATCATCGCGATCAAGGCCACGGGCGAACAGGTAGGCTGGGGATTCCAATTCCAAAACCCCACGGTCGTCGTCATCATGATTGCGGCCATCTTCGCTTTCGGACTGTCGCTGTTCGGCGTGTTTGAGATTACCTTGCCCGGTGGCACGGTCGGCCATCTTGCTGCCGCCGAAGAACGGGAAGGCCTCCTCGGCGCATTTATGAAAGGGGTCCTCGCGACGGTTCTGGCGACACCCTGCACGGCGCCCTTCCTGGGGTCGGCCCTGGGACTCGCGCTGAGCCCCAAGACATCGTCGGCCACGCTTGCCATGATCTTTGCCGCCGCCGGCGTGGGTATGGCCTCCCCTTATGTCCTGCTGACGTGGCAGCCGGCCTGGCTGAAATTCATGCCTCGACCAGGCGCCTGGATGGAACGGTTCAAGCAGTTCATGGGCTTCGTACTCATGGGCACAGTCGTCTGGTTGTTCTACCCGCTCAACGGACTCATCGGCGCCGAGGGGCTGATCTGGACCCTATCCTTTCTGACCTGTGTGGGTCTGGCTGTCTGGCTGCTGGGGCTGCAAACCCCCCTGACCCCCGCGCCCAAGCGCCTCCTCGCCTGGGCCGGAGCCCTGGCTATCGTCGCCGGCGGCTGGGTCGGCAGTTTTCGCTACGCATCCCACTTCGACGAGCTCATGAGCCGCGCAGCGATGGTATCCCGTTGCCGCATGCTGGTTCAGGCCGGGATGGGGCACGATGAGGATCAAAGCAACCCGGATTGCATATCGGACGACGAATGGGAGCACGGAATCCCCTGGCGTCCCTGGTCCAAAGGTCTGCCGGAGCAACTGGCCGCCAACGGACATACGGTCTACGTAGATTTCACCGCAACCTGGTGTACCACCTGTCTGGCCAACAAGAAGGCCACGCTGGAAACCCCCGAGATTCGAAGGGTCATGAACGAGCTGTGCGTCATCCCCCTCAAGGCGGATTTCACGCAGAATGACCCCGACATCGCCACGGAGCTTCAGCGGTTCGGTCGGGGCGGCGTACCGCTTAACGTGATCTACCCGGCCAATAGGCCCGATGAACCGATCGAGCTTCCCGAACAGCTCATCGGTCGCACCGAACTGGTCAAGAGCAATCTCAAAGCGGCCGGCTGTCCTGCCGATTGCCCCAACGGAGGGGCCTGCGCCTCGGGGCTTCCCGGGGGCACGCTGCCGGCTTGCTGCCATCCGGCTAACCAAGTGCAGTAAGCAAATCATCTACGGCGACGGTGGCGAATCGCGTCGAAGAATCGGCGACGGCATAGGGCAACACGAGCCGGCCGTTGTGAATCACGCCACCACACGAATACACGACGTTGGGGACGTAGCCGTCGCGTTCTTCGGGCAATGGAATAAGCAAGGGCTCGCGCATCGCGCCGATGATTCGGTCGGGTTTGTCAAGATCGAGCAGCATGGCGCCGATCCGGTATTCACGCATCGGGCCAACGCCGTGCGTGAGGACCAGCCATCCTTGGCTCGTCTCGATCGGAGAGCCGCAGTTGCCCACCTGTACGAATTCCCACGGCAATTGAGGCCCGCAAAGGGGCTGGGATTCATTCCAGAAAAACAGGCTCTCCGACCTCAGCAGAAAGATGTTTTCGCCGTCGAGCCGGGCCAGCATGACGTAGCGATCGTTGATCTTCCGGGGAAACAGGGCCATGCCCTTGTTTTGCACACATGCGCCGTTTAGGGTATGCATGCTGAAGGTGCGAAAATCGTCGGTGGCGATCATTTGCGAGAGTGCTCGAACACCGTTGTATGCCGTGTATGTGGCATAGTAGGTCGTTGCACCGTCTTCCGATTCGAAACGGACAAACCGGGCATCCTCAATGCCGCGGCTCTCGTTTTCAGTGACGGGAAAGATCACGCGTTCCGAGATCGCCGAATCCTCCGGAAACTTCACTTGATAGCTCGAACGCGCCAGCCAGAGCATCATCTCCGCGAGGTGGTGAAACCGCTCGACGAAATTGTGCGTCCAGTGAAGCGCCTCCACGACGTCTTCGAGATCTGAAAGGGTAAAGTATTCTTCAAGCCTGCTGAGCACGCGATCGGCAAGCGTATCGTAGACACCCATCTCGACCAGCTTCAGATAGAACACGTTCTTATCGATGCGCCGCTGCTCACGCGGCGCCTCGGTAACCACAAAGCGCGACATCGGCGCAAGATGAACCTCGCCCGCCGCATCAAGCAGCCCCTCACGAAACTCGATCGACGAAACATGGCCTTCGCCGCACGCCCGCAGACTTACGATGAAACGGGCTTCCCCCGCGGCGAGCCCGCTCTGATCAGGATGGAACACCATCGACGGGTTGAACAAGGCGACGGATTCCAACGAGTATTCCATGGTAAAATAGGCACCCATCAAACGGCGCTTCGCAACGGAAATCGTACCCGCGTTGGCGATGCGATCGCGAACCTGGTCGAAATGCCGCTCGAAGACCTGCTCCACCCCTTTGTGACGTGCCGCGTACCGCTCCATGACGGCACGCAGTTGGAGCGCCGCCGCCGCCTCGCCCAAAGCCAACACGCGAGAAATAATGGCCGCGACCCGCCCTTCCCCACCGGGAATGAACGGGCGACTGATCACCCGTGTATCGTCCGCGGACAGCTCTTCCGAAAGTCGTGTTACGGGTACCTGCATCCGGTTCGCTCGCTTTACGCACAATCGTTCCATGATGATCTATCGGCTCAACCGGTCGGCCGCATCGAACATAGCCCGTCGAACGATGCCCGCTACGGCAACGCCGATGTCCGCTGCGGCAACGACCGAAAGCGTATCAAAGAACCGCAAACCGCGACAATATCGGGTGTGGGGCACCCCCAAGCCCCCGAGCCGCGGGCTTCAGCCCGCGCGACGCACAGGATCCGAAACCACGCCGGATCTTGTTCTCGGGCATCAGCGCGGGTGCCCCACCTCCTATCTGGAGGTGGGGGAAGCGATGATCGTCGCGGATAGTCCCAAGGCAGCGCGTACGCGCCGAATCAGATGGGCTGCGAAATCGAACGCAGGTCATCGGCTCCCCCACGTCCAAAGGACATGGGCCGACCATCCGTCAGGTATCAGCCAGCACCGGGTGCGTCATCTCTCTTGGACATGGACCAGATGTGCCACATCCGACACCCGACGACCCTCTCACTGGCCGGTGGCGGTGGGGCCAAAGGCCGGATAGCATGGCCCCCAATCGGCAAGTTCCCATGGGCCGGAACCCACCGCGGAACCACCCGGAGTTTCCACCGGAAAGAGAGGTGACATGTGATTGGTGCGACGTTAATGGCACTGGCGATCCCCGGATTCGTTGCAGGGGCCGCAAACATCGAAGTCCACGCAGCCTTGACGGCCGACTCACTCGAACTTGGCAAAGAATACCACTTTGAAGTGACCATGGAGCTTGCCGGGCTGTCCGCCGGCAAGGCCGGCATCCCGCACCCCTTCCTGCAGATCGACGTCCCCAAGTCCGCGCGGCTCAAGGGCAAAGTCATCGACGACATGAAATCGTTGCGAAGAAATGAATTCCTTCGCGAACCCTACGAGCGACTCATGAAGGAGAACCCCCAGCAAATCGCCTTCAAGATCATCCGTCAACCCGGCGCAGACGACGCGTTCTACGTCAACGTCATCGGCTACCTAGCCGGTGACGACGGACAGACGGAGTTTTCCCGACGCCGGCTGAAACTGCCGCTGGTGCCCGGTGCCAAGGCCACGGCGGTCGATCCGTCCGACTCCAACTGGGGCCGCGATCGGAGCCTCCAGATCGGCGACAAGGCCAAGAACTTCAAGCTCCCCTCCGCGGCTGGCGAGAAGGTTTCCCTCAAGCAGTTTCGCGGCGACAAGAACGTCGTTGTTACCACTTATCGAGCCCACTGGTGACCGTTCTGCCACAAGCAACTGGTCGAGTTGCAGACCATGTATGACAAGTTTGAGGCGCTGGACACGGTGGTCATCGCCGTCGCCCAGGAAGACGACAACATGGCGGACCATGGCAAGATGCTCAAATCCTTGGAAGCAACCCCCCGCTTTCACGTGGTCGCCGATTTGGGCCGCAAGAAAACCAAGAGCTACGACCGGACCACCGCCTACCTGATCAACAAACAAGGCATCGTCCGGCAAATCTTCCCCATGCTGATCCACGCCCGACCCACCTGGAACGCCATCCTGGGAGAAGTGGCCAAGTTGCCGTAACACCCCGACCACAGGCGCAACGCCAGGATCGCTACCGCCGATAGGGCGCCGCCCCACCGCCTACGGACACGGGGCCAATCCGGCACAACTGCAGGGATCGCTGTAGGGGTACGCAGCGGCCTGAAACCCTTGCACGGCCCGCTGAATGTCGGCGATGTTGATCGTGCCGAAATCCGGCGCGTTGTCCGGATTGCCCAGGCCCTCCAGATCGAGCCAAACCTTGGGTGCGGTCTGTTGCGACTGAAAGCCCAACACGACGGACTGCGCATCGGCCAGATTGGCGACCCCGTCCGGCGGCATGGCCGGGTTGCCGCTCCCCGTAACATCCCCCCAGAGTGCTGCGGTCGGCAAGGCCGCAGCGCCGCTGTACGCGGCTTCATCGCCGATGTCCGATTGTTGGGCGATGGATTGCACCAGGTAGGTATGTCCGGGTGAAACATGGCAGTCCCCCAGATGCACCGTCGCCCCGCCCCCACCGCCGACGGTCGTCCAGTCCAGGTAGAACGGGACGTTGTCGATCCGCGACAACCATTGCGGGCTCGGCTCGGGGCCGGCCACCGTAACGGCGATCGGCATCCCCATCCACCCGAGGATTTCGTCAACGCCGGCATCAAACGCGTCGTTGCCGTTGAGGTCTATGGCTACCCGCCGGGCCGTATCCCGACCCGCGTTGCCGTCCGAAGGGTCGAGCGAAACGTAGCGATTCTTAGGAACGTAGCAGCGGTGGTCCAGGCACACTGAGTTGTTGGCGCAATCCGAATCGATCTGGCAATTGACGCCCAGGCCGTCTTCGGGGCGCGGCGCCGAAACGGCCCCGGGTTTAAAATCCCAAACGCCCCGGCCATACGTTCCAAAACGCAGAAGGCTACCGCCTTCCACGGACTCCACCGACCAGTTGACCGTTATCGGCGCTTGATTCGACATGATGTTGGACCAGAGCCCGGCCTGGCGGTTCCACCGGTAGGCGCCGGCATGGGTGGCTGCGTATACGTCGCCCGTGTTCGCAGCGAACGCCAGATCGTACACCATCGTTTGCGGAAGCCCGTTGCTCTCGGGCGCAAAAGTCTGCCCACCGTCCACCGAACGTACGACGCCCGCTGTGCTGTATCCGGAACCACCGACCACCACTTCCAACGGGTCGTTCGGATTTACATCGATGGCGCTGCCGTAGAAATAATGTTGAAACGGCGCGGAGCTGCTGCTCTGTGCCCACGTTACACCGCGATCGGTCGAATAGAACAACCGGCCCGTATCGGTCACCGCATAGGCTCGATTCGGATCGGACGGGGCGAACATCAAGGCCGAAAGATAGGAGCTGCTGCCGATCGCGAAGTCCTGATTGGAATACGTGGTCGGTATCCAGCTGTTGCCAGCCCGGACATACCGGTACAGCTTTTGCGCGCAGAAGAAGAAGCTGTTTTGATCCAACGGGTCCGCCACCACCGGCGGAAGCCACGCGTGCGCAGAACCGTCCGGAAACGACGCCGTGTACAACACGGGGTTCGCGGCTCCCTCTTGAATGAGCACGAACCCCGGATAGGTGGAGTAGACGACATTGTGGGTGCCGTCTTTGGATGTTAAGTGGCCGTAGTCTCCGCTGATCAGTTGGGTCAGCGGCGTCGAGGGGCCGGGGCCGGTGGAGGGTTGGACGAATCCGCGCTGATAGCCTTGGTCTTGGGCGCCGGCGACCAGAAGCGTGGGATCGTCGCTGGACGTGAGTGTCGAGTAGTACTGGCTGATGCCCAGGCCGTCCAGTGAAAGATTCTGCACGCTGGTGCCCATATTCATGCTGCGGTAGATGCCGCCGTCCGTGCCGATGTACCACACTTCGTTGTTCGGGTTGCTCGGATCGGGCCAGCAATGAAGGCCGAAAATATCCGCATGCAGCTTGAACTCCGGGTTGTCGTAGTATTCGTACCAGGCATTGATGGTGCCAAATGTCTGTCCCCCGTCGACGGATCGATGGGCATCCAGACCGCCGTAGAGTATGACGTCTTGGTTGTGGATCGAAGCGCACAGCGTCCCGTAGAAATCATCGAGCGGGTCCACGAACATCCAAGTCGCGCCAGCATCGTCGGAACGTCGCAATCCCCATTGGGTGCCCACTTTCACGGCCGCAAACAGCCGCGGCGCCCCGTCTTCCGAGCCGGCCAAAATGGCTTCCGTGCCCGCGGAGTCGATCGTGCCGACCACCGGGCACGAAAACCCGCCGTCGTCGCACCGGCGAAGCTGGCCCTGATGCGCGAGGTACACCGCCCCCGCAGCTTCCGCTCCGACGCGCGGCACCCACATGTACCCGCTCCAATCGGTGGCCGCCTGCCAGCGGATCGCGAAAGTCCGACCGTAATCCACGGAAGCGAATACCGCCGGGCGATAGTTGGACACCGGCCCCCGAGCATACAGAAGGATCGTGCGTGCTGCGTCATCGAGGACCGCGACGCCACGAATCCAATTCAGATTCCCGAGCCCGACCGGCGCTTCCCAGGTCACACCATCGTTTC
>JBHHUB010000152.1:0-9569 GCA_046753625.1 Phycisphaerae bacterium | reverse complement strand
GGGACTTAACCCGACACTTCACAGCACGAGCTGACGACAGCCATGCAGCACCTGTTCAAGTTTCACCCGAAGGCAGCCTACTCCTGTTTCCAGGAGAGCATCCAAGTATGCAAACCCAGGTAAGGTTCTTCGCGTTGCTTCGAATTAATCCACATCCTCCACCGCTTGTGTGAGCCCCCGTCAATTCCTTTGAGTTTTAGCCTTGCGGCCGTACTCCCCAGGCGGCGCACTTATCACTTTTGCTTCGGCACGATCGGCGTCAGAACCTCTCATACCTAGTGCGCATCGTTTACGGCGTGGACTACCAGGGTATCTAATCCTGTTTGCTACCCACGCTTTCGCGTCTGAGCGTCAGAACAAGCCCAGTGACCCGCTTTCGCCTCCGGCGTTCCAACTGATATCTACGCATTTCACCGCTCCACCAGTTGTTCCAGTCACCTCTACTTGCCTCAAGAATACCGGTTTGCCCAGCAGTTCCCGGGTTGAGCCCGGGGATTTCACAAGACACCTGATATTCCGCCTGCACGCGCTTTAAGCCCAGTAATTCCGAACAACGCTTGCACCCTCCGTATTACCGCGGCTGCTGGCACGGAGTTAGCCGGTGCTTCCTTTGGGGCTGGTCATTGATTCCTAACCCCTGACAGCAGTTTACATCCCGAGGGACTTCCTCCTGCACGCGGCGTCGCTCCCTCAGACTTGCGTCCATTGGGGAATATTCGTTGCTGCAGCCACCCGTAGGTGTCCGGACAGTGTCTCAGTTCCGATGTGGCGGGTCGCGCTCTCACGCCCGCTACCCGTTGTTGCCTTGGTGAGCCGTTACCTCACCAACAAGCTGATAGGACATGGACCGATCCCGGACCGTCGGAGCATTTGCCCGCAGAGCCATGCGACTCCGCGGGGTCATCGAGTATTACTCAGCCTTTCGACTGACTATCCTCGTGTCCGGGGTACGTTATCCATGTATTCCTCACCAGTTCGCCACTAACTTTCGCCCCGAAGGGCGAGGTCCGTTCGACTTGCATGCCTTAGCCACGCCGCCAGCGTTCGTTCTGAGCCAGGATCAAACTCTTCAGTTTATTTTCGTTTCCTTAGACGCCGCTCCGCAAAACGGAGCAGCGAAAGAATCCGACGATTGACTCTTCCAAACATTAGCGCTCGTAAGATTGGAAGAGGCCGGCCCCTGGCTGGGACCGACTGTTCTTTGTGCGCACCGCTCGGAAATCGAGACGGTGACGCGTTCACCCCACATGGCCAATGAAGCCAAACTGCAATGCAGATCGACCACAACGTAGCACAGCCACGCGGAGATCCCACAATCTCACGACGACAACCCTGTTCACTTGTGAAAGAACACCGCCGATCGGAGGAAACCCCCCTGACCGGCGAGCTACGCATATTAGCGGTCGCCCCAGGGCTGTCAACAGGAAATGTTGCTCTTTTCCGAATCAATTCCATTTTGTCTGAGAATTCTGAAAATACACCGTCACTTTAACGGTGTGGGCGGCGGGCAACCTCGAAAGCGGGCGAAGCTGACGGGGCGACGGGTCGCGGGTCGTCATCGTCAAGGTGTCGGCCCGGTCGGAGTGGGGACGCGGGGCAGCGTTGGGGCCGTCGAACGCCGATGATGGGAGGGGGCGCTGCCGGATGTGCGGTGGCGCCGGGCGTGTGCCACGCCGCTTGCGGGGTTTGCGCGGTCGTTTGCTTTTTTGGTTTGCTCTTTGCATAACTACATTCGTGCGCCGCCGTGCGTGCCCACAGGAGCGCTTGATGAAATCCGCCTCGCTGAAAGTTATTCTGCTCGTCGCGTTTGTTGATCTGGTCAGCTTCGGGTTGATCATCCCGCTCTTGCCCGACTACGCCAAGCGATTCGGTGCCAGCGGTCTGACGCTTGGGTTGGTGCTCGCTTCGTTTTCATTTACGCAGATGATTTTCAGCCCGATCTTGGGCCGATGGTCGGATCACGTGGGCCGCCGGCGCGTGTTGCTGCTGAGCATCGCCGGCAGCGTGGTCGCCCACGTGCTCCTCGGCGTGGCCGACCTGTACGTGTCTTTGCCGATGCTTTTCGCCGCACGCATCCTCGACGGCATCACGGGGGCCAACATCGCTACGGCACAAGCCTACATCGCCGATGTGACGACGCCTGAGAATCGGGCCCGAGGAATGGGTTTTTTCGGCGCGGCGTTTGGGCTCGGCTTTGTCATCGGCCCGGGCATCGGGGCCGGGCTGTACATCCTGGGCAAGGTCGTGCAGGGAGAGCGGCTGGCCACGAGCTGGCCGGCGTTTGGAGCCGCCGTGATCTCGCTCGTCGCGCTGACGCTGGTCTGGTGGAAGATGGATGAGCCCGACGTCCATAAGGACTACCTGAAGGAACGCGGATCGATTCTTGATCTCAGTGCGCTCGGTGCCGCTTTGCGGCACCCGCGCCTGGCCGAGCTGTTTTGCATACTCTTTACGTCTATGTTTTCGTTCGTGTTGCTAGAGGTCAGCTTCGTCTATCTTTGCAAGAACAAGTTCAACCTCGACATGTCCGGAATCGGGCTGCTGTTTGCCTACATCGGTGTGATGATGGTCATCGTCCAAGGCGGTCTGGTGGGGCGGCTGGCGAAGCGATTCGGTGAGGCCGGGCTCGTTGCGGTGGGACCGTTTGTGACCGCCTCCGGTTTTCTGCTCATCGCGGTGGTCGCCGGTATGGGGCCGGAGTCGCCGGCCTGGCCGCTTCTGTTGATCGCGTGCGTGCCGGTTTCCTGCGGCAACGGCATCACCACACCCAACCTCAACGCGCTGATCTCGCGCCAGGCGGCGGCCGACCATCAAGGCGGGACGCTCGGGCTCGGGCAGGGGTTCGGTTCGCTGGCGCGGACCGTCGGGCCGGTCGTCGGTGGGTGGCTTTACGATCAAGGCCCGGCGTTGCCCTATTGGACGGGCGGCACGCTCTTCGTTCTGGTTGGGTTGCTGGCGCTGCATGTGCGCCAGCGGCAACATGATGCGGTCCACGATCGCGGTGGTGTCGCACAAACGCCCGCCACATCCTCCCTGCCGATCGAGGAATCCGATTAGACGATGCCGTGGCACCGGCCACGATCCTTTCCAACGAGTAGTGCATGACCAGTGAGGTTGCGGATCTGTGCCGGGATGATTCAAGGCCGCGTCGATCGCGGACGGCTGTGTTTTGCGTCGCGCTGACGCTGATCTTGCTGCTGGGCGCCTACCTCCGGTTTCGCGGGCTTGGCGTGCGCTCACTCTGGCAAGACGAGTTCTCGACCTGGCATGCCGCGCGGTTGCCGTTTTTCGAAAGCCTGAACTGGCAACCGGAATTGAACATCCCGCCGCTCTATCAACTATGCCTCCGCATGATTTCGGACGTGGGGGTTGCCGGTGAGGCGACCTTGCGTGCGCCGGCGGCCGTGTTTGGGGTGGGAGCCATCGCGGCTATGGCCTGGCTTGGCCTCAAGACCGGTGGCCGGCGCGTCGCTCTGGCGGCTGCGCTGATCGCGGCCTGCCATGCCCTGCAGATACGCTACAGTCAGGAGGTCCGACCGTACACGCTGTGGCTCATGTTGGGCACGGTGTCCATGGCGTGCTGGCATTTGCTGGTGGTCCGCTGCGATGTTCGACGGGGCCGCGCGCCGCTTGGGATTGCGTATGTCCTCGCAACGGCCCTGGCGTTCCACGCGCACTACCTGACGGGGTTTGTTTTGCTCGCGCAGGGTTTGTGGTTCGAACCCGTTTTTCGGAAACAACGCGAGCGCACCGGCGGGCAATTCAACCTGTTGGTGCTGACCGCGGCGGTGATGTTATGCGTGCCGATGGCCGTTCATTTCCTTTGCGCCAAGACTCAGGTGTTGCAGGGGCTCGGGTGGGTGCCTGAACTCACGCCGGGTACGGTCGTGCGGGCATTCGCACGATCCTCGTTCGGCGGATTCTGGCTGACGCTGGTGTTGCTGCCGTCGATCGTGCTCTGGCTCATGGCGCGCTTGGGCACGGCGGGTCGGTTCTTCGACCGGATTGGGCAGCGTATCGCAACGGGTGCGGGCGATCCCGTCGGGCTCTTGCTGGTTTGGCTTGTCGTGTTCTGGGGTGGGTTGCTTACGATTTCGCTGGCGGGTGCGCCGCTGCTCGTGTCGCGGTATCTGCTTCCCTCGGCGGTGCCGGCTACGTTGGTCCCGCTACTGATCGCCGGTCGTATGGGCCGGCGATGGCCCATGATCCTGGCCGTGGTGTTCTGCATTCAGACGGCGCCCCAATGGGTGATGCAATCCGCCCAATACGAGCCGGGATTCCGCGAACTGGTTTCCTTTCTCAACGAACATGTCGATACCCAGCAAGAGCGAGTGGTTCTCGCGGTGGACCACAAGAGCTATCCCAAGCAGGAGGCCCTCGAACGCATCGCGTTTGATTACTATCCGACCCGAGGCGTTCCCATCGACTATGTCAGCCTCGATCCGGATGGCCTGCCCGTCGATCCGAATGCGTTTTCCGATCCGCGCGTGACGTATCTCATCCTATTCGGATCGGAGCCCGGTCGCATCCTGTCGGCGATCGATCGCAAGGCGGAGCCCATTCTGCTGGACGGCGAATCCTATCCACAGCTTCGCTTCGATCCGCGTCGTCTGATCCGCATCAGCGCCAAGCCTCGCTGACCCGCGGTGTCCGCCTGGGCGTCCGAACCGCGCGCATCAGGAAGCGGCTCTTTCCCCCGAGCCGCACGTTTGCTCCAACCCTGAACTGCATGCCCACCCCAACCCGAGCCGCATGCTTCAGCTTGCGCGGCGATGGGAGCAGGACGCGCGCCGGAAAGAGGCCACATCGTTGGCAACATCCGCAAGACCGCGCGGGCTAAAGCCCGCGGTTCGGGTGTCGTGTGTTCGGGGGTCACATGCTCGGCTGCCATGTACTTGGGGGCCAAATGGATGGCAACTGGAATCCGGATCGCCGCTACGGCGAAGGTGCGTCTGCGTTGGCGCCCGTGTGTTCCAGGATCGCGATCATCAGGACGACGCAACAACACTGCACGAGCAGCAACACCGCGATCGGCCAATCGACCCGCGGCAGTGCGATGGCCGGCAGGCCCGTCGCCAGCGTCGCCAGATAGATCGTCCCCACGGCCGCCCGCGTGCTCATGCCGCGGCCTTGCAGGCGGTGCGAGAAGTGGCGACGGTCGCCGACCAGCGGGCTTTGTCCCGCGCGAATGCGGTGAATGACCACGCTGGTCACGTCGTACAACGGCACCGCCAGCACGACCAACGGAACGATCACGCCAAGCGGTCGGGTGCCCTGCGCAGGATCGTAAAAGGTCGTCAGAATCGTCAGCACGCTAAGCAAGTAGCCGATCACCAGGCTCCCCGCATCGCCCATGAAGATGCTTGCCGGCGAAAAGTTGAACAGTAGGAACCCCAGCCCGCCGCCGGCCATCACACACGCGAGCACCGGCACGAAGATCTGGCCCGCCTGCCAGCCGGTCAGCGCGAGTAGGACGGCCGCGATCGTCATCACGCCCGCGCTCAGCCCGTCCATATTATCGAGGAAGTTGAAGGCGTTGGTGATCAGTACGATCCAAAAGACCGTCAGCGCGACCGAGGGAATCGGCCCCAACGCCTCGCCCGCGCGGATGCCCATCACCGCGGCGGTAAACAGCGCCACCGCGATTTGCACGGCGAACTTGGGCGCCGGCCCCAGCGGCGTGCGATCGTCCATCAGTCCGACGATCAGCAGAACCGTGCAGCACGCTACGATCGCCAGCACTTGCGGGAGCTTGGAGGCCACGCCTTCGAGATGGGCGAGCACCAGCGCCGGAATCCAGTGCAACCATGCGCCCGATGGTCCGCCGTCGCCCGCCATCCAGGCCAGCAACGTTCCCGCCAGCAGCGGCAAGCAAATCGCCAGGTAGAGCGCCACGCCCCCGCCCAGCGCGATCGGTGTGTCGTGCCCTTTATGCCCACCCGGGCGGTCGATGAATCCGATGCGCCGTGCCACGCCGCGGACGACGACCGTCGCCAGCGCGGACGAAACGAACCCAACAGCCCCGGCAAGAAGAACAACCGAACTCATGGGGGACAGTCTAAGGTCTAAGGTCGAAGGTCGAAAGTCGAAGGTCTCATGGCGGCGGTGGACCGGCTGAGGTAGGTCGGTGCCGATGGTTACACATCCTTGAGCATATGCCCGAGCTTCTCGCGTTTGGTGCGCAGGTAGCGCTCGTTGTGCTCGTTGGGCGGTATTTCGATGGTCGTTTGCTTGGCCACGGTGATCCCGTAGACTTCCAGGCGGCTTACCTTTTTGGGATTGTTGGTCAGGATTTCCAACTGCCGCAAACCGAGATCGCGAAGGATCTGAGCGCCCACGCCGTAATCGCGGCGATCGGCGGGGAGGCCGAGCTTCTCGTTGGCCTGAACCGTATCCCAACCTTCATCCTGAAGTTGATACGCCCGCAGCTTGTTGTGCAAACCGATACCGCGCCCTTCCTGCCGCAAATAGACTACCGCGCCTTTGCCGCGCTCTTGGACCAACTGCATCGCCCGTTCGAGCTGCTGACCGCAATCGCAACGGAGCGAGTGAAACATGTGCCCGGTCATGCATTCACACTCCACGCGCACCAACACCGGCTCATCATGCACGATGGGATGACCATCGGCATCCAGCGCGCCCACGCCGCCGGCACAAAGGGCCAGGTGCGGTTCCGCGTCCACGGGGGAGTGAAACTCGATCAACGTAAATTCACCGAACCGCGTGGGCAGTTTCGTCGTAACCCCCCGCGCCACGAAGGCTTCGCGCTGCATCCGATACTCAATGATCTGCGCCACGGTGTAGATGTGCAGGTCGTGCGCGAGCGCCAATTCGGTCAAATCCGGCAATCGTGCCATAGACCCATCCTCGTTCATGATCTCGATGATGGCCGCCGTCGGCGTCAAGCCCGCCAGGCGGCAGAGATCCACCGAGCCCTCGGTCTGCCCCGCGCGGACCAGCACGCCGCCGTCGCGGGCCATCAGGGGATTGACATGCCCCGGGCGGGAGAGATCGGCGGGCTTCGTATTCGGCGCGGCCGCTACCTCGATCGTTTTGGCACGGTCGGACGCGGAGACCCCGGTGGTCACGCCGAAGCGGCTGTGCGCATCGACCGTTACGGTAAACGCCGTGCCGAATTGCGTCGTGTTTTCCGAAGTTTGCAGGTGGATGTTGAGCTGCTCACACCGTTGTCGGGTCATGGGCATACAGAGCACGCCTCGCCCGTACTTGAGCATGAAGTTGACGGTTTCCGGCGTGATCTTCTGAGCCGAGACGACCAGATCGCCTTCGTTCTCGCGGTTCTCATCGTCGACCAGAATGATCATCCGACCTTCGTTGAGATCGTCGAACGCTTGCTCGATGGGAGCAAATGGGGGCTTAGTCATGGATTCTCTCATTACTGTGTGCGTGGCACGCGGATGCAAACCGGCTTCCCAAAGCCAGGTAGTCGACCGTCGCCGCGACGGCCAGCCCGCTGGCGGCCCCATAGAGCACCGGCCAAGCCGGCCGGACCCACCCCGGCAGATCCGGACCCAGCAGGCAAAACCCAACGGTCACACATTGTAGCAGGGTACACGTCTTTCCCAACACCCTCGGCTGAATAAAGAAACGGCCTGTCGTTGCGTAAACCAGTGCGAATCCGAGTACGGTGAGGGCATCTTTGCCGATCGCGACCACGGCCACCCAGCTCGGCAGCGGAAAGCCCGGCACGCCGGTGGCGTCAAACGCGAGAAGAATCACGGCCCCTGCGACGAGCAGCTTATCGCCAACCGGGTCTAGAAAACGCCCCAACGCCGTTTCTTCGGCCAGGCGCCGGGCCAGATAGCCGTCGAGCACGTCGCTGATCGCCATTACGGCGAAAATGGTGATGGCCACGTAGCGCCAGTAGGCCCAGCCATGATTCAGATTCAGCAGGCAAATGATGAAGGGAACGACAAGAATGATCCGCGCTATGGTGATGCGATTGGGCCAGTTAAGCCAGGCGGCCGGATGCGCCGTGCCTCCGACGGGCTCAGGGCTGTCCGGCGGCCGAGGCTTTGGATACTGGGGGGCTTGCGGATTCATCGTGGAGCTTCAAGTTGGCGTCGGCCAAGCGGCAGATAGGCTCGTACGCCGCCGGTCGTTCCAGAATGTCATTGTTTCCGTCCGGCCGGCAAATGGCGATCGCCGGCCAATCGCGGATGCCGAGGGATTCGGCGAGCTTTCGGGCGTTTTTCGACCAGGATGAGAGGCGGCAGGCGACCATACGCTTGGTTCGCAGGAACACTTCTCGGCGATTAAGGAGCGATCTTAGGTTTTTCCAATCCCGCGTCATCGGGCGGACAAAAACGTAGAGAATGGGCTGGCCGGTTTGGTCGGCCTCCTGACGGGCGGCCTCAATTCGCCGGACCCATCGATAGGAGGCGGCGCGCGGAAGGTGCGGGTTGACGTCGGGCGTGGCTCCGGCCGAATCGGATTGAGCCAGAAACGCCTTAACATCCTCTCGGGAAAACACGGTGGAAGTCGCATGGTACGTGCCGTCGGCATGAACCAGGATCAGTGATGGGGCGCGTTGCACGCCGTATTGCTTGACATACCGGCGATGGGGTTCGTGGGTTCGGAAGAGCTTGCACTTAACGTAGCCACGAAGGGTCGTCTTCATGGCGGCGCTGTCGAGGATTTCTTCAACGGAATCGGTCTTGCGTTGGCTTGATGCCTTGAAATAGATGAGCAATTCCCGGTCGGTGTCGCGCACGCGTTGCTCGGCCGATTCGTAATCCGCCACCCAGCCGCCCATGATCCATCGACCCGTGGCCGCGCAGCCGTGGGTGGCAACCACAACGCCCGTAAGGGCCACCGCCAAGGTCAATCGCCGAGCTGGTTTGGATTTCAACGCCATATGCGTAACCTCATCGTGTAGCACAGCGGCCCTCCGCTGTGTCTTGGCAACCGCCCGGCCAACCGCCACGGACCCGCGTTTTCACCGGGCGAGTCTATCGGGATCGGTCACACGGATCAAACAT
Organism: Phycisphaerae bacterium; assembly: GCA_046753625.1. Lineage (GTDB taxonomy): Bacteria > Planctomycetota > Phycisphaerae > UBA1845 > UBA1845 > JADFOB01. The sequence continues at coordinate 567 of JBHHUB010000152.1, read as the reverse complement.
GCGCCAAGGCGACGGCTCTGTATACCAACCGCCACCGCCGTCCGCCCCTGCCGCCGGAGGGTCTCCTTCCCCGAGCCGCGGACCTCAGCCCCCACGCCGTGCGGCATTAGCCTCTCATCCTGCACCAAGGGCGCGTAGGGCAGGGGGTTGGTCCGCCGTAGGCGGGGCGTTCCCTTGCCAACGGGGTCCGCACTGCCCTTGGCAGGCGAACGCTTCGTCGCAGGTTCTGCTTGGACGGACCCTGCAACAAAGCAGCGCCCTGCCCTACCCCGTAGCCTGCCCTACGCGCAAGCTCTACCCCTGAGCCGCGGGCTTTAGCCCGCGCGGCCCCGCGTCCGAGCGCGCCTTGCTCACTCCAGCGGGGCGGAGAAACCTCCATTCACCTGCCCTCATCCCCCCAATCCGCGATTCCCGCCATTTCCCGGCGCGTGCATGACACACTTCCGGCGGCTCCAACACCGTTCTTTCCTACAGCCTGAAAGGCTGTCCTACAGTAGCCGTGGGTCCGCCCAAGGCGGACCCACGGTCACCGCACCCCCCACTCTCTTCGACCCTGAATGGGTCGTC
>JBHHUB010000151.1:0-9653 GCA_046753625.1 Phycisphaerae bacterium | reverse complement strand
GATCGCGTTACATACGCCAATCAATCCTTTCACGATTTGTTCGGGTGGTCCATCGACGACACCGCCGGCCGAGACTGGAAGGCCATCTTTACCGATCCGACCCTCGCCGATCAGCTTCTTCAGGCCGTGGTTCAGGGCGACGACTGGCGCGGTGAGCTCGAGCTTGTCGCGCAACACCGCGGGCCGTTTCCGGGAGCGGCCAAGGCCACCGCCATCCTCGATGATGCGGGATGGCGCACAGGCACGTTGCTTAGCATCAGCGATATCTCCGAGCGCAAAGCCGCCAGGGAGCGGGAACTGCGGGCGACGGAAAAGCTCGACCGGTACGCCCATGCCCTTGAGATCAAGAACGAATTGATGGAATCAGCCATGCAACAGGCCGAAGCCGCGACCCGATCCAAGAGCGAGTTTCTGGCCAATATGAGCCATGAGATCCGAACGCCGATGACGGCCATCCTGGGCTTCACCGAAACCATGCTTGATCCGGACCTCTCAGATTCAGATCGGCTGAACGCCGTTTACACGGTCCGCCGCAACGGGGAGCACCTCCTACAAATCATCAACGACATCCTGGATATTTCCAAGATTGAGGCGGGCAAGCTCAATGTCGAACGCATGAGCTGCGCACCGACGCAAGTCGTCGCCGAAGTGAAGTCGTTGATGCAGGTCCGCGCCGACGCCAAGAACCTAACCTTCAACATAGAGTACGACGGTCCCATTCCCGAGACGATCGAAAGCGATCCCACGCGGCTCAAGCAGATACTCGTGAATCTGATCGGCAACGCCATTAAGTTCACCGAGGCCGGCGAAGTGAGGCTCATCATCCGCTTAGTAGAGGCCGCCGGCGGGCCGTGCATGCAGTTTGACGTGCTCGACACGGGCATGGGCATGAGCCCCGAGCAGGTGGGGCGGCTGTTTCAAGCGTTTTCGCAGGCCGATTCTTCAACCACACGCAAGTTCGGCGGCACCGGCCTCGGGCTCAGCATCAGCAAGCGATTGGCCCAAATGCTCGGCGGTGACATTACCGTGGAGAGCCGGCCCGGCGAGGGCAGCCGCTTTCGCGCCACCATAAAGGTCGGTTCGATGGACGGTGTAATCATGCTGGACAATCCCCTGATGGCCTCCTCGGCGAAGCCCGGAGTCGCCGCGTCGCCTAAGGCGGACGCAGACCAACTCAACGCCCGTATCCTGCTCGCCGAGGACGGCCCGGACAACCAGCGTCTGATCGCCTATCTGCTCAAAAAGGCCGGAGCAAGCGTTACCGTAGTCGAAAACGGACAACGTGCCGTGGAGCTGGCGTTGGCCGCACAAGACCCGAGGCGATCCGATGACCCGCTGCAGCCCTTCGATGTAATCTTGATGGACATGCAAATGCCCGTGAAGGACGGTTACGAAGCGACGGGCCTCTTGCGTCAGAAAGGATACACGCGGCCGATCATCGCGCTGACGGCCCATGCGATGGCCGGCGACCGCCGGAAGTGCATGGCCGCGGGCTGCGACGATTATGCTACCAAGCCGGTCGATCGAAAGAAATTGATCGCTGTGATTCGCAAGTACCTGCCGCGTCATTCCGTGCCGGCGGAGCAACGTGACGAGGATCGAGTACGGGTCCATTAAGAGGACTGCAATATGGATGTCCGTCTCATCAATCCGTTTATGGCTTCGATCAAGAACGTCTTCACGACGATGCTTGGAACGGAGATACTCATCAGCAAACCGTGCTTGCTGGCCAACGGGGAATTCAACGCCGACGTTTCGGCCATCATCGGGCTTTCCGGCGATGCCGTCGGAAGCGTTGCACTCTGCCTCCCGGTGAAGACGGCCGTCGCGATCGCCAGCAAGTTCGTCGGCGCTGAGCTTTCTCGGGATCATGATGACTTCGCGGATGCCCTGGGCGAACTGGCCAATATGGTGGCCGGAGGAGCCAAGGCCAAGCTGAAAGGCCTTAACGTCAGCATCTCGCTTCCAAGCGTCATCGCCGGGCATGACCTGAAGGTGCTGCAGTCCAAGTCGACACCAAGGCTGTCGCTACCTTGCGATTCGCAATTGGGGCGATTCAGCACGGACGTGGTGATGACCGTCAAACGGTCGCCCGTTACCTCCTGAACCGGTCTCACGGTTTACGTGGCGGGCTCGGCAAGCCTCTTGCGTCGGTGCGTTCCGTTGCAGACTTGACGCCTGCAGGGCGTTGTGTGGACAACCCGCCGATCGACCGCTACGCCGTAGGCTTCTGTTCGACCACAGGTTTCATGGTTGCGATGACGGGCGACCGCTCGGGGAGTGCTTTGAAAAGAATCACCAGATACACCAGCGCACCAACCGACATCGCCAGCGAGAGCGACTGTGAAATCGTCAGTCCGCCGACGTCGTGCGGGTTGTCGGCGCGGATGATCTCAAGCGGAATGCGCGCCAGCGGATACATCAAGAACAACAGGCCGATTACCACCCCGTGCCGCTTGCGTATGTAGAACACGCACGACAAGAACAGCGACAGAATAAACCCATGCATGCTTGAGAAAAGCTGCGTCGCGTACACCGGCTTGCTCCGTGAGGCGCTCGCCAGAGCCTCCAATTCCGAAAGCGCTATGGTGCGTTTCGGTTCTTTCCGAGACGGATACCGAAGGGCTCGGCGGAGGTCTTTGAGATGGTTGTCCGTCAACAAACGATCCGCGGCCGCCAAGGCGGCTTCGGCACGCTTGAGTTCTTCGGCGGGGGCTTCGTTCTTGCGTGCCAGTGCCACTGCGCGGACGGCATTATCGTACGCGGTGAGGATGCGTTTACGTTTCTCGTAGGGGTCCGACAGGGCGGCCGAAGGTAGAAGTGAAGCGCCGAGGCCGTGCGTCACGATGAGTTCCGCGGGAACGGCCACCTCCCGCTCTTCCCATTGGCGCATGTGCGCCAGGCCGCCAAACGGAAACCGCACCGCCCAAACCGGCGCGGCCGCGTCCACTGGAGCTGCGGCCATACTGCAGAGCCCGCCGAAGCAGCAGCCGTTGAAAAAACAGCCCAGCCGCCCAAACGCCAGCCCCCACATCGCCCCCGGAGCCAGAATATCCAAATAAAGCCGGATCGACTGCCGCGTGATCAGCAGATAGGTCAAGATCGCCGCGGAAGCGCCGAGCAAACCGCCCAGAAACTCAAGCCCGCCGTTGCGGATGTCCACAATAGCCAGAAGCTGATTGGGCTGGTCGGCGAACGAGCTTCGCCAGTAATGGATGACGTACATCAGGCGTGCCCCGCCCACTCCGAAAATCAGCGCGAAGAAGGAGAGATCCAAGACGCGGTCCGGGTCCACCTTGACTCGGCGGGCGCGGCGCATCGCAAACCAGACCGCGCTCAGGAAGCCGATCATCAGAAAGAACCCGTACGTCGTGACGGTCAGACCGCCGGGGAGTGTTAGCAGTTTAGGGTGCATGGGCGTGCGCGCCGATCCTTCGTTCCAGTTCCAAAAATCCTCTGCCGCTGGCCGTCCGATCCTCTTCCGTTGGCGGGTGCCCCTCTTTCATGGAATCATGTCCTTCGGACGTGGGCGACACGATGAAATCAGCGTGACAAGTACGTCGGACATCAGCGTGACAAACACCTCGTTCCACGAATCTCACAAAACGCGAGCCGCAGAATCTCTCTCCCGAGCCGCGGGCTTCAGCCCGTGCGGACGCCAAGCCAAATCTTCAACCTTCAATCTTCCAATCTTCCAATCTTCCAATCTTCCAATCTTGAATATTCAAAATTAAAACCAACATCCTATCCTGCATCTCCCGGTGGGTCCACGGCCACGTTGTCGATCAACCGAGAGCGTCCCAGCCGGGCCGCCAGGCATATCCGCGCGGGGCGATCCACGATCGTCAGCGGCGTTAGCGTGCTCGCCTCGACGATTTCCGCGTATTCCACTTCGATCATGCCCGCGTCACCGATCGTTCGACGCAATCCATCCAGAACGGCTCCCGAGTCGACGTTGCCTTCGGCCACCCGTGCTTGCGCCTCCGTCAACGCCCGAAACAGCACCGTAGCGCGGCCGCGCTCATCCGGATTCAGATACGCGTTTCGGCTCGACATCGCCAGCCCGTCCGGCTCACGCACGATCGGACAGCCGACGATCTCGATGGGCATGTTCAGGTCGGCCGCCATCTTGCGGATCACGACCAGTTGTTGGTAGTCTTTTTCCCCAAAAAACGCGAGATGCGCCGGCGCGATGTGAAACAGCTTCGTAACAACGGTGGTCACTCCGTCGAAATGGCCGGGCCGCGACGCTCCGCAAAGATGCTCCGTAAGCCGGGCGACGTGAACCGTGGTGGCCTCACCGCCGGGATACATGATGTCCGTCGTCGGCGCAAAGAGCATGCCGACCCCGGCCGATTCACAAGCGCGGACGTCCCCATCGAAATCCCTGGGGTACGCGGTCAAATCCTCGCCCGGGCCGAATTGCGTTGGATTGACGAAAAGCGTGACCACGACCAGGTCGCAGCGGCGCCGCGCCGCCTCGATAAGCGAAAGGTGTCCCGCATGAAGCGCCCCCATCGTCGGAACCAGCCCGACGATCTGGCCCCGCTCGCGACCCGCTTCCACGGCATCGCGGCAGGATTGGATGATCTTATGAACTTCCACAGCATAACCTTATCACGGGTTACCCGTGTAGCCCAGCCGCCCTCGGCTGGGCGGCCGGCCCCTGTCCCTGGGCGGGTGGCCTACCTCCTCTCGGAGGTGGGGGAGCCGATGATCGTAACGTGCCAGCGCTGGCTTTCGCTAACGATCCAGGCTTCATAGTCTGCGGCTTGTGCCGCGCGACCTTCGGAACTCTTCTTATCTCGATGTCATCGCGTCCGCCACGTCCAAAGGAGATGGGCCGTCCGGCGCGGGCGAACGTTGCGGTTCGTCATCGGCATATCGTTTCTTGGCTTGTTCGTCGTTGCAAAACGCGGTTGTGAATAGTTCATGGTAGGTTTCCGGGAAGTGCTCCATGCCGGGCACGCCGATGGTCTCGGGCCAGTGATGCTTGTCGTAATAGAGCGTGCCGAAGAGCCAATCCCAGATCGAAAAGATGGAGCCGAAGTTGGCCTGCATGCCCTTGGATTCGGTGGAGTGGTGCCACCAGTGCAGCTCCGCGGAGTTGAGCAAGTAGTTGAGTGGGCCGATGCGCGTTCGCAGATTGGCGTGGTGCCAGAAGCCCTTGAGCAAGTCGATGGAACCGTACAGGATGATCACGGAGCGATCCACGTGCAACAGGTAGAAGGGGAGCACGATGACACCGTACTTGATCAGCGTCTCGCCGAGGTGAATCCGAAAGGACGACAACGCGTCCATCTCCACGACCGTATGGTGGACGCGGTGCATCCGCCAGAGAAAATCGTACTTGTGGTAGATGCGGTGCAGCCAGTAGCGGGCGAAATCGTTAACCAGCAAGAACAAGGCGAATTGGGCAACCCAAGGCCAGGTGGCCATGCCGGGCGTGTTCAGCCGCGGCAGCCAGAGCACCAGGTAGATCGCTCCGATTTTGGTCAGCGACGAGAGCACCGGCCCGTTGATGATGCTCGCCGTGAAGTCCGCGAGGTAGCCGGGCCGCGTTGGGCCGCTGCGCGACGTAGCGTAGATCGGCGCGAACCGCTCCAAGATGTGGAACACGAGCAAGCCACCGAAGAATACGCCGATCAGGATCAGCATCTCGGGCACTCCACGGCCGCCAGGGCAGGAACGCGTCGACGGACCCATGCGGGGTACCTACCACCAAGACACAAACGCACCAAGAAGGAGAAAGTTGGAGGATCGAATCGCCACGAAACGCAATAACGCTGGCGAGTCGATCGCATCGCGTGCGATGCCCGGGGGACGTTTCCTGAAGTGTGCGGTTCGGATCGAGCGCATAGTCGAGCGTTTCCTCCGCCCCTGCCGGGGCGGAAACGTGTGTGCGTACGTTTCCACGGGGCGCGCGGCGGCTCGCTTCGCGACCGCGCCGCTCCACCTGTGGCTACAATCCTCGGTCCCTCCGGGACCGCGTTCGACCTTAGACGTTCAACCACCAACTCTTGACTTTCGACTTTCGACCTTCGGCTCTTGATCTTCAACCTTCAATCTTCAACCTTCAATCTTCAATCTTCAATCTTCAGTCCTCAATCTTCCCAATCTTCAAATCCCGCTCGGCGGCTGCCCCGAGTACGCGTGCATCAACTCGTCCGACATGCCGGCCTCGTCCTCGGTGTCCCACGGACGCATCCCCGAAATCTGGTCGCGGTGCAGCTTGGAAACAATGCATGTCCGCTTACCGTTGGGCGTCATGGGCACACTCGGAACCTCCACCGCGGCAACCTTGACGTCGGCGCCGAAGCGGCGGCGGATCGTCTCCATCCCGCCTTCGAGGGCCGCCTGCCGAAAGTTCGGCTCTGGAACGTACTCATAGGTCAACTCGCGGAGCGAATGCTGAATGATGCGCCACTCCTTCACCGGGCTGCCGCCGACGCCGTCGAATATGTGGTACAGGAAGTGCGGGGAGACCAGGTCGCCGTTGGGCGTAGGCAGGAAATCGTTGATCCGGCCTTTGACCGGCCCCATCACAGGGAAACGAATCGTACCCGTCGGCCGCTCGGTCGATAGTGATGCGACGTCGAGCAGCTTGTAGCGAATCAGCGGCATGGTGGCGCCGTACAGGGATGTGCACACGACCTGCCCCGACCGACCGGGCGGTAGGGGGGTGCCGCGATCGTCTACGATTTCAACAATGACGCGATCGGTGTCCATGTGGTAGGCGCCCGTCGGGCCTTGCCAGGAGACGGTGCCCAGCTCTATGGCGCCGTACAGGTCGCGCGGCTCCGTGCCAAACGCCTGGCGCATGGTCCGGCGCATTTCGGGCATGAGCGTCGCCCCGGTTGGAACGAGCGTGCGCAGTGGAAACGATTGGCCTCGACGCAGTAGCTCGCGTGCGAGCAGGTAGAGCCCGCCGGTCTGCCCGATCAAGTTGTCGGCGCGAAACGTTCGCAGCAGCTCGATTTGAGCGTCGAGCGAGTCGGTGGGGAGGATATGCGCGGTCTTGGCGATCTTGCTGACGATCGTTCCCTTCTTGCTGGCTAGCCAGGTGCTGGCAAATGTGACCGTGTGCTGCCACGGACGCACGCCGTTGTAGAGCAGCGCCCGAAGAAAGGAGCGGCGCGTCAAACGCAGCTCCAGCGTCGTGCGCTTGAGCGTGATCGCCCGTCCCGACGTCCCGCTCGTGCTCATGCTGTCGAGATCGATGCCAAGCAGCCGCTGATCCATCGCACGATCGCCGGCCGTCACGATCGCATCCTTGTCGACCATGGGCAGGTGCCTTAGGTCGGCGAGTTCCTTCAGATCATCCGGCGCCACGCCCGCTTCGTTCCAAAGGTCTCGGTACAGCGGTACGTTGGTGTAGGCATGAGTCAAGAGCCGCTTCAGTTGAGCCAGCGCGAGCGCGTCGGTTGCCTGCCGAGACCGCCTCGGGTTGCGAACCAGGACGTCAAAGAGGCCGGGAAACGCCCAAGGTTCCGGCAGCGGTTGTTCGTGACGATCCATGGGTTCACCGGGGCATTGGGGATGAGGTCGGATGCGATCAGCCGCCATCGGCGGTCGCCGGCTGGGCCGCGCCCACGGCGTTTACCCCGATTCCGGGGTTGGTCAGGCATCGGAACATGTCCAATATGGCCGCAAAATGACTCGAAAAGATCGGAGCGTCCGCAAGCTTATCCTCATCCAGCGAGAAAGCCGTCTTCAAGTTGTAGTGGGGCATGGCGGGAAACTGATGATGCAGGCCATGCTTGGAAATATCGAAGCTGGTGTAGGCAACGGCTTTGCCGAGCTCACCTTTGGCGATCACCGTGCGAGCCCCTTTCATGGGGTGGCCCAGCGGAAGCCCGAGATGTTCGGTCAGCTTGCGAACGGCTTGGAAGAAGCCGGTAACAAAAGCGGGAATCAAATACACCTTGGCAAAGAGCCACCAGCTATCGGTCACGGCGACCCACGTCCAGATTGTACCCCAGAACACGACAATCAAGAGATACTCGAGCCAAATCCGACGCCGCAGCGCGGGGTCTTTGATGGGAGAATCTTTGAGGAAGAAAACTCGGTTGTAAATGAACACGCCCGTCAGGTATCCCAGCAACAGATCAAAGAAAACGAACACGCGGCGGAACGTCAGTGATTTTGTCGGGTCGCAATAGGGCCACAACTCGGCGTCGTCCGGCTGGTTCATGCGTTTGTGGTGACCGAGGTGCATCTGTCGGTACACGGAGAACGGCACCATCAGGATGGTCCCCACTATGATGCCGCTGCGGACGTTGTGCCAGCGACGGCGGTACAGCGAGTAGTGGACGTCCTCGTGGAAAATGGTCATCCACGTGTGTTGAAAATAGGACAGCCAGATGATGGCAAACACGACCCACGCCCAGTGGTCACTCGGCCAACCCGTCGCCAAAGAGGCGATTCCACCCAAGAACGCCGCGAGATTGATAAACAACGGGAGCAGGTTGCTCTGGGTAGGCTCGTGAAGTGCTTTGGTTTGTGCTGCATCCACGGTCATGCACTCCAAGGAAACCGGGCGATGCCATCCGGGCCGCGGGTGCCGGCGCCGGGTGAATCGCTTGGGTTTCCACCCACTCTACGGCCCTTAACGCGGCAGTTTTGTAGCATATTCGCCCCGTTTTTCAAGATGCTCCCTGTCCGCGTTCCGTACTGTGATTCCCGACGGTTGGGGCGGCGTGGCTGCGTCCAATCGGCCTCCCCGGCGCCGGCCTCGGGACTACCCATCAAAGCCGCTGCCGCCGGCTCGCGGATCCCGGATCGCCCCCGTCTCCCGATTCGCACCTTCCGCCTCCAAACGGTCCACGCCGATCAGGAGAGGCGTGGTCCGCTAATATACCCCGGGGACGAACCGATAGGGCACCCGGCGTGCATAAGCCGCATACCGTTCATCGGATGCCAGGATCGATTCCTCAAACGCCGCCCGGCGGTCATACAGCCAGACGATCACCAGGAAGAACGACACGTTGAACGGCGAAAGGTTGAGCAACACGTATCCCAGCCTAACGACCATGGCGAAAATGTAGATCGGATGACGCACCCATCCGTAAAACCACCGGGTTTTGACTCGGCGGACGGCCGGGAACAGATCGTAGCTGCGCCCCAGCATGAGCAATGCGGCAGCCCCGCACGCGATTCCGACCAGAATGAAACTGTGGGCGGTGATCCCGTAGGCCAACCCCAGATGCACCCGGTGGCGCTCGAAAAGCAGCCCGGAAAAGGCCGTGCCCAGGGCAATCGCCCAGTGAATCGGGTCTGTGCTGACGACCGAGGGCTTCGAGCGGATCAAGAAGAGGATACAAAGAGCGGCGTTGTAGACCACCCAGAGCAGTTCCATGCGGTCGAAATGGGCGAAGAGCGATCGGCCTCGGATCGCCGTCAGCGCGCCCCAGAGTAGAAACATCGCGACGCTGAACCCGAAGCTTTTCAGTACTCGTTCAAGGAAAGTATCCTGCGCTGCCATGGCCGGAAACTATACTCAGGGCCTGTTGGAGACGCCACCGGCGGAGCGAGGCCAGTGCTGTGTCGCGCTTATCTTGCGGGGCAGGTGGTGTCCAGCCGCCCTCGGCTGGGTGGGTGCCGGGACACAGCGGAGGGCCGCCATGCCGCATGCGGCACCCCATGGAATCAGC
>JBHHUB010000150.1:0-9718 GCA_046753625.1 Phycisphaerae bacterium | reverse complement strand
TTATCCCACAAGGAGGTCGTAAAATAGGGGAAAGCCTGAATAATCCGGGCTAGCGGCGCGAGTGGGCGGCCGGGCGCCCTTTCTAGTATGACCGCGCTAGAACCATCTTTTCGAGCCGCAGGTTTCAGCCTGCGCGGCCTCAAAGCGGCTTGGCGCTACCGGAAACCGGGACGCCGCGCGGGCTGAAGCCCGCAGTTCGGTTCGTTTTGGACAAACCAGCACCGTCATACTAGCGGTGCAGGGTCCGCGTCTAGTAGCAGGGTCCGCGCCTACTATTGGAATACAGCCACGCGCCTTATGCCCCGCGCGTTGGCCGGGCGTTCGCATCCCGTCGGACGATCCGTTATGCTACGTAGGGGCTATCTGCCGTGATCGTCCGAAAAAACACGAAATCATTGGAGGTGCTGCCGTGCAACGGAACTACCTGTCGGGTGTCGCGTCAAACATTCTTTCGCACTGGATTGGGTGCGGATTGTCCACTTTCCGGGCCGACCGCGTCGGATGGATCGCATTGGTTGTGGGCGCCGTGGGTCTTTCGTTGGCGGCTGGACCGCTACGGGCGGCTGGCGCCGACAACAGCCAGGGGCTCAACGTGCGGCGTTTCGGCGCGACGGGCGTTGGGAGGTTCGTGACGCCGGCGCCCGGCGCCGCGTTTCCCGCCCTACCGGGAAAACCGAATCCTGCGCCGATGGATTTTCTTTTGGCCTACGGACATCTGTTGGGCGTGACCCACGCCGACAGGCAGTTGGTTGCGCAGGCGGTGGTCACGGACGCGATCGGCCACACGCACACGACGTTTCAACAGGTACACGACGGCATTGACGTGTTCGCCGGGCTGGTTCGCGTCCACGTCGATCAAACGGGACGATTGATCGCGATCAACGGCACGTTCATTCCTGATGTTGCGGTGAAGACCACTCCGAACTTCACGGCGCAGCAGGCGGAAGCCGTCGCGCGTCAACACGTATCGGCGCAAATCGGGGCCGCGGCAGGATTGCAGGCCGTTTCGCGCGGACTCATGGTGTTTCGCACCAATCTCGCCCGCGGCGTCAAAGGCACGAACCACCTGGTCTATGAAGTGCTCGTCACGCAGGGTGCGGCCGTGCGCGAATTCGTTTACGTGGACGCCCACCGGGGTTACGTCGTCGATCAGATCACAGGGATTCACGAATCGATCGATCGGCGCATCTACAGCGGCGGTTTGGACGATGCGTTTCTCGTGTGGATGGAGGGGGACGGGCTGCCGTTCGGCGATGTCGACATCGACAACCTGATTGACTTCGCCGAGGACACCTACAATGTTGTCAGCAGCGCGACCAACGGTGCCTTTCTTTCCTGGGACGGCGCCGACGGCACCATGCACAGCGTAAACGATGATCCGTTCACCAATTGTCCCAACGCCAACTGGAACGGGACGTCGACCAACTTCTGCATCGGCGTTACGGGGGACGACACGGTGGCTCATGAATGGGGGCATGCTTTTACCGATTCGACGCACAATCTGATTTATCAGTGGCAGTCGGGCGCGCTGAACGAAGCTTATTCGGACATCTACGGCGAAGTCATCGATTTGCTGAACGGATCGGGTACCGATACGCCGGGTGCGGTGCGAACCGACGGAGCCTGCTCGGCGTTCGGCGGCAGCGCGCCGCCCGTTTGCGAAGTGCATGCGCCGGGCGGCATCGCGGGTTTGTACGCCGTGGGCGGCGCCAACTTCAATCCGCCGCCGCCGATGACGGCCACCGCAGCTGTCGAATTGGTCGACGACGGTGACGACGGCGCCGGTTCCGGTAGTGTGACAGATGGATGTCAGCCACTGGTCGGGTTTACGTCGGGCTCCATCGCGCTCGTCGATCGCGGCACATGTGCCTTCACGCAGAAAGTGCTCAACGCGCAGGCGGCCGGGGCGGTGGCCGTTATTGTGGTCAACAATCAGGGGGACGGCGTGTTCAACATGGGCGGATTCGCGCCGGGCATCTTAATCCATGCGGTGATGTTGGGCCAGAGCGACGGTCAAACGCTTAGAAATGCGCTTCCCGGAGTCAACGCCACGGTATCGATCGTGGCGTCCGATGATCCGTCGCTGCGCTGGCTTCAGGGCGAGGACGATCCCGCGTTCGGTGGCGCTATTCGAGACATGTGGAATCCGCTCTGTTACGGCGACCCGGGCAAGGTATCGGATACCGCGCAGTACACGTGCAGCACGTTCGATAACGGCGGCGTTCACACGAATTCCGGAATCCCCAATCATGGGTTCGCGCTGCTGGTCGACGGTGGCGTGTACAACGGCTATTCGATGACCGGCATCGGGCTCACAAAGGCGTTTCACATTTACTGGCGAGCGCAATCGGTGTACCAGGTTCCGGCCAGCGGGTTTGCCGATCACGCAGATGCCCTGATCCAGTCGTGTCAGGATTTGATCGGGGTCAACTTGTATGCGTTGAGCGCGGACATGCCGATCGCAGGGTTGTCCGGTGAAATCATCAGCCCGGCGGATTGCGCTGCGGTGGGGCAAGTGGTTGCGGCCGTTGAGCTTCGTGTGGAGCCGACGCATTGCGCGTTTGCGCCGTTGCTCGATCCGGCGACGCCGCCGCTTTGTTATGGCGCCGGTAAGGTCCGCCGTGTCTTCGCTGAGGACTGGGAATCAGGCATGGACGGTTGGATGGTCGGTACGCGGGACGTGGCGAACCCGGCGACGTTTGATACGCCCGATTGGGCGGTCGTGGGCGCTTTGCCCGACGATCGCGGCGGATCGGCGGCGTTCGCGGCGGATCTGGTGCTCGGGAATTGCGGCTCCGATTTGGAGGCCGGCGTGCTCTATCTTCAAAGCCCGGCCTTCACCCTGACGGCCGGTGCGGTTCCGACGCGCCTGGCATTCGATCACTGGGTCGCTACGGAGCTGACGTGGGATGGGGGCAACGTCAAGGTCAGCGTAAACGGCAGCCCCTGGCAGCTCGCGGGGCCGAATCAGTTCGACTTCAACGCCTACAACGGCACGCTCGTCCCGCCGCCTCAGAGCGACGACCCCTTGGGTGGTGAGCCGGCGTTTACCGGTACGGACGGTGGCTCGGTGGGCGGTAGTTGGGGCCAGTCGCAACTCAATTTCAGCGGGATCGCCGGGTCCGGTGATGAGGTCCGGCTCCGGTTTGAGTTGGGGCTGGACGGCTGCAACGGCGTGATCGGATGGTTTGTGGACGATCTGCAGGTCTATTCCTGCTGTGCTTTGGACGGCGATGTGGCGTGTGACGGATTCATCGGCTTGGACGATTACGCGGTGCTTGCCGATTGCCTTTCCGGTCCCGGTGCGGCGCCGGCGCCTCCTTCGCCTACGTCCGCTACGTTTTGTCTGGACGTGTTCGACTCGGATGGCGATGGTGACGTCGATCTTGCCGACGTCGAAGCGTTTCAGGCGGCCTTTACGGGTCCTTGACGGGTGTGCCGGCGCGTGAACGGGTACACCAAAGGGAGCGACCGCCCGTTGGGGCGGCCGTTTCGAGTTTGACCGCGGGTTGGCGCTACCAGCCCGCTTCGCATTCGACGTCATACGACAGGACGCCGGCACCGCGGCAACGTCAGCCATGCCCATGGCATTATCGTTCAGGTCGGGTACGGGCGTGCGGCCGGGCGATGCTTCGGCGGTTGTGAAAGTAGCCTCGGTGTTCGATGTGCCGGTTCTCAGGGAGCAGCGCGAACGGTGGCCCACGAGCCGGCGACGGGCGTGGCGTTTGCACCGAAGCCGAGCACGCTCGGCGCGACCAGTACACCTTTCCCCGTCCGTGTTGTGAAGTACCAGTCGCCTGTGCTCACGCGATACCTGGCCGGGTCGTCCAAGCCGTCGCCGTCCCAGTCGCCCACTACTCCGGTGTTCGTGGCCGAGCTGCCCCATGACCAGTTCTGATCGGCGAAGGTCGTCCCCCACACCCAACGGCGGTCGCCGTTCAGATCGAACTGCCAGCCGACGGATCCATTGTTCATGTTCCCCAGATTGCTGGTGCCGTCGCCGGTCCAGTCGCCGATCACAGGGATAGATCGGTTGTATTGTGTGTCGAGCGCCTCGCCGGCGCCGTCCACACGGTCACCGTTGAAGTCAAAATGCCACAGGTTGTCAGGCGTCGTGAACCCAAGCTCGAAGACGCCGTCGCCGTCCCAGTCACCCGCGATGGCCGTCGACCCTGCGTCAGCGCCGTAAACGAAAGTCGCGTCGCCGGCGTCGAACACGCCGTTGCCGTTCATGTCGAGGATCCATGAATTGCCCAACGCCGACGGTGCCATGACGCCGATTTCGTCCAAGCCGTCGCCGTTCCAGTCGCCGACCACCGGTTGGTCACCCGCCTGCCCGAAGGTTGTCGTGAAATCGGCCAGACCGTCGAAGTCGTAGTCGAACGCCCACTGCCCCGCGTCGAACCAGCCGATGCCGTCCTTGGGGTCGTTCGGGTCACCGACGTAGAAGCGCGTCGCGGCCAGCGGGTCCGCAGGCGACAAGGCATGCGGGACGGCCTCGACCGTTACGCCGAAGCTGCCGCTGTTGTCGATGACGAGTCCCTGCTGCTCGGCCACGCCGAAGAAGAGCCGCGTGGCGCCCGACGGGATGACGACCTGACTCGATGATCCGATGACGAATACATGCTGAAGGAGCGGGGTGGTCGTCGTAATGCCGGATGTGGACATGTAGGGCAGCAAGCCCGGCGTGGGTAGCGCGTTGGTCAGGAACACGCCGACCAATGTTCCCTCCTTGTAGCCCATCATCGCAGTCAGGCCGAACACCTGACTCAATCCGTTGGGACGCAGCACCCAGGTCCGGCCGTCAGGCGTTGCGGCGTTGTTGCCGCCGGTGACCACGACACCCGTTGCGGTGAAGCGAAGTGCTTTCCCGGCCCATGCCGAGACGTCGATCATCACCGGCGAGTGCTGAGGTGCGTTGCTTGTAGAACCCGTAAACGGCCAAGTGGCGGTGGTGCCGTCGGGCTGACCGGCAAGGTAGATGTCCGTTGGACCGGGAACCGTGACGGTTGCGGTTAGCTGTGACGTTGAACAGCCGTCGGCGTCGACCATTTCGCCGGCGGGCGTTTGAGGACAGCCGTCGGAGCAGTCGGCGACGCCATCGCCGTCGGTATCAAGCTGCCGGCAGTGACAGCCGTTGGCGTCAATTGCCGCACCCGCCGCCGTGTTCGCGCAGGTGTCCGAGTCGTTCATCACACCGTCACCGTCGTCGTCGAGTTGGTTGGCGGCGCAACCGCGGGCATCGACGGACAGGCCCGCGCTCGTACCGGTACATGTGTCGGTGCAGTCGTCCACGCCGTCCACGTCGGCGTCCTTCTGCGAGCAGGGGCAACCGGCAGCATCCACCGTTTCACCGGGCGGCGTGTTTGGACATTGGTCCAGGCTATCGGCCACCGCGTCGTTGTCCCCGTCCGCCGGACCGGCACTGCTTGCATTGCCTGTATCCTGGTGGCCCGTTGTGATCGCATCCTGACGCGTATCGTCGTCGGCATGCTCGCCCGAGTTGTAATCGTCGGTATCGGTCGTCGTGTCATCGGTAACGCTGCCGTCGGCGTTTTCCTCTACGGGATTTCCCTCGTCCTTTTCGGCGTCGTCGTGGCTGTCATCGGTCGGACCGAGCACGTCGCCGTTCTTGTCTTCATCGCCCGCCTCGACATGCCCGTCTTCCTCCCGGGGGTCATCGTTCGCGAAGTCATCGTGTTCGTGGTGGTCCTGATCGTCAGCCTTGTCACACTTGCCAAGGTAATCTCCGTGGTTCAGATGGGCGTCGACGGCCGAGGAACCCACGGTGATGGTGTGGGCCTCATGCACTTCGCTCTTCACATTCTCGCCGTCCTGCGGCACGTGACAGAGCGTGACGCGTTCCTCGTGACCGTGCAGGCGGCCTGTTTCGATGGCCACCTCGCCCAGCGAGATCGTGCCGTTGAAGTCGGCTTGCGTTGCCACACAAAGCGCTAACTGTCCCCGCTTCAACAAGGCGAGCGCTTCGGCCGGGATCGGCCATTCGGTGGAATCGACGCTCACGCGGCCGTCCTCGATTGTTAGCTTGAACGGACCGACCGTCAGATCGGACGTGCAGGCATCTTCCTGAAACTCGGCGATCCGAAACGCGACACGGGCGTGTGTTGTGCGGCCTTTGTTCGTGGGGTTTGCACGCGCGGTGCTGTTGTTGTCGACGGTCACGGCGATGTCGCTGGGTGTCAATGTAATAACGGCGGTATCCAGCGCGTCCTGTGTCAGTTCGACCGGTAGCGACACGGTTCGGGCGTCTTCGGTGGTGGCATCCGTTTGTGCGGCCAGCACGTCGGCACCGGAATAATCCGCCAACTTCATGGCCAGAAGGTCGCTCGTGTCGGTCACCGCGTTCGTCACGAAGGAGGGTGACCCGCAGCCCGCGCTTAGCAACAACATGCATACAAGGGTCGTTGAACTATAGTGACGGTTCATGGACATACTTCTCCTCCACCTCTTCAGAATGGTGCTGTGCAAGACGTAATCGAGCATCGGCGTTATTCGGACGCCGCACGCTGACTGGACCTGTAGTGGGAGCGTTTACCCTGTCACACTCTACGATATATCATTGGAGCGTGCGCGGAGCCCATTAAGGTGATTTATGATTTTCCGCGCCCGGACTCGCGCGGTACGTGTCCTTTCGCGGAAACCCAACGGCCAGAGCACGCCTGATCCATGCCGCTTTGCCGTCATCGATGGGGGATACCGGGCGTGCTTGGTCGCAGCGCGCGTCGGTTCGACCAGTATGAATCAGGTCCGGTGGTGGTCAAGCGGCGCGCCGGGGGCGCGAGATCGTGACCGGGTCGGACCGGCAATCCCATCGCGTTTGGTTCCGCCCCAGATCATGCGCGGCTGTGCTACAGGGCGTCATCCAACGGAGTGGTTTCGTTCAGTGTCGCTTGAATTGCCGTGAAAGGTCCGTGGATCCATGAAGCGGCAATCGGCGAAAACCGATCAGATGGAGACGGGCTGGGATTCGAACCGTTGCTCCATGCGATCAGTCGGCGAAGAGGCCTCGGCTACGCGCTGGCAACGGTGCGGAAACGTGTGACACTGCTCAGGTTTGCCAGACGGAGAACGATCCGTGCAATGGCAACGAATCTTGTGATGAGGCAAGCGATGCCTGCTTTAGATTTCGAGTTCCTTCTTGAAGGGGTCAAACCAACTGTAAACCGTTGGCAAGACCAGCAGCGTCAGCAGGGTTGACGTGACCAATCCGCCGATCACGACGGTCGCCAGTGGTCGCTGAACTTCGCCGCCGGCACTGGTCGCCAGGGCCATGGGAATAAAGCCCAGCGACGCGACCAAGGCCGTCATCAGAACCGGTCGCAAGCGGATGCGGGCTCCTTCGCGCGCGGCTTCCACGGCAGAAAGACCCTCTCGCTGCTCTTGGACGATGTAGGAAACGAGTACAACGCCGTTGAGAACCGCAACGCCGAACAGGGCGATGAAGCCGACGCCGGCCGAGATGGAAAAAGGATACCCGCGCAGGAACAACGCGAGGATCCCGCCCGTAATGGCCAGCGGTACATTCAGATAGATCAACGCGCCGAGCCTGCTCGAGGCGAACGTGCTGTAGAGCAACACGAAAATGAGCAGCAGCGCCAGGGGCACGAGTACGGCCAGCCGCTTCGACGCCGCCTGAAGGTTTTCGAACTGCCCGCCCCATTCCATATACCAGCCGGAAGGCAGTTTGAACTCGCTGTCGAGAAGCTCCTGCGCTTCGGCCACGAAGGAGGCCAGATCACGGCCGCGTACGTTGGCCTCGACGGTAATCCGGCGACTGATGTTTTCGCGGCTGATCTGCGCGGGGCCTTCCTCGATATCGATGGACGCCAGTTGAGAGAGCGGAATGAGCCGGGGCGGACCGTCTCCGATGGCCGGGCCCGCGATTTTCAGGTCGCCGATCCGATCGAGGCCGTTGCGGAGCTCGTCGCCGAAGCGTACCTGCAGGGCGAAACGCTTTTGGCCCTCGACGACCGTGCCCACCTGCTTGCCGCCGATCGATTCGATGACCTCGAGCACATCCTCGGCGTTGATTCCGTAGCGGGCGATGGCGTCACGATTGATCCGGATGCGCATCGTCGGCAGGCCGATGACCTGCTCCGCCTTGACGTCGGCCGCGCCGGGCGCCCGCTTGATCAAGCGCACGACTTCGTCGGCCTTCCGCTTCATCAGTTCCAGATCATCACCGTATATTTTGATGCCGACATCGCTTCGTACGCCCGCGATCAGTTCCGAAACCCGCAGCTCGATCGGTTGCGAATAGCTGAAGATGGCTCCGGGCACTCGCTGCTTCAGCGTCTCGTCGATGGCCTCGATGAGTGCCTCCTTAGTCTCGAATCGCCACGTATGCTTGGGTTTGAGGATCAGGTATGTGTCGCTGATCTCGACGCCCATCGGGTCGGTCGCGATTTCGGGCCGGCCCGTGCGCGAGACGATGGTGTCGATCTCAGGAAAGGCTTCCTTGAGAACACCTTCGGCATTCGAGCTGATTTCGTTGGATTTTTCCAGCGAAACGCTTGGCAGGCGCCAAATCTGCATCGCTATGGCCCCCTCATCAAGGCGCGGGATAAACTCGGCGCCGAGAAACGGAACCAGACCGAGGCTCCCGACGAACACCATGACGGCTGTGGCAAAGACGCGTTTCGGTTTGCCGACGAGCCGCTCCAGCATGGGGTAGTAGATGCGCTTGGCGGCCTGAAACAGGAACGGTTCCTTTTCGCTGACCTTCTTGAGGAACAACGAAGCCAATACCGGCATCAGGGTCAGGGCGCAGACCAGTGAGCCGCACAAGGCAAAGACCACCGTCAGCGCCATCGGCCGGAACATCTTGCCCTCGATGCCGCGAAGCGCGAGGATCGGCACATAGACGATGATGATGATGCCCACGGCGAAAGCGACCGGGCGGGCCACTTCATGACAGGCGGCGCGAACTTTTGCCACATGCGGTCGGTCGTCATCCTTGTGGTCGTGCAGGAATCGCACGATGTTTTCGATCATCACCACGGAACCGTCCACGATCAAGCCGAAGTCGATCGCCCCGAGGCTCATCAGGTTGCCGCTTAGGCCCGCGAACCGCATGGCGGTGAAGGCGACCAACATTGAGAGGGGAATGGCCGCGGCGACGATCAATCCGCCGCGAAGGTTACCCAGCAGCAG
The DNA here is from genome assembly GCA_046753625.1 of Phycisphaerae bacterium. Lineage (GTDB taxonomy): Bacteria > Planctomycetota > Phycisphaerae > UBA1845 > UBA1845 > JADFOB01. Next base: position 544 of record JBHHUB010000150.1, on the reverse strand, counting down.
AAGAAGCACGATGATCACCAGAATGCCGCCTTCGGCCAGATTCTTGGCCACCGTTCGTATCGTGTCGTTGACGAGATGCGTCCGATCGTAAAAGGTGTCGATCGTTACTCCTTCGGGGAGGAACTTCTTGATGTGCTCGATTTTCTCATCGACCGCCTTGGCGACCACGCGCGCGTTCCCACCCATCAGCATCATCACGATGCCGACCACCGCCTCGCCGCGTCCGTCGCGGGTCACCGCCCCCTGCCGGATCATGGGGGCGAATTCGACACGCCCCACATCTTTCACGTAGATGGGTGTGCCCGACTCGTCGTCGTGCTTGACGATCACGTTGCCCAAATCTTTGAGTGTGTCGATCAGCCCTTCGCCGCGAATCAGGTATTGCTCTCCATGGTGGGCGATGTACCCGCCGCCGACGTTGCGGTTGTTGGCCTCCAGCGCATGAAGTACATCGCCTACGGGTATGTCGAACGCGGCCAACCTTTCGGGATCAAGGGTGACCTGGTAGGTCTTCAACTCACCACCGAACGCGTTGATTTCGACG
>JBHHUB010000149.1:0-9763 GCA_046753625.1 Phycisphaerae bacterium | reverse complement strand
CATCCAGATCAAGACCGGCATCCAGATCAAGACCGGACGAATCGAGACCAACCGGATCAAGAACCGACGCGGCCAGGCGACGCGGCATTCGAGGTGTGCGAAATCGATAGCGACGCCTCGCAAACCTTCATCCCCAAGGAGGCGATCCTGAAACGGCTCAACCAATTCGCCTTTGACGAAAAGGCCGTGTTTGCGATCAAGTTAGCCCTCGAAGAGGCCTTGGCCAATGCCATTTCGCATGGAAACGACGGCGATTGCACGAAGAAAATCACGGTTCGATATTCGGTCGACGACCAGCGGGCCGCCATCATCGTCAACGATCAAGGTTGCGGGTTCCAACCGGAAAAGGTGCCAGATCCGACCCACCCGGACCGCCTTTCCGTACCGAATGGGCGGGGGATCATGCTCATGCGGGCCTACACCGACGAGATTGAGTTTCGCGACAACGGGTGCGAGGTATACTTCGTGAAGTACCGCAAATAGGCGTGGACTCCCCGAAACGCCCGTCATTATCGGTCCTGAAGCCGCGATCGCTTCCAGCGGGGATGACGCCCAAGCATGAAGATCCGACGCACCACCTATTTCTCCGGCAATGTTCAGGGCGTCGGATTCCGCTACATATCCCAGGCGATCGCCGCCGCTTTCGAGGTCTCGGGATTCGTGCGCAACCTGCCCGATGGCCGGGTGGAACTCGTTGCCGAGGGCGAACTCGACGAGATCGAGCGCTTCCACCTCGCCCTGAGCCAAAAAATGGGCACGAATATCGCGGAGGCCATGTCCACGGACGGCACGTTCCTCGGCGAATACGCCGACTTCAGCATTCGATGCTAGGGCTGCGTCAACGCTGATTTGGTGGGGTATCCCGTGTAGCACAGCGGCCCCCCGCCGTGTCTGGGCAACCGCCCAGCCGATGGCGGCTGGGCTACAACGCTTCGCCAGCGGCTGCGGCGGGAAAAAAACGAAAAAAAACCCCCCAAGAAAAGGACGGAAAGACTTGAAACAAATACGGTTTCTTACTAGATTCGACAACAGATGAAGTAATCGTTTCGTTTTCATTTGGTCCTAGCACCCTCGCCGCGAACATTTCAAAGCAGGCGAGGCGGTGGCGTTTTGTGGTTTGGAGTTGGCGGGTTACCCCGCGCTTGACGGAAGCATCCGTTGCGCATTGCCGGTAGTCATGCCGCGCGGCCGACCGCGCGGATTTGCCGGTCCGCAACATGCCGGGTACCCCAACACGCGCGTCTTGATGAGTTCGTGACATCCTTGCGGCTGAACCGCCGTAGGTCGCGTTGTCGCGCGCCTCGGCGGATAGCACCCATTTCACCCTGGCGAACCCATCAACGGAAACGTAGCGACCCGGGCGTGTTGATTCGCGCCGGTTTCCGTGCGAGGGCCGAGACGGGAAAGGAGCAGGCCCCATGTCTGGAAGTACGGGCATTCGTCGTACCGTTTGTGTTCTTGTCCTTGAGGCTTTGTCCGCGCCATCGGTGATCGCCGGGTTCGTCGATGTTAGCACCGAACGCGGGATCGGCCCCTATCAAAACGAAGAGGGGCACGGATCGGGCGCGACTGCGGTTGATTACGACGGCGACGGCGACATCGACATCTTCGTTCCCCAGGCGGCCTTGTTCGGGAACTTGCTCTACCGCAATCTCGGCAACGGCTATTTCGAGGAGATCGCCGCGGCCGTCGGCCTGGATTCGATCGCCAGCAGCCGCGTCGCACTCTGGATGGATTACGACGGCGACGGCGACCAGGATCTACTCATCGCCAACGACGATCAACAGGCCGCCTCCATGTTCACGCTGTACCGCCAGCGCGCAGACGGCACGTTTGAAGATGCGACCGCGCAGGCCGGGCTGATGATTCCTCCGGTGGTCGTGTATCCCGATACCCACCATTGCGGCGGGCTGTGCGCCGGGGACATCAACAACGACGGGTTCCTGGACATCTTCACGGCCCAATGGTTCGGCCCCGGCCACTTGCTCTTGAACAACCAGGCCGGTGGGTTTGACGACATCTCCGACAGCAGCGGCATTTCGGTGTCCAACTACGGGCACCAGTGCCTGATGGCCGACTTCAACGACGATGGGTGGCTAGACATCTTCCTCGCGGTCGATTTCGACGCCAACCTACTTTGGATCAACCAGCAGGACAATACATTTGTCGACCAGGCGCCCGCCGCAGGCGTGGACAACGCCATGAATGACATGGGTGCGGTACTTGGCGACTACGACAACGACGGCGATTTCGATTTGTACATCACCAATATATATACGCCGCCGAACGACCCGATGGGTTACAAGCACAACATACTGTACCAGAACAACTCGGTCGGCGCGGCGCTCAGCTTCGCCGACGTCTCGGTCGCCATGGCGGTGGAGCAGGGTTACTTCGGTTGGGGCACGACGTTTCTCGACGTGGACAACGATCGCGATTTGGATCTGGCGGCCACCAACGGCTGGCGAACGGGCGAAGGGGTCAGCGATCCGTCACGGCTGTTTGTCAATCCCGGCGACGCCGTCAGTGCATTTGCCGAAAGTTCGGCCCTGTGGGGATTCAACGACACGGATTGGGGCAGCGCGTTGTTGGCGGCTGACTTCGACCGCGACGGCGATCTCGACATGCTCCAAGTCTGCATGGACGGCCCGCTGAGGCTTTGGGACAACGCGGGCGCGGCCGGCGGCGCCGGCAACAACTATCTGGCCGTCCGTCTGGAGATGCCGGGGGGCAACAGGCGGGCGGTCGGTTCCATCGTGCGCGTCCAAACGGGCGGCACGACCCAGTCCCGATTGATCTCGGCGGGCACAAGCTACATGGGCCAGGAGCCCGCCGAGGCGTTTTTCGGATTGGGTGACGCACCCTTGGCGAACCTGGTGACGGTTGAATGGCCCGACGGAACCACAACGACCCTGGACCACATCCCCGCGAACCGGGTCATCACGATTAATCAGCTTACCGGCGTGCCCGATCCCATTCCCGCCGTGTCGACGTGGGGTCTGATGGTCGCCGGGTTGGCGTTGTTGGTGGTTGGCACCACCGTTTTTCGTCGCCGCCAGGCTGGATTTGTTGTTGTCTCAAACACTTCGCCGCGCATGCGTCTGCGCGACAGCCATCACGTGAGCAATAAGGGAGAAAGAATATGAAGGACTCGTGGATCCAAAACGGACGCGGTAAGCGCTGGCTGGCCGGACTCGGGGCGTGCGCCTTAGTCGGCTGGTCCCCAACGGCGCTGGCTTCGGTTCCTTTTACCGAGGAAGCCGTCGCGCGCGGTCTGGTGTATGAAATGCAGCCCGCGCCCCAAACGACGGGCTACCTCGGGTTTGGTTGCGCCATGGCGGATCTCGACCGGGACGGCGATCAGGACATCGTGCTCCTGGGACGCCTAGATGGCACGGTAGGCGTGTTTGAAAACGACGGGTCCGGAACGTTCACCGACCACTCGGGCGGTTCAGGCATCCCGGCGCTCGAGGCCCCTTCGTCGCTGGCGATCGCTGACTACGATGGGGACGGACTGGTGGATATTTACCTGACGCAGACGGCGCGCAACGCCGACGCGACGCCGCTGCCGAATCTGCTGATGCGCAACCTCGGCGGTTTTCAATTCACGGACGTGACCGTCTCGGCCGGCGTGGGCGACCTGGGCGACGGCAAGGGCGCAAGCTGGGGCGATTTTGACGGGGACGAATGGCTGGATCTCTACGTTTGCAACTATCCCGGGATCATCGGCGGCGCCAACACGGCCAATCTTCACAATCGATTGTACCGAAACCTCGGCAACGGAAGTTTCCAGGACGTAGCGCCGGCCCAAGGCGTGAACAACGACGGCAAGAGCTTCGAGGCCGTGTGGTTTGATATGGATCGCGACGGGGATGTCGACCTCTACCTTTCCAACGACCGCGGGGCCGCGGCCCCCTTCCGGAACAATCAGTTGTGGGAGAACGTCAACGGCTCGCTGGTCAATATTTCGGCGGCCTCCAACGCGGATGTCGCGCTCGATTCGATGGGGCTGGCGTGCGGAGATTTCGACGGCAACGGTGTTCCGGATCTCTACTGCACGAACATCCCCGGCGTCGGAGGCATGGACAATCCGCTATTGCTCAATCAAGGTGGCGGCGTCTTTGTTGAATCGAGCGTCGCCGCGGGTGTCGAAAATGCGTTTAGCGGTCCCTCCTGGGGATCGATCTTTTTCGATATCGACAACAACGCCACACTTGATCTTTACGTCAACAACATGTTTGCCGACAACACGCTCTACAGCAATCCGGGCACGTTTCCCTGCACGGAGATGGCAACGGTCTACCAGGCGGTTGGAAACGCGGGATCGTCCTTCAGCTCCGCGGTCGGAGATGTCGACGGTGACGGCGATCTCGACCTTTTGCTCAATAACCTCGGTCCCGGTGGTCTTGGCGCCAACGTCGAACTGCTCATCAACCACGAAGGAGAAACCCGCACTTTTGTGCGCTACGAAATGGTCGGCGTGGGCAACAACGCCTGCGCCGTCGGCGGCAACACCGATACGCGCGTCGGATCCGTCTGGCAATTCCGCGAAATCCTGGCCGGCGGCAACAGCTACAACGGCCAGAACGAGTTGATCATGCACGTCGGGCTTGATACCGCCACGACGGTCGACGAGGTCACCGCCACCTGGCCCGGCGGGAACATCACGCGAACGCTGACCAACCTGCCGGTCGGGTTCACCTGGAAGCTTTATCCGCCCGAGCGGCTCGGCGACGCCAACAACGATGCACTGGTGACGGCTGAAGATTTTCCCGCGCTGGCGGCTTGCTACCAGGCGACTTTCGTGCCGGGCTGTGAGGTCATGGATTTTGACGGAAACAGCCACGTAAACGCCTTGGACTTCGCCGCGTTCCTGGACGCCTTCGACGGTGTGCCGGCCGACTGCAACGCCAACGGCATGATCGACTTTCAGGAAATGCTGGCCAACGGGTCGCTCGACGCCGACCAGGATGGACTGTTGGATGACTGTACGGTAGGGCTTCCCATCCCAACGATGTCGCAGTGGGGCCTGATGATGATGATGGTGGGCATCGTTACGTTGGGTACGCTGGTGTACACTCCGCGGCGGCAAAGCACGGCGTGAGCGAACCGGGTGGCAGCCATTCAATATACGCGGGTCACCCGGGTGCCGGGGTAGTAATACCGGAGGATTTCGCCCGCGCTCTTGCCGGCGCGGGCTTGCCCTTCGGCGCCCCACTGGCACAGACCAAGACCGTGGCCAAAACCCCGGCCGTTGCGAAACACCAGCGTGCCGTCATCGACGCTCAGGTCGAACTGCGTGCTTTTGACGATCGCGGATCCCAACGCCAGGCGAAAGCGCTCCGCCAGAAGCTCAACAGATGCCCCGGACACGCCGTCCAGTTGGATCTTGAGCGGCCGGCCGTGTCGGGTCCGCTTGGCAACGCGCACACCGACGATTCCACCCAGCGAAGCGATGCGTGCAACCTTGGGCAAGAGACGCGCATAGACCTCCGAAAGCGCGATCTCGACCGGCCCCCAACGGTACGCCCGTTGGGGTGCGATCTTACAAAAGTCGCACCGCACACCGCCGCGCAGAGGCGGCACGTCGTCGCTCTGGCCGAACATGCCCGCTGACTGCGAAACGCCACCACACACGGAGCTGTAGTACGCGGGGAAGAGATGATCCCCCGCGGCATCATGCCAGGTACACACGAGGCCGTAGGTATCGGCCGCCGCCCGCCGCGCGGCACGCCCGGCCGGCGTTGCGACAACACCGAGGTAGACCTGAGACCCCTGGCCGGTTCCAACGTCGTACCCGGCTCGATTGCGGCGGTGCATCTGGTCGAGCACAAACGTCCTGGCAACAATGGCCCCGACGCGCAGCGTCTCGCGATCGAAGCCGGTCGGCAGTTCACCCGCTACCACCGACGCTACATACCGCTCCACACCGACCTCGTTGACGATTTCCAGCGTGTTGGGTGCGCCGGCCTGCAAGACCATCGCACCGGGATACCATCGCGCCGGCGCGGTGGCTCCCGAGCCAACGCAATCCAACTGCAGAGGCGCTCCATGCGTGGCCTCGAAGCGTGCCGGCAGCATGCGCGGCGCGCCGTGGATCAGCACATGGACTCCATTCTCGAGCAACGACCCATCGTGCCAGGTATCGGGTGCCAGCGTTACCGGGGTCGCATCCCCGGATCCTGTGAACAGAATGCTCGATCCGGATCGAATGCGAAACCGGCCGGCATCCGAGCAAACAAGGACGTGAACGGGACGAAGCGGGGAGGATGTCGATTCCGTTGGTTGCGTTTGGGCGGGCTCGATCCGAGGGGCGGCGCGTTCGCAACCCGCGGGCATCAGCGTCAGGCAGAGACACGCCGTCGTGAGCGGCGCATAGGGAAGCACGTTGTTGCCGATCGCCATGAAAGCCTCAACGCAGCCCACGCCGGAGCCCGACCGAATGATGCGCATCAACGCCCACCGGCCCCATGGCGACCCCGTATGGGACAAGAAGAATCGCGGCCGTGCTCGGGTTACTGAGACGGCGGATGTGGGGCGGTTGCCCCTTCCGAACCCGAATTCTTAAATGACAAACCGAAGAGCCCCAAAGCTCGCTTGATTTCGTTGAGCGAGGTTTCACCAAAGTTCCGCGTGGAGATCAACTCAGCTTCAGAATGCTGAATCAGATCGCCAAGTGTCACCACGCCGAGCCTCTGAAGACACTTTCTGGATCGCACCGACAACTCCAAGCTCGCGACGGGCGTTGCGATGGAGCGTGCGGTTCCTTCGGGCAGCGTTGCCACGGCGCTGCTCGGACTTTCGTTTTCCTCCGCTGCCACCGCGATCCCCTGGCCCAAGCCGAGCCCTTTGTGCGAAAGCATCGCCCTGATTTCGTTAAGCGATGTTTCACCGAAATTCTTGTACGAAAGCAATTCTGCCTCGGTCGTGCGCAGCAAATCGCCCAACGTGTGGATGTTCATCTGCCGCAAACAGTTGCGGCTGCGGACGCTCAACTCGAAATCTGACACCGGCGTATCCAGGATGGCGTCGTGCTTCTCCTTCTCGCGGACCTGCCGCTCGTCGTACGCCATGTTGTACGAACTCTCCACGGATTTGAGAAACTGGCTGGCGCGAACGTGACCGGGAAACTCGGAAAGGACATGCCTCAAGCAGCGCTCAGCCTCCTCGAGCCGGTTGCTTTCCTCGTACAAGATCGCCAGATTGATCAGTGCATTAACGTGGGTTGTCTCTGCGCTGGCACATTTTTCGTAAAACTCCAAGGCGGCGGTATCGTCACCCAACGTATCCCAAAGCAATCCGGAGCGAAACGCGGCTTCGGCATGATCCGCGTTGACCTCCAGCGCCTGCTGGTAGCACTCAAGCGCGCCTTCGCGATCGAATCGCATCTCCTTCAGGTAACCCCGAACGAAACAGACGTCCGCCCGATTCTCGTCCGTCTCCGCCACTTGGGCGAGCGCCGACTCGGCCTGATCCAGTTGATTCGCCCGAATCTGCTCGGAGATTGCATCTAGCGTCGTTGACATAACCATCCTCGTGATCGTCCAGAAAAACGCCGGCACCGGCAAACCACCGCGAAGCCGACCGTGCCACAGGCCCCGATCAGGCCGGGGCATCGCCGCCAGCAGCACTACCACCGAGCGCGAATCCGGGAGGTTAGCGGGAAAGTCCGGTGCGGGCAACCCTTGGCGCAGCGCGACGGGGTGCCGGTTTAGCGGCGTAGCGAGCGCCAAGAAGGCTCACCCCACCTCACGCGAGTAGCCGATGGGCAGACCGGCATCATGCCTCCCCGAGCGTCCGCAGCATTCCAAAATCGAAGATTCCGCTGTCGTGCCCGTCGGACCAGAACAACTGGATCGCATAATTCCCCACCGTTTTCGCGCTGATCACCCGGATGTCCGTGGGGTCCGCCTTGAGGATCGCCAATGGGTTCTTGGTGGCCTCCTCTCGCTCCGCCTTGCACGAGGCGCAGGGGCACAGGCGGCGCAGCTTCGCCAGTGGCATCGTACTGACTTGCCCATCTTGCCATGAGATGGTCAAGGTTTGCTCCGCGAGCTTGATGGAGAGATCCGCCGGTGCTGTCATGGTTGAAACCTGCTTGAAGGGGCTTGAGCGCGGTCGCGCGAGAGAAACCACCGCACTACGACCCGTCTCCCGGCGAACGATGAACCCGAACCCCCGCTTGGGTCCCCAGAAACGGCTTGACCGGGCGGACGGGCTTGTTGGCGGCCATCACCGATCGCAGGGGCTCAACCAAGTGCTCTGCAGCGGGCTTTTCCGCCAGGTACTCATCAAAAAAAGCGACGACGCGTCGGCCATACTCCTTGGGGGCGACCAGGATACTGCCGTTATGTCCCGCGCCGGGCACGCTCCAGAGCTGCTTGGGACCGACCGCGAGATCGTACAGCGCCTGAGACTGCGCAATCGGTATGTAGCTGTCCTTTTCGCCATGGATCAGCAGAATCGGCCGCCGCCGCAGCTTTACGATGACCTTGCGCACCGCAGGAAACTGACAGCCGAATTTCCTTTGGCACTCGCGAAACAGCAACCAGCGAAGGAATCGCCAAAAGGTGGGCGGGTGATTCTCCGCGACAATGCGAATCTTGGCGAAAATCGTGGCGAAGCGGCGCATCAGGTATTCCATGGTCGTATCGCTGCTGAACGCCCCGTCGGTCACGATGGCTTTGACGTTGGGAATGCCCAAGGACGCGAGAATGGCCGCACCGCCGCCCCGCGAAATGCCGAACAGGCCGACGTCGCTCTTGCGACCTTCGCCCTCGAGCCAGGAGCCGACAAACGCGATCGCCCCGAGCATGTCCGCCCGCTCACGATCGGATGGCCACTGCCTGGGTCGGTAGCCCGGCTCCGGGGGTGAGCCACCATGTCCGCGGAAATCAAAGGCGAACACGTCGTAACCTCGCTCGAGCAGGGGCCGTACGTAGCGCAGGCAGGTGGATCGATCGTTTCCGAATTCGTGGGCAAAAATGATCATGCCCCGAGGCGGTCCGTCGTTCCGGCGCGGGACAATAACCCCGGCCAGCCCGTGCCCGTCAACTGCCCGAAACGTGACTTCCTCACCGACAAGCCTGTGACCGTCACAAACGCCATTGCCGGGAATGGGCGCACGATCGTCAAGGATGTGAATCATAATTCTCACATACTTGCGGAGGACCAAGGCGGGATAAATCAGCAGAATCCCGATGGCGACGATGACGGCGAAGGCAATCCCCGCGCCCCATACCCAGTCATGCCCTGTGGCTGATGCCGATTGTGCAAGAACCAGAATGTGCATACCTGTTGTTTTTTCCAGGGTCCGGCCAGCCGAACTTCCGGCTTCGGATTACCCAAGCTCTGTCCGATCTCAGGCCACCAACCGCGCCGCGGCGGCCCGATTTAGGAATGGTACCAAGGCGATAATTACCGCTCAAATCCCATTCTTGCAAGCAGGATCGGACGAAATATGCCGGCTCCGCCGGAATGGACCGCGCCGGCGGCGGCGGTCATGCCGCCGGAAACCGCGGCCGCGCCCCGCCCAAAACCCGAATGACGTCGTCCACCACATGGTCCATCCTCTCCTGCGCCTCGTGAGTCCTGGCCCCGAGATGCGGCGTCAACACCACGTTTTGCAATCGCAAAAGGGCATGATCTGTGGGCATCGGCTCGGGATCAACCACATCCAGGCCGGCGCCGCCGAGGCGACCGGTCTCCAGAGCACTGACGAGCCCGCCGGTGTCCACGACCGCCCCTCGTGCGGTGTTCAGCA
>JBHHUB010000148.1:0-9894 GCA_046753625.1 Phycisphaerae bacterium | reverse complement strand
AAGCGGCCGTGGCGGGCGCAAGGCCGCGCCGCACGAAGTCCCCGGCTAAGCGGTGTGGGACGGATCGAGTGTTTCTTTTGGAAAAGTCGCGGCGGGTCGCGAGGCGATCGGCACGCGTGAATCCCCGGTTCGGTAACGTTCTAACATGAAGGCGATTGAAACAACCCTACGGAATCCCTACCTCGTGGTCGTCCTGGTTTTGGCCACAGCGGTCATCGGCGTCCGTTCGATGATGGATATTCCCGCGGACCTGCTTCCGCAGTTCGACACGCCGGCGGTGCAGGTCGTCTGCTTCTATCCCGGCATGCCACCCAAGGTGATGGAGAAGGACATCATGTCCCGCCTCGAGCGGTGGACGGGCCAGTCCGTGGGGATCGAGCATCAGGAAGCCAAGGCGATGCTCGGCGTGTGCGTGGTCAAGGACTTCTTCCGCGAGGACATCAGCTTTGACACCGCCATGTCACAAGTGACCAGCTACGCGATGTCGGACATGTTCTACCTGCCCCCGGGGACGATCCCGCCGATGGTCATGCCGTTTGACCCCACGGCGTCGGTCCCGCTTTGCCTGGTCAGTGTCTCCAGCCCCACCATGTCGGAAAAAGAACTCTACGACGTGGCCTACTATGAGCTTCGAAACAAGCTGCAGGCCATTTCGGGCGTGATCGCGCCGGCCGTTTACGGCGGCGTGCTGCGGCGGGTGTTGGCCTATGTCGATCCGATGGAACTGGCCGCGCGGAATCTCTCGCCTATGGACGTGGTCGCGACGCTCAAGGAGCAGAGCGTGTTCATCCCGACGGGTAACGCCAAAATCGGAGACATTGACTATCAGATCGTCTCCAACGCCATGCCCGATACGGTGGCCGCGATGAACGATTTTCCCGTCAAGGTAAACGGCGATTCCGTCACGTTCATGCGGGATATCGGCGAGGTGAAAGACAGCTTTCAGATTCAATCCAACAAGGTGCGGATCAATGGGCGCGCGATGGCCTACATTCCGATCTACCGTCAGCCCGGCGCCAATACGCTGGCCATTGTGTCGGGCATCAGGGACAAGCTGCAACGCATCGGGGCGCAGCTTCGCGAGGAGAAAGCTGAGGCGAAAGACCTCGTGCTCGGCGTGGTGATGGATCAATCCTCGACGGTGCGCAAGTCGGTGCGTTGGCTGCAAGTATCCGCGACGCTCGGCGCCGTGCTCGCCGGCGTGGTCGTGCTCATCGCCTTGTGGAGTATCCCGCTGACGATGATCGTGCTTCTGGCCATACCGCTTTCGATCCTGGCGACGCTGATCGGGCTGTTTTACACGGGCGATACGCTCAACAGCATGACGCTCGGCGGATTGGCGCTGGCGATCGGGATTCTGGTGGATCAATCCATCGTCGTGCTCGACAACATCGTGCGTCATTTGGACATGGGCAAGACCAACATGCAGGCGGCCCTCGATGGGACGCGCGAGGTTTCCTTGCCGGTTCTGGTCTCGACGATCACGTTTATCGTCGTGTTCTTCCCCGTGGTGTTCTTGACCGGCATCCCGAAGTTTCTTTTTGAGCCGCTCGCGCTGACGGTGAGTTTTGCCGTGGTGGCGAGCTACTTGATCGCCATGCTGGTGATTCCGACCTTGTCCGCAAAACTGTTGCGCCGCCGCGCGAGCGACGACGGGGCGCACACCAAGCGCAACGCGCGCAGCGCCGCGTTCAACACGTGGTTCGGTCGGATTCTGGCGGCGCGTCATGTTGTCATGCTGGTGGCGCTGGGTCTGGTCGTCGGGGCCGGTCTGGTAGCCTGGAAGGGGATCGGCCGGGAATTGTTTCCGCCGGTGGACTCGAATCAATTTACGATCAACGTGCGCCTGCCCTCCGGCACGCGCATCGAACGCACCGAAGCCGTGATCGCTGAGATTGAGAAGGATATCATGGAGCTGGTCGGCAAGCCCGACCCGGATTACCCCAATGTCGAGCAGGACGCGGCATCCAATCTGGTCATTTTGATATCCAACATCGGTGTGCTGATGGACTGGCCGGCCGCGTACACGCCGAACAACGGTCCGATGGATGCGTTCGTGCTGGTGCAGCTCAAGGGCAAGTCCGGCCACCCCAACACGTTCGCTACGGTCGACGCCCTGCGCGAGCGGCTCAACGAGGCATTTCCGCAGGTCAACTTTGCTTTTGACACCGGCGGTATGATGACGGCCGCGATGAACTTCGGCCTGCCCTCGCCCATTCAAGTCCAGGTTCGCGGCAGCGATCTGACGACGTCGATGAAGATCGCCAACGACATTCTGCCGATCGTGCAGGGCGTGCCCGGAACCACCGACGTTCGCATTGCGCAGCGCATGGATTACCCGCAAATCGGCATCCACGTCGATCGCGTCAAAGCGGCGCAGCTCGGCGTCACGCAGGAGAACGTCATCAAGAACGTGGTGACGGCCCTCAATTCCAGCGTCGGGTTTGATCCGTCGTTCTGGATCACCCCGAGCGGAGGCCACTACTTCATCGGTGCCCAGTATACCGAGGAGAGCGTTGATTCCCTGGAAACGCTGCGCGACATTCCGATCAGTGGATTGCGCAGCAAGCAGCCCGTTCCGCTACGCAACGTCGCGGAGTTCTACCGCTCGACGGGGCCGGCGGTGATCAACCATCACAACATCACGAAGGTGATCGACGTCTACGCCAACGTGGCGACCGGCGTCGACGCGGGCTCGGTCGCCGACGAGATTGAGCGGCGTTTGCAGGCCTCGGCGGCGTTGGGCCCCGAGCGCGGTACCGATGCCCGCGGACATTTCTACGCCGTGGGGGGCGACTACGCCGGGCGCGGGTACACGTTCAAGATCAAAGGCGAAACGGAGACCATGCGCAAGGCGTTCACACAGTTCTCGGCCGGCCTGGGGATCGCCGCGATGCTCGTGTTCCTGGCCATGGTCGCCCAGCTTCGTTCGTTCTCGATTCCTTTGATCATCATCATGGGCGTTCCGATGGCCATGGTGGGTGTCGTGGCGGCGTTGTGGGTGACGGGCACCAATCTCAGCGTGCCCGCGTTCATGGGGGTGATCATGATCACGGGCATCGTCGTGGAATACAGCATCATCCTGCTGGAATTCGCCAATCAGCGCGTGCGCGAAGGGCTTTCGGTGCGCGAGGCCATCACGGATGCGGCGTGGGTGCGGCTGCGTCCGATTCTGATGACCTCGATGACCACGTGGTTGGCGTTGATTCCCATGGCCATCGGTGCCGCCGGCGGCGAGGCCAACGCGCCTCTGGCGCGAACAATTATCGGTGGTGTGCTCGCGGCCACGGTTTTGTCGATCATTGTGGTTCCCTGTATGTATGTCATGCTGATGCGAGAGACCGCGCCGGCAGCGGTAGATTCGGAGTCATTACGATGAGTTTTCGGTGTGTTCATAAGGTGGTGGCTTGTCCGAAGATCGGATGCGGCCTGGCGGCGGCGCTTTTGCTTCTAGCATGGAAACCGGCGGTCGCTCAAGAGGGGGCCAAGACGCATGCGGTTCGCGCGCAGGTGGTGACGCCTTCCGTTCAGTCGATCACCCGGGCGCTGAATCTGCCCGCCACGCTCGCGGCGGATGAGCAGGTCGATCTATTCGCCAAAGCCAGCGGATATGTTTCGCAAGTGCGCGTGGATATCGGTAGCCGCATCACCGCGGGGCAGGCGCTGGTCACCATCGACGTGCCCGAGATGGCTGATGAGTTGAGTCAGGCGACGGCGCGGGTCGAGGCGCGGCAGGCCAAGGTTCGCGCCTTGCAGGCCAAAGCGCTGCAGGCCGCGCGCATGGTGGACACCGCCCGCGCGGAGGTCGCGCGCCATGTCGCCCAGCAAAAACTGGACGGGCTCAACTTTGAGCGCAAGCAAAAGCTGCACGAGGGGCACGCCATTCCCAAGCAGGTTCTGGACGAAGCGGAAAATGCCCTGGCCATCGCCGAGGCTCTGTTGGCCATCGCGCATGCCCGAGTGGCCGGCGCGGAAGCCGAACATGAAGCGGTCTTGGCTGATGTCGACGTTGCGGCCGCCGATGTTCAGGTCGGGCGGTCACAGGTGGCGCGACTGAATACGCTGATGAAATATGCCACGATCAGCGCGCCGTTTGACGGCGTAGTCACACGGCGCCACGTGGACACAGGCACGTTCGTCCGATCGGCCGCAGAAGGCACGACGGCTTCGCTGCTGACGGTGCAGAAAGACGATCGCGTTCGGGTCGTGCTCCAAGTGCCGGAGGCCGACGCACCGTTCGTCAAACCCGGCACCAAGGTACAACTCGTCGTACGGGCGCGCAGCGGAATCCCGGTTGCGGCGACGGTGACCCGCATCGCCGGAGCGCTCGATCCGAAGACACGCACCATGCGGGCCGAAGTGGATTTGGACAACGGCGATCACCAATTCACGCCGGGCATGTACGCTCGGGTTCGCGTCGAACTGCAGGTCGTGGCTGCGGCCATGGTCGTGCCGTCCAAGGCGATTCGCACGTACAACGGCACCACGGCCGTGTTTGTGGTAGACGGCGGCGTCACCAAGAACCAGCCCGTTACCATCGGCTACGACGACGGCATTTGGGCCGAGATCGTTTCCGGGCTGACGGGCAGCGAGCAGGTTATTACGGCCACGAGCGGCGCGGTCGTGCCCGGGTCGATCGTGACCGCGGTCTCCTCTGATTCTTAGCCGGAGCCTTCATCCATGATGTGTCATCCGTTGCGTTGCGTTCGACGTGTTTTCGTGATTTCCCTCCCGTGCTGGCTCCTGGCCGTTGCGGGTTGCGCTACGATCAAGCCGAGCGCGCCTGCGGTGCGGCCGTCCGTTGCGCCCCAAGCCCAAACACCGGCCCACGACGCGCTGGGGTTGGACCCGTCGGCAGTGGACCCGATGTATACGGAATTGGTCGCGATCGATCTGCCTTCTGTGCTGCGCGTGGCCGGGGCGGACAACCTGGATATTCTGGAAGCCCGGCAGATGATCGTCGCGGACAAAGGGCGGTTTGAGGCGGCGGTAGGATCTGCGTTTCCCGCGATCGTGCCCACGGCGCTGTTCAACAACGTGGAAGGGCGACGGGTCAACACCGACGGTCGTATTCTCAACGTCGGGTTCAACTCCTTTTCGGCGACGGTGGCGGTTCAGTGGGCGATCAATCCGGGCTCGGTGATCTATGAAATCATCGCCGCGAAGAAGCGTGTTGCCGCCGCGGAACATGAAGCGGACTCCGTAGTGATGGAATCGCTGCGGCAGGCCACGGTTCAGTTTTACGACCTGGTACTGGCACAGGCGACCGTGTCGGCCGCCGACCAGGGCGTCGATGAGGCCAAAGAGCTCCTGCGCATCAGCAAGCTGCAGCAGGCGACGGGCACGGGCGTTAAAGCCGACGAAATGCGTGCCGAAGCCAGACTCGCCGAGCGCCAGCAAGACCTGGTTGTGGCAATCGAGCGATTCTACGAAGCATCCGTGAGGTTGGCGACGACGCTGAGGCTGGATGCCTCGGTCACGCTCATTCCGAAGATGAAGCAGTTGCCTCCGCTTCAACTGGTTCGTGAGGATATGTCCCTCCAAGACCTGTTGGAAATCGCGTTCGCGTTTCGCCCGGACCTGCTCCAGGTGCGCACGCTCGTGGAAGCCGCCGCGGCCGATCGCGGCAAGACCTGGTGGAGCGGCTTTGGTCCGGGGTTGGACGTGTCCTATACCTACGGTGGTGTGGGGGGGACGGCCAAGAACGTGGTCGGCGATCGGGGTCTTCCGAACAATCTGATCGTCAATCCGTTCAGCTCGAACGGCTCGTTTTCGTCGAACCCGCTGGCCAACGGCCTGTTTCGCGAGGGGCTTGCTCGCGGCGGCAACAAGTTGCGTGGACGCGGCGCCCGGACGTATCAATTTGGCGATACGCAGGATTTCACGAGCAAGATCGGCTGGCGTTTGAGCCTCGCGGCGTTCGGCGATCTCAAGACCGCCCGGGCCATCGAACAGCAGGCCGCCATCGACGCTCAACGCCGTATCGACCGCATTTCC
This sequence comes from Phycisphaerae bacterium, assembly GCA_046753625.1. GTDB lineage: Bacteria > Planctomycetota > Phycisphaerae > UBA1845 > UBA1845 > JADFOB01. Next base: position 3,897 of record JBHHUB010000148.1, on the reverse strand, counting down.
GCAGAGATCATCGCCACGTCGCAGCAGAGCAAGGCGCAGCAGAAGTTGATTGGTCTGGCCCACCAACAGGTGGCCGCGGCGGAGGAAGCGCTGCGTCTCAGCGAGCTCAATCTGCAGGCCGGTGCGATGACCGCACTCGACGTCTTGCAGGCACAGGATGCCGCCACCATCGCCCGCCTGCGTTATGCGGAGTCGGTCGTTCGGTACAACCAATCTCAGGTCAACCTGCTGGCGGCGTTGGGGCTGGCGGATTGCAAAACGATCACGGGTTGCGGAGATGCGGGTGACCAAGCCGCCACGGGCGGGGCCGGTGAGGCTTCAGCCGACGACGCATCCCACGATGAGTCAGACGATCAGGATGCGGACGCGAAGCCGTAAACGTCGCGATTCCGAAGATTCCGACGATCCCACGCCGCTGACCGCTATCGCAGGAGGACGTCCGCACGACCGCGACTAGGGTTTGTCTGACCTTTTTTCTTCTCGCAAGCGTAGCGCTCTGCGACACCGAGCCGCGGGCTTTAGCCCGCGCGGCGCCCCGGGATCGCCAATCTCCTGATTGGCCACCACCACCCCTGGCCGCGATCGGTGGCATCCCGGACGCGCCATCCTCCTCGCCGGAGCACGGATTGGTGTCCCGCCAGATCCCGTCAGGCTGACCACGCGGTGGTGAAGGAATCAGATTGCCAGGGCGTCCGTGAACACCAAGTACGCATCCCACCGAAGGTTACCCGACCTACCCGAGGCGTGTCATCCGAGAATCAACAGGGGATGCTGGGCGAAGTGGGGATTCGGCTCGTTTCCGTTTCGCATTAGGACACGCCCGGCCACGCTCGCCAAATCCGCCGCAACGCCCATCACGGGGGCAAGAACCCGGCTTTTGAGTGGACTTTGGGAATCTTTGACGCTAAAGTTATGATGCCTATCGGATGGGCGGCGCAGCGAAACTCCTGCTCACGGAGGCGGTGAGTAGGGACGCGGTTTCGTTCGATGATAGCGTCATGGATGTGACACGCTGGACGAAAAAAGGGCGGTGCCATCCAGGGTTTGTTGCACGGGTTTTCGATGGAAACATCGAAGAACCGCCACCCCAGTGACACCGCCCAATCTTTCAAGGCCCGGTCGCAAATGCCCTTCTGAAACCGATTGCGGCCCGCACCCAACCACGTATCGCACGCTCGCCAAGCAACACGCCCTGCTACGTCTCGATTCTATCTACCCACTTAGCGCGAAATCAAGCCAAGGCAAAAAACAGGCCGATACTTCGACGATTCGACGACATTTGTTTCCAGGCAAACGCAGCGAAATGCGCGAGAACAAGTCATCAACACGAAGCACTGCCGCAAAACAGTCTATCGATTCCGTTACAGGAATTTCTTTTTCGGCGATCGCCAAAAAAGCGTGTGACGGACACGCGTGGCGTGCTATACTCTCCAATGTTGTGGGGGTCATTTCGATGCAAACATCATTCCGCCGCTGGTTGCTTTTTGTCTGTACATAGCGTGTGCGTTGTTGAGGCGCTAGCGATTGTTGAAGGTTGCGTCATAGCGCCGCCTCGGCCGCTCCTGTTTTCGCGCAAACGCCGCTAGACCGACGCTTGCCCTTTCTTGCCATGGGTTGAAAGGGAACGTGGAAGGTACGCCCCGATGGTTGAACGGTGGCTGATTGAGTTGCCTTTTCGGATTATGGCGGTGGTAGCCGTATCGCAGACGTCGGCGTTAAGCGCAGCAGCGGACACGTCGCGGCGTATTGGCGCGAAAGACGATAGCCCCCGTGCCAAGCATGACGAGGGCCATTACAAGCGCACCCCATTGGGACACGGCCGGAATGGCCTCTACCACGACGCAGGCGGCGATTGGGGGTGGGTCGGCGGGGCCGGTCCAGAGGGTGCTCGCGATGACTTCCCAGTCGGTGCAATCCACGGTGTTGTCGCCGTTCACGTCGCTCCAGGAGCAACTTGGATGAGCCGGCTCGCCGGCCGCGCTGCGCTGGATGCACTCGTCGATGTAGAAGACCTCGAAGTCGTCGACCTGGCCGTCGCTGTTGAAGTCCCCGCTGGCGGGGATGGGGATATCGCCGAACCGGATGTAGTCCCACGCGTTCAGCGTGGGCTGCATCCAGGTCCGACCCTGCCACGTGATCCTGGCGTCGTCGGATGGGAAAACATCCTCCGCGAGGCCGGCGTCGACGGACACCGAATCGATAAACCACTCGTACGTAGGAGGTTGCGAGTTGTCAAGCTCAATACGGATGCGATGGAGAATCCCAGGCGTCAGATCGAAGAACAACACGGGAAGGGACGAGTCGCGGAACAGCTTCACCTGGTCGCTTGCCACCCGCGCAAGATACAGCTCTCCGAAGGCGTTGAAGGCCGAGAAGCTCGTAGGCGCCCCAGCTATAATCTCCGATCGGCCACCCGTAGCGGATACGCGGAATTCGTAAAACCAAGCTGTATTCCCGTTGAATGCATCGACCGAAAGAGTGAAAGCCTCGGTGCCGCAGACGTCTTCCAACGCGCAAGTGCTGGGGAAGTCCTGGTGATATACGCCGTCGTCGGCCCAACTGAAGACTTCGCCCTCGCGCATGACCAACGTCCACCCTTCATCCTCAGGGACGGAGAAAAACTCTGATGTTATTACTTCCGCGGGCGCGAGGGCCGCCGCAACGTGCAAGATTGCCGCGATAGCTACGGGAAAGAAGCGCATTTGCGGGCTCCGATGTAACGGGGCCGAGAACCGATTCTGAACCAACGAGTAGCAACATGCTACCAAAGTGAAAGGAAGAAAGCTATGCAAGCGAACAAGAAAGTGAGTTTTTGTGCAGTTGCACTAATCGGGCTGGGCATTCAGATGGCTACCATCGACGTCGCCCGCGCCGGAACCACGTGCAAGGACAGCGCGGGCAACAGCCCGTGCGTGGGGACGAATACTCCGTGCGTGTGCGTCGAGCTAGGCGGATCGACGCCGGTGGAGGGCACGGACTTCACGTTGGATTTTTCCGACGCTAGTAATCCGGACGTGGAGTTGTTGGTTGGCAATCTCGCTTGGGTCGTCTATTCCCAGGCTAGTTCGACGGATACGACCCCGGCCAACCTCGGGGACATCACGATCGACCCCACGGTGTTAAGCGACGACTTTGAGCTTACCGTCATCAACGGAACGGGTGACGGGGCGGAAAACGTCGCGTCGATCGTACTGAACGTGGTCAACTTTATCGGTTTTTCGAGTATCGAAGACGGAACGATTAACGGCAACGTTACGGGCAACATCGAGGTCGTGGACGACTCCGGTGGTTCCGGTGGGTTGCTGAACCTGGAAGTCCAAGGCAACGTCGGTGGCACGGTGTCGGCCGAGGACGTCGAGGACTTCGTCATCGGCGGGAACTACACCGGCCTGGGCATGGATTTCACCCAGATCCTCACATTGGGCAGCCTCGAGGTCAAAGGTGATCTAAGCGGCGACGTGGACCTCGGAACGCTGAAGGCCGCGGGCGCCATCAAGATCTGGGGCGCGGTCGCCCAAGCCACCACCATCGACATCACGACCATGGAGTCGGGCTCGGCCGTCAATGTCAACTTTGATGATACGTCGCGGACCGCGGGGGATCTGATCCTGGGCAACGGACTACCGTCCGGTTCAGCGGTGACCATACACGCCCTCGCGTCAACCGGATCGGTGAACTTCACCGGCGACGATCTCGTGGGGCAGATGGTCATTTTTGACGACATGGCCGGCGACATCGTGAATGTGAACGATATCACCAGCGGGTGGATTGACGTGCATGGGACCCTCAAGGGCACGGGGAGAATCCTCGTCGATGGGATCTGTACCGGGTCGCACATCGGCAGCGACATTACGATCTTCGAAGCCACGGAGTCTCTGTCGCTGATCCGCATCACGG
>JBHHUB010000147.1:0-9899 GCA_046753625.1 Phycisphaerae bacterium | reverse complement strand
CAGGGCGTTGATCTCCGGGAAGACCGGCAGAATGTCGAAGCAGCGCAGAATCTCCACGCAATTGCCGCTGATCATCAAGTAGGCGGACGGCACGGGGTTGTCGGTGGCCGCCTTAAGCTCGGCCATCCAGTCGGTCATGATATTGCGGGAAAGCTCGTGGACGGTCCCGCGATAATCCTTTTGTTCGGAAACGGTGGTTCGCATCAGGTTTCGCTCCAGCCATTGAAAGCGTTTCGGTTCTCTAATCGTTTGGCCACGTGGCGTATCGGTGCCACAACGCGGCACGTTAATCGAACAGCATCGACTCGGCGAACGTTTCGATCTCGGTTCGCGTGGTCTCAAACGTCCACATCTTCTCCTCGAATTCGATCTTGAGGTGTGGCACGTCGGCCTCCTCCAGCTTCTGCCGGAACAACACATAGTCCAACAGCGCCGGCTCGCAGAACTTAGCCGGCGTAAACAGCACGGCCTCGGCACCGGCGTCCTTCATGCGATCCAGCAAGCCGGCCGTTCTCGGCTTGTCGCAATCATGGCGAACCGACGTATAGACGCTGTTGGCCAGATAGGCCTGCGACAGCGCCTCAAGCGGATCGCCCTCGGTGGGAACGTCTTCATTGAACAGCCGCCAGCCGACCGCCATGTCGTCGTCATGCACCAGACACCCGCCCGTTTCGATCACGTCGACCAACCCAATCGGCGGCTGCTCGCAAAAGGCGCCCTCCACGATTACCCGTACGCCGTCGCGCGGCTTGGCGTCTGAAGCCTGCACTTCGTCGCAGAGGTCGCCGAGCATCGGGGCGTAATCCTCCGGCATCATGCGCGTTCCGGCTTGCACGACCGCATAAAGGTCGGCCGCCCCGATGGACGTCGGATGCACCTTGCGATGCGTGTAGAGCCGGCGCGTCAAGCCGCGGACTTCGTTGTAGAGCTTCAGGCTGGATCGAATCGCATCGTCGTCGATGGGCCGACCCAGATGCGCCGCAAGATTCGTCCGGAAACGTTCGAACTCCGCCCGAACGTACGCCGCGCTGCCCTCGCTGTACATGTTCTGTGGCATGTGCAAATACTCGATGAACATGCCCGGTGCGTTGCGTTCCACCAGACTCGAGAGATTCCGCGCGACGTCACAGATGGAACTGAACACCGCGCCTTCGAAATCCTTCATGACGCCCGACAAGAAGAGCTCCAGCGTGCTCTTGGCGATCGAGCAGATGAACGACTGAAACCGAGATTCGGCGTGCGATAGCTCGATCTTGTTGCCCGCGCCGAACAGGCCGACGGGCATCAAACCGGCTGCGTGAATGACCTCCACCGGCGCGTACACCGGAAAGACGCCCAACCCGCCGATGTCGGGATGCTTCGCCCGCGCCTCGGCGAGCGCTTCACTCGGCAGTAGTTCGATCAGGTCTCGACAGTGTTGTACAATGGCTTCTCGTGTCACAATGACCTCCGTTGGTTGTTACTCGTCGTGTCGTTGCGCGCGGCGGGACCAACCCGGCCCTTGGTTCAGCGCGGGGCGGCCGATTCGCCCGCCGGCGCGGACGTGTCCGCCCGACCCGATGCGGCCAACCCGTTTTCCGTGGGGTATTGCCAGCCCGGAAGCTGGACACCCTCGCAAGCATAATCCATCTTCGGCGCGCGATGTCCGCGGTCCAAAAGGCTCAACAGCCCGGTCCGGATGAACGGGTTCTTGGCCGGATTGAATGTCTCACCCGTTTCCCGTGCCAGCGCCTCGTCGTCGGCACCTCGCGCCAGCTCCCGTTTGAACAGCGCCCGGGAATACGGGGCATCCTTGGCCATCTGCCGAGCCCGCTCGAAACCGCGTTGTAGTGCCTCCAATTCGTCATCGAACAGGCCGTTGGAAAGACCCACCTGATGAGCGCGGTCCGCCGTCAACCCCTGATCGAATAGCTCGAAGATGATCGAATCACCCAGGCCGAGCCGTTTGAGCTCACCGGCCGCACCGAATCCAGGAAGGATCGCATAGTCCAACTCCGGCTGGTTGTAGGTGTTTTTCTGCTCCCAACGCGACGCCCGGACCAACGAATCAAACACATACCCAAACGCCCGAACGTCGTAGCGCAGGTCCAGAAAGTAGGTAAACTCCGCCCCGCCGCCCCACTTCTCACCGAACACGCCGATCGAAGCCACGGGGCTCTGTTGAATCAGGCGGAACAGCGCGACCCCGTTGCGACTGGAAGAGGCCGCGTCCGACTCGCTCAGCGGTGCATAGCCCTGTTCCCGTTCAAACCAGCCGCGGTTGAACTCACGCGCATCGGCGCCGAGCATGCGCAACCCGCCGCCGCCGGCCGTGAACAGCACCGCGCCGCAGGCCCCCTTCTTGTGCAGCGCCAGGACACGGCTGTAAGCGTGACCCAGTTGGTCGATGACGGCCTTGTTGAAAACGTTACCGCGAAGCGGACTGTTGAACACGATGCTCGCCACGCGGTCTTTCGTCGAAGGCGCGCACAGCTTCAAATCCAGATAGCACCCGCGGTACCGTCCCGATTCCAGATCGAGCTCGGCCACCGGCGTCCGGTAATATTTGCCGTAACCGAGCAAACGCGGCCAGTTGTGCCGCTTCATATCCCAAAGCAAACAGGGGCGTCCCTTGCGCGGACCGGCCGCACCGTCGACATCCAGCATGTCGACCAGGTAGGGGTCGTCCGCGTTTTCGTCACGCGCCCGGCGAACCAACTCGATCAGCCCGTCGATCGTCAGATGAGCGATCAACGCGTCAATCAACTCGATCAGCCCGACCTTAAAACGAAGGCCGGCGCGGGTCGCGATGTTGATCTGCCCCGGCGTGGCGATGCGATCCTGAATCATATCGAGGGCGTAGAGACACAGCGGCAGGGCATAGCGCCGAAACGCTTGCCCACCGGCGTCGCCTGCACAGGCCACGTGGACCAACGACTCGGCGCTTTTGATTTTGCCGGCCAGCCGATCACGTTCCATCGCCTCGTAGTAGGACCAGTAGTCTTTCCGGGAGATTTCACCGATGGGAACGTATTCATTGGATTGCGGATCGAACACGGCTTCGGGCTTGGGCCGGTCGCCTTCGCTGAACGCGTAGAATCCGCGGCGTTCGCTCGCGGCCACGCCGGTGTGCCCCTTACGCTCCAAGCGTGCGATCCATTCCGGATAAGAGGCGCCGTCGCGCTCGTACAGCCCGCGCAAACGATCCGTGGGCGGCAGCGCGGCACCGAGGTGCTTGGATGACTCCGTGTAGGGCATGTGCCCGGTCTGATCCAGCACGAGGAACGGGTTGGCGGTGAAGAGTTCCCACAGCCCGCCCCGCTCAACGATGTCCCGCGAGGTCGTCACATCCCACGACACGATCGCGCCCATCGCCTGGAAAATCGGATCCGTGATGTAGCCGTGATGATCGACCGGCAGCGCGATGACGGTTTTTTCGAGAATCTGATCGGCGAACACACTTCCGATCCGAAACGTCTCGTGGGAGGCGTACTTGCCCTTCATCACGTCGATGAGCCGGTTGGCTTCGAACGGATAGTAGCCGTGGACGGTGAGCAGCTTCTCGCGAAACGCTTCCGACGTAAACAACTCGGCCAGCTCCGCCGTGGTGTGCGACGAGGTGTTGGAGAACACGGCGGCGATCCGCGTGGGGTCGGCCGCCTGCTCAATCTGCTTGAAGATGCTCGCCTTGATGTCGCTTCGTTCCGTCGCGACTTCCCAGATGATGTCGGCCCGGGCAAGCTCCTCGTACCCGCGCGTGCACACGAGACGGGCGGCGTACGAAGCCTTATCTTCCTCACGCATGCGCATCGCCTTGACGTCGCGCTGCCACAGGCCTTCCAACCTGGCCTTAGCCGCGTCGAGCGCCTCTTGCTTGATATCCAGCAGCAGAATCTCGTAGTCGGTCTTGGCCAGCAGATCGATGACGATCCCTTGGCCCATCGTTCCCGCGCCGATGACGGCCACGCACCGAATCTCATTGATCCGGGCGACGGCCGGCTCGAGCGATTTGTCGCCGAAGGCAAAAGCACGTCTCATGGCATTATCCCGTAACCCTGGTAAAGGCTCACTTCGTTTCAGTATTCCGCACGACGACCGCGACGCCCTGCCCGCCGCCAATGCACGCCGACGCGCAGCCATGGCGCACCCCGCGGCGTTTCATCTCGTACATCAGGTCGACGATCAGGCGAACGCCGGTGGCCGCCAGCGGGTGACCGATCGCAATCGCCCCGCCGTTGACGTTCACGTTTTCGCGCGGCAATCCCATTTCCTTTTCGACCCCCAGGTACTGGGCGGCGAACGCCTCGTTGATTTCCCAAAGCGCGATGTCGGCTTGCTCCAGGCCCGCACGCGAGAGCGCCTGAGCGATCGACGGAACCGGACCCCGCCCCATGACGCGCGGATCCACTCCGCTGATGCCGTATCCGACAATCTCGAACCGGGTCGACCAGCCGTTCTTCGTCGCCACCTCGCGATCGGCCAGCACCACCGCGGCCGCCCCGTCGCTGAGTTCGCTGGCGTTTCCCGCGGAGACGAGCCCGTTGGGCGTTATGCCCCGAAGCTTCGATAGGGCTTCAACGGACGTGCTGCGCACGCACTCATCCCGCGCCAAGTGCACGGCCTGTCCGCCCAGATCGGTCGCGTCGATCGCGAAGAGTCCGCGCAGGGTGTCGCCGCCGTTCAGGTAGCTGGATCGGTACGCCGCTCGCGCGCGTTCGTGCGATTGAGCCGCGAACTCGTCGCAGGCTTGCCGCGTGATGCCTTGCTGACCGCCGTACTCATCGGCCGTAAGCATCATGCTCGTATCGGCCAGATCGTGGTTCAGACCCGTCAGCAGCGAATCCTCAACACGGCCGCCCTCCTCGAATTCCCAAAAGTTGTCCACGCGTCGAGGCGACCGGATGATCTGCGGCGTGGCCGACATGACCTCGCTTCCGAAGCACAGTGCCACCTTGGCGTCGTCCATCGTATCGGGAAGGGCGATCTGCTGCATCGCACTGACCAGCGTCTGCAGACCAGACCCGCAGATGCGCTGCACCATCAGCGCCGGCGTCTCCACGTTCAGCCGACATCGCAGAGCGACGTTGCGTGGAAAGTAAATGTCCTGAGCGCCCGGCGCCGTGTACTGATAGACGTTCGCTCCGACGGCCAGATCAATCTGCGGCCGCGTCACGCCGCCGCGCCGCATCGCCTCTTCGCACGCGAGCGTCGCCAGATCCTCCGGCGCGAAGCGGATGAGCGTGCCGCATTTAAGGCCGATCGGCGTTCGCGCGCCGTCCACGATCACAATGCTTGGGGTATTCCTCTTGCTCACGATTTACGCCTTTTGCAACTGACCTTGTGGAATCTCTATGACCTGTTCGCCCGGCTTCGACGCAAACAGGTCGTCCAGCACGTCCCGATGATTCGCAATGACGGACTTGCGCACGACCTTGCCCGACGGCGTGAGTTCCCCGCCGGCCAGCGTCGGTTCGCGATCGGTTAGCACAAATCGGCGAATACGCTGGTACTTGACCTCGATCATCGCGTTGACGCGGTCGATCTCCCGCGCGATCAACGCGCGAACGTCCGGATGCTCCAGCAACGAACCATCGCCGACACCGCGGGATTTCGCCCAGGCCGCCAGCTCATCCATGGCCGGGTAAACCAACGCCGCCACGAAATTCTCACCGCTGCCCAGGGCCACCGCCTGCTTGATGTAGCGGGATTCGTTCACGAGCACGCTTTCGATGCGCTGGGGATGCACCTTCTCACCGGTGGTCAGCTTGAACGCGCCGTCCTTGCGACCGAAGACGCGTAATCCGTGCTTGGTGAATTCGCCGAGATCGCCCGTGCGGAACCAACCGTCCGGCCCGAGCACGTGGGCCGTCGCCTCTTCGTCATCGAGGTATCCGCCCATGACGTTGGGCCCCTTAACGAGAATCTCTTGATCGTCGTCGATTCGGACGGAAACGCCGGGAATGGGAAAACCGACATAGCCGCTCTGCCATTCGTTATCGAGGGTCGTCAGCGTGACGCTCGGCGAAGTTTCCGTCAGCCCCCACCCCTCCAGCACGGGAATGCGATGCTCGCGGTAGATGTCGGCCACGGTCGCGGGCAAGGAGGCTCCGGCCGTAAAGACAAATCGAAGCCGACCACCGAAGAGGATACGCTCGGTCGCCGGATCGGATCGGCCGCGCGTCACCAGCAGATCATGAACGCGCGGCACACTGAAGAAGAGCGTCGGATCGAACGCTTTGAAGTTCGCGATCATGCGATCCAGATCGCGTCCGCGCGAGTCGTCCAGACAGAATGTACATCCGTGGTACAGCGCCAGCGTCCTCTCGAAAATACCGCCGAAGCTGTGGTGCCAGGGCAGATAGCTCATAACCACGTCCTGGTCGGTCACATCCCAGATCAGCTCGATGGCTTTCTGCTGCGAGATGATGTTGCGATGGCACAAACGCACGCCCTTGGGCGGTCCGGTCGTGCCGGAGGTGAACATCACCAGGCATAGGTCGTCGGCGCCGACAGCGTCGATCCGGCGGTCGAGCTCGGCTTCGTCGGCGCCGCCGGGCTCGAGCAACTCCGCAAAATCAAGCGCGCCCCACGCGGCGCACTGATCCGTAAAGTCCATCGAGAAATACTTCCTGATGTCGGCGTGCCGATCCGCCTCGATTTTGTCCAGTTGGTGTTTTCCTGAAACGATCACGAACTTCGGCTTGGCACGCCCGAGCACGTAGGCGATCTGGCGATCTGGGTAGCCGGCGAACACGGGCACGGTCACGGCGCCGATCGCCATGACCGCGAGATCGGCCAGGAACATCTCCGGCCGATTCTCGGAAATCATGCCGACCCGATCGCCGGGGCGCAACCCCAGATCGATCAGCCGCCGCGCAATCTGCCGAACGTCCTTGGCAAACCGCGACCAGGTGATCGTCGATTCCTCATCCCCGCGCCGCGTTTTGATGAACACCTTGTCGCCAAAACGCTCGGCCCGCTCGCGCAACACAACGCCCAGTGACGCTTCGTAGTCCCCCAAAGGAATTCGGCTGGTGTGGACCTCGCCAACGCGTTTGATACCGATCCGCTCATCAAGCCCCTGAGACGTCGTCTGGCAATAGGCCAGACAGCTACCCTCGAGCAATTCCTTGGTGAGCACAAACCGCTCGTCGGGCGATTTCTGCCCGAATTCCACGCTGGTCGGGTCCAGCCCCGCGCGCCGATTCACCAGATGGGAAGCCACGAAATAGACGATGCTCGTCGCCAGCTCCTTGATGTGCGAGCAGCCCACCTTGCCCCCCACGCGCCGCGTGATCTCGTTGAGCACTCCGCGATCGATGCGCAAACCCACCAGCCGCTCCGCGGCCGCCTCAACTTCGCGGCAAACCGGAAACGGCACGCGGATCATGTTCAACTTGCCGCGAACGATCTGCTCATCCGGCAGGTAGATTCTCAGTTCGAGCTTGATCAAATGTTCATTGTCCAGCAGCGTGCCTACGGCAACCATGTGGTCCGATCCCGCCTCGAACAGCTCGGTCGTGATGTTGCGTTGGGCTGTCAGTTTCATCTGCGTAACTCCCGAATCTTCACCTTCGTCGCTCTTGTCGCGATACCGAATCGCCCGCGCCATGGCCGCCTGAACATCGTGTTTGAGCGACTTGAACAACGCTTCGGCATCCTTAAGCCCGGCCTTGGCCGCGTACCGGCTCAGCGGCGTAAGAATCCACTCCTCGTTGGAAGACAATTTGACGCTGTTCAGGCCAGAAGCCAACGCGTCTCGGAACCCCTTCAGCGAGCTGGTAACATGCCCGGCGAACGACATGATCGTGGCCCGATGCTTCGCCCAGACTTCCTCATACGAAGCGCCCTGGGGATACGCGCCGGCAACCTGCCCCACGTCAAACACCGCCCGCCCGACGCGTTCCACGAAGTCCGCTTTGGTGGCGTCGGCACAAAGATCGCCCATGCGCAGGTCCGTCAGTTCGCCGCTTGGCTTCACGGCGTGGATCAAGCCGCCGACATTGAGCACGATCGAAATCATCGCCTTGTCGAACTCGATCCGCGTACCCGGAACACCCACGGCATGATGGAACGGATAGCGATGCGTGCTGAGAATCGCCTCGACCCGCGACTGCTCCGCCGCCCCACCTCCGGCAAATACCAGCGACCCCTTGCGCTCGAGCAGATACACGGCGTCGGCCCCCATACCGCGACGCCCCCCCGCCTGCAGCGAAATACCGCGCACCACCCGATCGAGTAGGGCGGCCACCATCGGCTCATCCACGCCCGGCAACCGCTCCATGAGCAAGGACTCGTTAATCTGATCCTCGTAGGTGGCGACGGTTTGCTCCATCAGAATGCCGTTGGGCAACACAAGCAGGATCGGCACACGCTGACGGATATCGTCGATCGACCTGAGCCGGCCCCGCTCGGCCAGGTTTTCCAGAAACCAGGTCAACTCCTGAGTAAGCAGACCGAGCTGGTCGGGATTGCAACAAACAAAGAGCAGCTCAGGCATGCGGTCCAGCGCGTCGGCCTCCAGGAGGTTCGCGAAGATCCGATCTTCAAGCGGAATCGCACGCTGCCGCCCGCCGTCGAGCAGGTTGAGCACGCCCGCTTTCTTGAGCGGCCCGGTAATGCCGTCGCCTCCCCGGCCGATCAGACATTCCGCTTGCGCGTGCATGAAAAACCCCACGCCCAAAGCGCCGGGCGGATGGACACCTAGCTCACCGCTTTGCAACATGGCTTGTCGAACTCCTCTCGGCGGCCTCGTCCTCGGCGGCCAATAGCGCCGCCCCGAACGCGCCGGCATGCTGCGGCATCGGGGGCAACAACACTTGGGTCTCCAACGCCTCCTCCAATGCACGAATCAAAGCGCGGCAGTGCTGCGCCACGCCGCCCGTCGTCGCAACGGAGCCGCCGTGCAGCGGCAACATTTCCGTCACGCGCGAAGCGATGGATCGGAACAGCCCCATTGCGATATCCTGCGGCGGCTGCCCCTCCTTGATACGCTCGATCACCTCGGTCCCGGCGAACACCGTGCAGTAGCTGTTGATCACCGCGCGCTGCACGGACACCATCGCCAAATCGTCCAGCGCCTCCATGGTGAGGCCCAGTTTGTGGGCGGTGGACTCCAAGAAGGTGCCGGTACCGGCCGCGCACTTCGCGTTCATCCGGTAGTCGATCATCCGCCCCGATTCCCCCAGCCGGATGACCTTCGTATCTTGCCCGCCGATGTCGATGATGTTGCGTACCTCCGGATACCACTGCCTGGCGCCGCGTGCGTGACAGGTGATTTCAGTAACATGCCGGTCCGCCCGCGCCACCCGCTCGCGCCCGTAACCCGTGGCGACACAGTACCTGATGTCCGCCTCCAACGCGTCGGCCCCACGCAACGCCTCGCGCAGCGCCGCGCCGGCCGCCTGCGCGTAGTCGAGACCGGAGCCGATCACATGATGGCCGAGAAGCGTCAGGCTTCGGTCGATGACCACGCACTTGGTCGCCGAGGAACCCACGTCGACGCCCACAAAAAGAGGACCGCTCATCGCCGATACTCCTCGAGTTGCTCGATGAACGCCTCGATGTTCGTCATCGTCTGGGCCGTCGAAAAGAAACGCACATCGCTCAGATCGCCGTCGATCACCAACACCGGCACGTTCCACTCCTCACGAATGCGCTGAGCCATCCCAAAACGGGAGTTCGTGTTGTTCGGACAGGTTCGGGCGTTGTGAAAGACGGCGCCGTCGATGTCAAACCGATCGAACATCTCCTTCAAGAAGGCCTGCTTCGTGTTTTCGTCACGGTTGATGAATATCTCGATACTCGTGCGGGCCATCCATTCAACGGGATCGCCGCCGTCGAACTCCGCAAACGCCCACGAATTGCAATAAGTACTCGCCGCCACCACCGTGCGCCGGTCCTGGAATTTCTCCGACAAC
>JBHHUB010000146.1:0-10211 GCA_046753625.1 Phycisphaerae bacterium | reverse complement strand
CATCAATGATTTGAGTGATGGCCCCGCCAGGCGTGATTCTGAAGACATCATTACCATCAGGGTCGCCCACATAGACGTTGCCCGCCGGATCGATCGCCACGGCCATGGGCAGTTCAAGCGTGTTGCCCATGCCGTCGCCGCTGGCATCGATAATCTGTGTGACAACGTCGTCGGGGGTAACCTTGAACGCATTGTTACTCGACTTGCCGGACACGTAAAAGTTGCCCGAACCGTCCACGGCTACACCAAGCGGTAAGTCGAGTCCGTGGCCGCCGCCGTCTCCACCCGGCCCGATAATCTGGGCGATGTCGCCCTCCGGTGTGATGCGGAATGCGTTGTCACTGAACGCTCCGGAAACATACACATTCCGAAATCCGTCCACCGCGATGCTCGTCGGAGAGATCAGCGGGTTGCCGACAATGTCTCCGGCTATGTCCATGATCTGCGTGATGCTGCCCGAGGGACCAACTGCAAACACGTTGTTGGTCAGGGTGCCGGCGGCGTACACGATGCCCCCCGCGTTCACGGCAACGCTGTTGGGGATTTGGAATGTGTTGCCCATGCCGTCGCCACCGTCATCGAGAATCTGCGTGATGACGCCGGCTGCGGTGATCTCGAAGACATTGTGGCTGTCAGCCGCCGCGACGTAGGCGTTTCCGGACCCATCGACGGCCACGCGAAGCGGCGTTTGCAGCGGCAGCCCCCCCGCATCCATCTGGGAGAGGATTTGTGTGACGACTCCGTCGGGCGTGATCTTGAAGGCGTTGTCGCTGAAGACGCCCACGACGTACGCGTTGCCGCTCGCGTCTACCGCGATATCGATCGCCCCATTCAATGTGTGGCCTGCGCCGTCGCCGGTGGCGTCGATGATTTGCGTAATGACACCGGCGGGCGTGATCTTGAACGCGTTGTCACTGTTTACGCCGGCCACGTAGAGATTGCCGACCGCATCGACGGCCACGCCAGCCGGGCCGATCAGCGGGTGGCCCGCGCCGTCGCCTGTGATATCGATGATTTGCGTTAGGACCCCCGCTGGTGAAACCTTAAAGACGTTGTGGCTGGATCGCCCCGATACGAAGACATTCCCCGCGGCATCCACCGCGATACCGGTCGGGGTGTCGATCGTGTGACCCTGCGCATCAGGGGTGTTCTCGTCAAGGATTTTGGTGATGACGCCGGTCGGCGATATGTGAAACACATTCTGACCGACCCCGCCGGCCACGTAGACAT
Organism: Phycisphaerae bacterium; assembly: GCA_046753625.1. Classification (GTDB taxonomy): domain Bacteria; phylum Planctomycetota; class Phycisphaerae; order UBA1845; family UBA1845; genus JADFOB01. The sequence continues at coordinate 8,981 of JBHHUB010000146.1, read as the reverse complement.
TGCCGGCATCATCGGCTGCGATCCGCTCCACGCCCAGGAGCAGATTGCCAGCGCCGTCACCGTCGGGTCCGATGATTTGCTGGACGGTCCCGTCCGGGGCGAGGCGGAATACGTTTCTCGAGCTCGTCGCACCGACGTAGACGTTGCCCGCCGCGTCCAGCGCCACGGCAACCGGCAACTGCAACAAGTTGGCGCCGACGCCGTCACCGGCCACGTCGATCAATTGGGTCACCGTTTGCGCGCTGGCGGGAAAGCCAAGGGCCAACGCAACCAAGAGCGCTGCGCCGCGACCGATAACACGATACAATCCTAGAGACGTTGGCGCTAATCCGGAATACATGATCTTTCCTCTCCAAAGCCGCGCATGCCTTGACATGCCGCGCGGATAGAACATGCACGACCCGCCCTAAGAGAATCACCGAATACGTTGAGTCTAACAACATAACCTCTTTCAGCCAAAAACGCCAGGATTCCGCGCGAACCAACCTAAGCGCCAGCTTGAGATGTTCTTATCGGACGTTTCCGCGCGTTGCGATGCTCTCGACTTGCGCCGAGCCCGAATCGAGCCGGACGGTTTAGTGCAAGGGCTCGCATGATTCCGCAGGCGCTTCGCGCACGCCCCGAGCCGCGGGCTTTAGCCCGCGCGGCCGCCCGAACCCCCGACACTTGGGAGTAATGCTACACCAGAGACAGCACACTCCGTTGAACCCGATCAAGGATTCGTGGCCGGGCCCAACTTGTTTTGAAGTTGTTGTGCCTTTTCGATGGCTTGTTGGATGTCATCACGTTGACGTGGGCGAAGACCGCGAATCTGCTCCCACTCGGGTCGGCTTGCGTCAAGATCCAGCGCGGCGCGATAGCTGGCGATGGCCAGGTCGAGGGTATCGCGCAACCAGCGCTTCTGTGGCTCCGTCTTATCGTCGCCCAGTCGGATCAGTGATGCGCAGGCCTTGTGGCACGCATCGCCGCGCGACGTGTAGCCGCCGGGGTCGGACGGATACAGCGCGATCACGTCACAGGCGGCTTGGATGGCCGGATTAAACGCATCCGCATCACCGGAAGTACCTAGGGCAAGCAGGACAGCCAGCTTGCGGCGCGCGAAGCCCAGAAGCCGGGAAAACCGGGCTTCATGAGATTCCACAATGGATTCCGCCAGTGCCAAATGCGAGGCGCTGTCCGGCGTGTTGAGCCCCGCTACATGCAGATGCCAGTCGATCGCAAGTAGTACGGGTCGTGGATCGAAGGGGTCACTTTGGATCGCCGCGTCGAGGTGTTGTCGGGCGTCGTCCACGGCGGCCGGCAGCGCAAGCGGGGCAAATGAGGCGGGCATGACGCGCGCCAGATGTCGCCCGGCCTGCATCATAGGAATCAGTGCCAGGAAGATGACCACCACGATGCACGCCAGGCAAGCCCCAAGTGCCTTGTCTGAGCCCTTCTCACGGGTGAGGTGATTGTCGCCTTCTGTTGGTTGCTTCAGGCTGATCCAGCAGGCCAGCAAGGCGCAAAACGTCGTGGCCGAGCCCGGCACGAAGAGGGCAAAGTTCACGGTTTCGTGAACAAGAAAGGCCACAAGCGAAACGCCGGTGAATGCCGAAATCATGGCATCGTCAGCCCCGCGCAACGCGTACGAAAACGCGACGAACGCAGTGAGCCAGATCACGCCGATTACGACCGTCGTGTAGTAGAGGTAGTTGACGTCCATGGTTCCCGTAAGCGGCAGGCGCACAACGAGCGTCACTGCGAGCAAGGCGAGCGCCCAAATCCAAAAGCTCCGTTTCAGGGCCGGCGGATCATGCAACGAATCGGCGGCGGCGTTGGCGGGGGCGGTGGCCCGCCTCGGAGCGCCGCGCGGGCTGAAGCCCGCGGCTCGGGGGTCGTTCGCGGCTCGGAGATCAGGTTCTGGGGCGGGTTCGACCAGCGCCAATCGCGACACGAGAAAACAGGCGGCCAACAGGGCGATCAGGCCGACCGTACCCATTTCAGTGGAAAACTGGCAGAGCAGATTGTGCGGGTTGCTCACCTCCTCCGGGGATTCGATCGATTTGTACCGCAGATACGCGTTGCCGAAGTTTTCCCGCCCGACCCCCATAATGGGATGATCCGCGAACATGGAGGCGGAGGCCGCCCAATACTGCCACCGAATGAACAGGGAATCACCCGGCAATCGCCCGCGCACCACGCCGTAGCCGATGGTCGCAGAGGATACGCACAGAGCGCCGATCCAGGCTGCCTTCCAAACGAGTTTCCTGTGTTGATGCATCCCGTTTCGCAGCAACATCCATCCCCAGAGCAGGCCGAGGCCGCCGGCTCCGGTTGCCCAGGCGCCCCGGCTCTTCGTCGTAAAGACGGCCGCGCCGAGCCCAACCGCAAGCAATGCCGCCACCGCTAGACCGGCGATCGGGGGCGCCGCGCTCCGTCGGAATGCCGCGACCAGCACGCCGAGTGCCACGATCAAACAGAGGACGAGATAGGCCCCGGCCACGTTGCTGTGCGGGAAAAAGCCGGACGCCTCCCGGGCAAGCATGCGCCGCTCGAACAGTTCGACGGTTTCCGAATCCAGCTCGACCTCTTGAGCAGACCAGAACGCCGACTTGTTCTTCTGGTAGTACTGCCAGGTGTCGTCGAACCCGCTGAAATGGTCGTCCAGACACTTGCCGGCCTGTACCGACGCCGAGGCCAGGATAACGGCCAAGAGCAGGGCTCGCTGCCAAGGCAACCGGAGCACTTGGACGAGCGTGATCGCGAGCACAAGTTGGCAGACGAGATCGATCGTGGCATTGATGGCCGATCGCTGATCCGCAGCCATCGCGCAGGAGACGATTCCCGCCGCCAGAAACAGCACCAGCGGTAATTCCAGGCCGGTGCGGCGATACCGCGTGGTGCGGTCGAATTGCCGCGAGATCAGCCAACTCGCTGCAGCCACTAGAATGGCCAGATCGATCAGCACGGTAGAAATCGGGGACGCATCCTCCATGCCCTGCAGGGCCGCGACCATCCGGCTTGGTCCGGTTTGGTAGCGTTCGGCGACCAGAGGGCGCAGCCCGACCAGCAGAAGCAGGAGGAACAAGGAGATCGTCAGAAGGCGTCGGGCCATGGGGAGACTTATACCCGCTTGGACGGAACGAATCGAACCGCCCTGAGGGTGAGGTATGCGTGACCCCATCGGTGGCGGGCACACATCAGAGCACCTGGCGCAAGCCCGGTGACCTCCTGCCGCGGATGGGCCGCAGGCCAGCGCCTGGGGCTCTAAGTCGGCGTAGCTATCACGCCGAAAGTGTCACAGGTGCGGGCTCGTTCCTTCATCTTTGCCCTTGGAAATCACCCGTGGTAGGGCTACAATCCCACTGATACCCAGTTTCGCGGGTCGATGACCACGTTTGATCACCAGCGTTGCAGGAAAAGGATGCGTTGAGCAAGCCGACCCCGCCAAGTCTTACCGCCCTCGGGCGGCGCCCTCTTCCGGAGCGAATCAAGGTTCGCGGTCGTTCCTTTCGGCTAGCCCGCACCTTTAAGAACGATTTCTTCGCTGTCACCTCCCTCTATGAGCGCGACGGCGAGCGTGTTCTTTTGAAGGTAGGCCGCCAAGCAGGCTTTTTAGGCGCGCCGCTTCGCTGGGTCGGACGGTTGCTGGCTTCTCGCGAGATGGCTTTCTTGCAACGGCTGGACGATCTTCCAGGCGTGCCCGCGCTGATCCAGCCCTGGGAAGATACCGGCTTCATACGGGAGTTTATCGAGGGGCGTCCGCTGGCCAAGGGCATGCATGTCAACGACGATTTCCATCCGCGCCTGGCCCGGCTCATCGACGCCATGCATGCACGCGACATGGCGTACGTCGATCTGGAAAAATGCGAGAATGTGCTCGTTGGCGAGGACGGAAGCCCCTTCCTTTTTGATTTTCAAATAAGCTGGTACGTGCCGCCGCGTTTTGGCGGAACGCTCTGGCCGATGCGGCACCTCCGGCGTTGGTTCCAAACCTCGGATCGCTACCATCTGGTAAAGCTGCAACGCCGAACCCGACCAGACCAACTTTCACCGGAGGCGTTGGCCGCTTCGTACCGAAAACCATGGTATGTCCGCGTACATTCGCGTTTGACGCGACCGTTGACCGCCCTGCGGCGGATCGTTTTGAACCGCGTGGACCCCCGCCAAAAGCGGGGTGAGCGAGGCCGCGTACTGGATGATGAATCGATAGGAGCCGCTTAATCATGACAATTACGTCTGAGCAAAGTGAAATCGTGGATGCGTTTCTCGACTATTTGGACGGTGAGTTCAGTGGCGATGAACGCTATGGCCCGGCCGAGCGATACGACCGCAAGGATGAGTCCTCGCGAGCGCTGCGGTTTTCGCTCGGGCCGAATTGCTGGATTGAAGCCGCCGTGCGCCCGGCTGTGCCGGAAGTTCGCGTGGGGTTTGTGACCGATGAGCGGTCCATCTTCGACGAAATCCTTAATCTGCTCGCGGATGCGGAGGAAACCCCATCGGAGAATCTAGAGCGAGCCCTCGCCGACGCCGGGCTCCCCTGGGAAGACCCGGTGGTCGATCAGGAAACCATAGACGAACGATTTCATCGATTCTCAACGCCGCTGAAGCTGGAAGTGCTTGACGACTTGGACTTGGGGTTCATGAAAGTCCGCAGCAAAGTCCCCAAGATGATCGAGGCCTATCTGGTCGCCTTCGGTAGTGCCATTGTCATGGATATGGATGACGACGAGGAGTAGCGTCGTGTTATCGCTGACTTGATGGCGTACCGCTGTGGCATAGCGTCCCGCCGCTGCGTCCGGGCAACCGTTCAGCCGAGGGCGGCTGAGCCACGAACGACTGAGCCAACCCCACAAGACCAGCTTGACACGGCCCCAGGCTCACGTTCTTGGGAGGATGGCTATTGATCGGCTTTGCCGCCGTCGGAATTCTCGCCGGCGGGCTTCTCTTCCGCGCCGACGGTGAAGTACGTAATGGCCATAGCCTCTTTCTTGGTCTCTGAATTGGAGACGCCGCCGACGAGCCCGTAAACGCCCGGGGCGAGCAGCGGAATGCGGTCCACGGTCGTCCGTGCCTTTTTGTCGATGATGGTGAAGTTCTCGCCCGGCTCCAGGAGGGAGTAGACCTTGCCGACCTCAAACGTGCCCGCCTTGGCCTTGATCGCATAAACCATCGAGGAACCGTCGTAGCTCTCGTACGTCTGCAAGGCGCACTGGAAATCGTGCGGCTCACCGAGCAGGGGCTTGTACGCTTCGACCCTGAAAGTCGGATTCCGGCTGACCGGGCCGTAGATCGTCCATTGAATCTGTGGTTGCCCATCTTTTTCGATATACTGCCCTTCTTGCTCGTCGATGTAGATCCACGCGGCATGGGCCAGCAAAGAATCGAGTTTCGGCGTCCCGCGCCCCGCGGCGGTGGTGGGGTTGTCTACAACCTCAAGGTCTTCCGCCGGCGCATCCGGCTCGGCCGCCCGGTTGGCTGACCGAGGGACGGGCTCTTGTCGATCGTCCGCCATCGAGGCCTTCTTGGTGCATGCCGAGCCGAGCAGCCCGGCCAGCACGGTCGCTGTGACAATCGTAACCGAAAGCGTCAATCGCATGGCCTGATCCTCATTCCTCAAGGGTTGACGGAGCGTTCGAATTCCAGACCGGCTATTCCATGCTCGGGCACGCACGCTGTCAAGCGCGATGGGTCCGAATCAGAGCCGCAGGCGCAAGTCTGCGGACATCTCCGATCAAAGCCGCATGCGGAGACCTGCGCACCAGCCCTACCTGCGGACGACGTCCTTTCGGACGTCACCGGGCTTGCGCCTGGTGCTGTGGGCGCGGTGAATCGGTCTATCCGGTGATCGTGTTCGCCTGCGTCGCTAAGGGGTAGGCGCCTCGACGGCCGCAAGCAGGGGGCGACGGCGACGGCGACGCCTCTTGGGCGCGCCGGGAGGTCGAATCGTCGGTACGCGCGGCTCCGCCGATTCGGCCACGGGAATCGCCTCGTGGGCCGTTTTGGCAAAGAGATCGGCGTTGACTTCCTTCCAGAGGCCATCGGCGCGGTTGAATACGCCGCCGGAAACCATGATGTTCATCGTTGGATTCACGCCGACCTCGCGGATCATGTCGATCAGGAGCCGCACGCCGGGCACGCCTGCCGGTTGGGTGCCGAAGACCAGCAGGAGGTCCGGGCGAAGCTGCCCGGTCAGGCTCATGATCTCATCGTTGGGCACGCCACCGCCCAGGAAGTACACGTCCCACCCGCGGGCCTCGAACAGGTCCGCGATCATCTGCGCCCCGAGTTCCTCGGGCTCCCCATCCGCACACGCCACCAGCAGTCGCTTGCCGATCGGAGGCTTGTTGCGTTTGAGGCTCAACTGGAGTTGGTCCGCGATCGACCGGTTGATCCGAGTAGCCATGTGCTCGGCGGCTCCGTTGATTCGATCGGTCCGGAACAGGTATTCAACCTTTCCATCGCGGGCCAGATCAGATCATGGTAGAGGGCCGACGCGGCCTCCATCGTGGCGAGTTGGTTGAGCACGAAATCGCGGCAGGCAATTCGATTTCCAGCCAGAAGCGGACGCATGTACTGGTCCAAAAGGGGCGTGGACGGTGACGGCATAGAATCGCTCCTCTAGCGTGGACTCAGGTCAGGAGATCCTCGAATCGGGCCTCCTGCCCAGTCCTGAAGCGCTTCCACGCAGTCTCACAACGTGCCCGCGGGGACTCCGCCCGCAGTATAAAAGCTGCTCGAGGGTTATCGAACCCTCCATAGTCCTGTCAATTTGGGGACTATGGGTTGCTTGGCGAGAATACTATCGACCTGAGCGCAAAATAATCTTGATGGCGATTGGGAAGATTCCAAGAGGAGTTGGGGGAACCGCGTCGAGCGGCCCCAGCGTGCCTTCTACAGCGGTTTTTGAGCCAATGACCGGTTCCAAGCTGCTGCGAGATGGCAACGCTCCAACGCGCAATTCCTGCCGATCGTCGAAGCGGCGCCAGCCACGTGTAGCTCAGCCGCCCTCGGCTGGGGGTTGCCCAAGCCCTCGGTTGTGTGGTTGCCCAGTCACAGCGGAGGGCCGCTGTGCTACGTGGTGGATATCGCCCTGCCCGTGGGTTGGCGAATGGTGGGTTGGCTCGTAGCATCCCATCTATGTCCAGCGATGCACTTACACGGCGTATACTCGAATTTGTTCAGGCGGAGGGCTACCAACCGCGGCAGTTGGATCGGCTTGCGCGGGCGATGGGAATCGCGGAGGCGGAACAGGGTGATTTTCATGCCGCATGCAAGGCTCTGATGAAAACGGGGCGGGTGGCGTTGGGGGCGGCGGGGGCGTTGATGTTGGCCGGTCCGCCGCCGACGCTGGTGGGTACGTTTCGAGCCAACCCGCGCGGATTCGGATTCATTGTACCGCACACGCCCAACATTCATGGGGATTTGTACGTTCCCGGTCATGCGACGCGCGGTGCCCTGACCGGTGACACCGTTCGGGCTCGGGTTACGAAGAAGGGCAAGCGTCGCGGCAAGATGCTTCATGAGGGACGGATCGAGGAGATCGTCAAGCGCGGGCAATCCCGATTTGTGGGGATGTTGACGCGGCAGATTTCACGATGGTATGTGATTCCCGACGGCAACGCGTTGCACGTGCCCATCCTTGTCGACGATCCACAAGCGAAGCGCGCCCGCGACGGCGATCAGGTGGTGGTCGAGATGCTCCAGTACCCTGAGCACGGCGTCACCGCCAGAGGTGTGATCATCAAGGTGCTTGGGCCGAACGGCCGGCCCGACGTCGATACGCAAAGTATCATCGAGCAGTATCAGCTACCGCAAGCCTTTCCCGAAGCGGTAAAGGAGCAAGCGCGCGCGGTCGTGGATGGCTTTGACGTTCGCCAGCTTCTGGAAGGTCGCGAGGACCTGCGCAAGGAGACGATCATCACGATCGACCCGCCGGACGCCAAGGACTTCGACGACGCGATATCTCTGACCGAACATGCCAACGGCACGTTTGAGCTCGGCGTGCACATCGCCGATGTGGCGATGTACGTTGAGCCGGGAACCCCCCTCGATGAGACGGCGCGCCAGCGCGGCAACAGCGTCTACCTGCCCGGACTGGTGATCCCCATGCTGCCCGAAACGCTTTCCAACGGCGTCTGTTCGCTTCAAGAACGGCAGCCGCGGGCGACCAAGAGCGTTTTTATCACCTACACGGCAACCGGCGCAGTAAAGAAGGCCCGAGTGGTCAACAGCGTGATCGCCTCGACCAAGCGTCTGACGTACCGGCAGGCCGATGCGATCCTTGCGGGCAAACACGGTCGTGTTAGTGCCAAAGTCGTGGCGCTTCTTGATCGCATGCAGTTCCTGGCGCGTTTGATTCATCGGCGCCGGAATCGGAACGGGGCGCTCGAGCTGGACCTGCCGGAGATCGAACTGGTCTACGATGAGCAGGGGGCGGCGATCGATGCCACCTCGGCGGATACGAGCTATCCGCACAAGATCATCGAAATGTTCATGGTCGAGGCCAATGAGGCGGTCGCGCGGCTGCTGACTTCCGCCAAGCTCTCGTTCCTCCGCCGCGTACACCCCGAGCCCTCGGAGCCGGCAGGCGGAACGTGCAAGCGGCTGCTGGAGCTGCTGGGCTATTCCCTCAGTGACGAGCCGGATCGCAAGGAAATCCAGCGACTGCTCAAGAAGGTGGCAGGCAAGCCGGAATCCTTCGCGGTGAATCTTGCGATCCTCCGGACGATGCAACCCGCGGAGTATTCACCCGAGCCGATTGGTCACTATGCGCTGGCGTCGCAGAACTATTGCCACTTCACCTCACCCATTCGGCGCTATCCGGATTTGACCGTGCATCGCTTGATTGATGATCTGGTCAAGTCATCTCCAAGAAGACGGCGAGGACGTTCAGATGAGCGCTCCATCCGCAAGCTTACGCAGCTTGGCCGATCGTGCAGCAATACCGAACGCCACGCCGAAGCCGCTGGGCACGTGCCATTCGATCCCGATTCCGTTGG
>JBHHUB010000145.1:0-10213 GCA_046753625.1 Phycisphaerae bacterium | reverse complement strand
GATCATCCTGCCCGATGCCGCCCGTGAAAAACCGCAACGCGGCGTCGTCCTGGCCACCGGCCCGGGCAAGCTCCTCGACAGCGGAAAGCGCGGCGAGCTCTCCGTCAAACTCGGCGACGAAGTGTTCTACGGAAAATACTCCGGCACGGAGGTCGAGTTTGACTCAGACACTTATATGGTTCTCCGCGAGAACGATGTGCTCGCCGTGGTCGACAGATAATCAAAGGCAATCAGCGCCGGGTGCGAACCGGGTCGCCGACGATCCAGATCGCACGCGTCTGAACAAGAAATAAGAAAGGAACTTGGTTATGGCCAAGCAGATGATGTTTTCTCAAGAGGCGCGTCAGCAAATCCTGACGGGTCTTTCCAAACTTGCCGGAGCGGTCAAAGTCACCATGGGCCCGACCGGCCGGAACGTGCTCCTTCAGAAATCCTTCGGCGCCCCGCGCGTCACCAAGGACGGCGTCACCGTCAGCAAGGAAGTCGAACTCCCCCAGCCCTTTGAGAACATGGGCGCCAAGCTCATCAATCAAGTCGCTTCCAAGACCAGCGACGAGGTAGGCGACGGCACGACGGCGGCGACCGTGCTGGCGGAGGCGATCTTCAAGGCCGGCTTCAAGAGCGTCATGTCCGGCGCCAACGCGATGGCGGTCAAACGGGGCATCGACCGAGCGGTCGGCGCGGCCGTCGACGCGATCCAATCGATGTCGATCAAAGTGCGCAATAACGATGATCTGGCCAAGGTCGCCACGATTTCCGCCAACGGCGACGCCACCATCGGCAAACTGCTGGCCGCGGCCATCGAAGCGGTCGGCACGGACGGCGTCGTCGAGGTGGAAGAAGGCAAATCGCTCGAGACCGAAAAGGAGATCGTCGAGGGAATGCAGTTCGACAAAGGCTACCTTTCCCCCTACTTCATGACGGATCCCGCCTCGCTCGAATGCGTGCTCAGCAATCCGGTTATCCTGATTTACGAAAAGAAAATCTCCAACCTGCGGGATTTCCTGCCCGCGCTCGAAGCCGTCGCCACCAGCGGCAAGCCGCTCCTGGTGATTTCCGAAGATGTCGAGGGCGAGGCACTCGCCGGGCTCGTCGTCAACAAGATGCGCGGCATGCTCAAATGCTGCGCCGTCAAGGCACCCGGATTCGGCGATCGCCGCAAGGCCATGCTCGGAGACATCGCGACGCTGACCGGCGCCACGATGATCAGCGAAGACCTCGGCCTCAAGCTCGACGCAATCACGCTCGAACACATGGGTTCGGCCAAGAAGGTCGTAATCACCAAAGATACGACGACGGTGATCCAGGGGGCCGGCAAGAAGTCCGACATCAAGGCGCGATGCGAGCAGATTCGCAGGCAGATCGAAAAAACCACCAGTGACTACGACCGCGAAAAGCTCCAGGAGCGGCTCGCACGGTTGACGGGCGGTGTGGCCGTCATCCGGGTCGGCGGTTCCACGGAGGTTGAAGTCAAAGAGCGCAAAGACCTCGTCGACGACGCTTTCCATGCCACCAAAGCGGCGGCGGAAGAAGGCATCGTCCCCGGCGGCGGCGTCGCCTACCTGCGTGCCATTCCCGCGGTCGAAGCCGCACGGTCCAAAGCCCGCGGCGATGAAAAAATCGGCGTGGATATCATACTCGGCGCCCTCCGCATCCCCCCGGCGCAGATCTGCGCCAATGCCGGGCAGGAAGGGGAAGTGATCGTTGAGAAGATTCTCGCCAAGAGCGGCAACTTCGGATACGACGCCCGCAAGGGCGAGTTTTGTGACATGCTCAAGTCCTCCATCATCGACCCGGCCAAGGTGTCTCGCGTTGCGCTTCAGAGCGCGGCGAGCGTCTCCGGATTGCTATTGACCACAGAGGTGCTCGTTACCGACCTCAAGGATGAGGAAAAGAAAATCGAGCATTCGATCCGATAAGCATTAGCCGTCACCGCGCAATGCCAGGGGCGGGCCGTCGGGTCCGCCCCTTTTCATAACCCTGATCGGCCAACCACCGGGACCGGCCTTCGAGGAGCAGGCGTGTCATCGGGAAAACGAGACTACTACGAAGTGCTCGGCGTCGCCAGAGATGCCGGCCCCGACGAAATCAAGAAGGCGTACCGCCGGGCGGCCCACAAGTATCATCCCGACCGCAATCCGGGCGACGCCGGCGCCGAGGCCAAGTTCAAAGAGGCGGCCGAAAGCTATGAAGTCCTTTCCGACACCGCCAAACGCCGCCGCTACGACCAATACGGACACGCCGGCCTCGGTGGCGCCGGTCTGCACGATTTCTCCCACATGGGCGTCAGCGACATCTTTTCGATGTTCACCGACATCTTCGGCGGCGGCGGACGCTCGCGGCGCGGCGGCGCGGATCTGCAAACCGAGGTGGAGATCACTTTGGCCGAAGCGGCCAGCGGCGTGGAGCGCACCATCGAGTTCTCGCGTCACGATTTCTGCGACGCCTGCGCCGGCTCCGGCGCAGCGCCGGGCAGCTCGCGTCAATCCTGCACGACCTGCGGCGGATACGGCCAAGTCGAGCAGGCCACGGGCATCGGCGCCATCTTCGGACGCGTCGTCACGGCGTGCCCCGCATGCGGCGGACGCGGATCGCGCGTCACGACGCCCTGCAACGAGTGCCATGGAAGTGGCAACGTAATCAAGAGCCGCGTCGTCAACGTGCAGATTCCGGCCGGCATTCACGATGGCCAGGCCATCCGCGTGCGCGGCGAAGGCGAACCGGGGCAATCGGGCGACCGCGGCGATTTGCACTGTTACGTACGTATTGCGCCGCACGAGTTCCTGGAGCGACACGACAACGACCTGATCTGTCGCCTCCCGATCGGTTTCACGCAAGCGTCGCTGGGCGCGAAGATCGAAGTCCCCACCCTGACAGGCAAGGCGGAAATCAAGATTCCCCCAGGAACGCAGCACGGCCAGCTCGTGCGGCTCGCCGGCCTCGGCATGCCCGACCTGCGCACCGGCCGACGCGGCGACCAGTTCATGCAGGTACATGTTGAGATTCCCAAGAAACTCAACAGGAAACAACAAGCATTGCTCCGCCAATTCGCGGAGACTGAGGACCGATCCGTCCTCCCCGAGACCAGGAGTTTTGTGGATCGATGCCTGGAATACTTCGGAAAACGCTAGCGACAACAGACGTTGGAAAGACCGTCGGGACATATCCCGCACCCATGACGGGAGGTGGCATGCGATGAAGAAAACCAAGACGAAAGCGACCCGTACCGCCAAAACAAAGAAGGGACGCAACGCCAACGCGCGGCCCCAGACCACCCCGCACGACGAAACGGATGCCGCAGCAGAAACGGGGCCGGACTCCCCGCCAGCGTCGGCGGCCGACGAATCCGCTGCTGCGCCCGCCGAGGAATCCGTCGAGACCCTCAAGGAGCGCGTGGCCATGCTGGAGGAAAGCGTGCTCCGGGCCAAAGCCGACTATCAAAACATCCAGCGCCGCGCCGCCCTCGATAAATCCGAAGCGATTCGATTCGCCAACGCCGACCTGATGAAATCGCTCGTGGCGGTGCTGGACGATTTCGAACGATCCATTCAATCCGCCGAGGCCGGAGACGATCCGGCCGCCGTACTCCAAGGGGTCCGCATGGTCTACGACAATCTGCGCAAAGGCCTGGCCGCCCACGGGCTCGAGTGCATCGACGCCGCCTGGCAACCTTTTGATCCACACTTGCACGAAGCCCTGATGCAACAACCCAGCAGCGACCACAAGCCGGGCACGGTCATCAACGAAATCGCAAAGGGCTACAAGCTGCGCGACCGCGTAATCCGGCCCGCGAAGGTCGTCGTATCGAGGGCGCCGGACTAAGCCGCGGCCTTGCACGGCCGTAGGGTGCGTCCCGCCGAGACCGCCAATCTCCTGATTGGCATTCCCGAGCCGCGGGCTTCAGCCCGCGCGGCCTCACGAAAACCGACGAGCGAACCCTTGCAGAGAAAACCCGTTTGGGCGAAATGCAGACGAAGGAGCCACACGAATGCCGACGTACGAATACAAATGCACGAAATGCGGCAAGATTACCGAAGTATTCCAATCCATCACCGAAAAAGCGCGACGCAAGCTCAAACCAGACGACAACCCGCGATGCGCCTGCAATGCCACGGTGACCCGATTGATCGGAACCGGCGGCGGCATTATCTTCAAAGGTTCGGGCTTCTACCAGACCGATTACCGTAGCGAGACCTACAAAAAGGCGGCCAAGGCCGACCAGCCCAAATCGGACACGAAAGATAAGACCTCCGCCGGCAAGGACGGGGCCGGCTCCGCCAAGAGCGACACCAAGACCAGCGGCAGCAAGGGCGACGCGGTCGCCAAGCCCTCGGATTGAGCCTCGAATGCCCACATATCAATGCCCAACCTGCCACAAAGCCGTGTCCGTCGCTGCCGCTGAGGATCTGCCGGCCAGGCCGTTTTGCAGCCATCGCTGTAAGATGATCGATCTCGGGAAGTGGCTCGACGGCACCTACACCACCTCCGAGCCCGCCAGGCCCGAGGACTACGAGGAAGCCGGTCACGATCCGGAAAACCCCGTGGGCTAGTGTTTGGACACACCTGAACTTTCGGGTCCGTTACGGATCAGGGCCGCGGGCGCCAGCCCTCGGACTGGTTCCACCGCTAGCGCGGTGGGCTCTGATTCGTGGGGCCGATTCCGGTGGCTCGGGCAGCAACAACCCATAGATTAGAGTGTGACGCAGCACTATTGGCGCGAACGCAGGCTTGATGGCGGATCGCGTGTAGCACAGCGGCCCCCCGCTGTGTCCGGGCTACCACCCAGCCGAGGGCGGCGGGGCTGCAGGTGCCTCCCTCCTCTTCTCGCCCTTGAGGCCTTCATTTTTGCCGTCCATGGCCTCCCAACAGCCTGTTGAGCAGGTGCGGTACCGGCATTTTGCCCGTGATGCTGCCAGCGCAAGCCCACTTGGACATGCGACGGCGCGCGTTCTCGCCGGCTGGAAACCGGCACAACACCCGAGCGCCAGGTTTGCCGGCAGGGTTCCAACCGCTGAAAATCGCAGAATTCCGGCATCCGTCGAAAATTCTATCCGGCGAATCGCGTCCAGCGGTGTCATATAGCCTATGGAGCCGACGGCACGAAGCGTCCGAATGCCGGCTAAGCGTCCGTTTGGGCTCGTGGGCTCCGTTGGCGGAAAAACACGCGTCCTGGAGTTCAGCAGGCCGATCCGCTAAGATCGGGCTGTTAATCCGACGGTTTTTCGTGGGCCGCGGAGGCTCCACGGCCAAATTCGAAGTCCTGGAATCGAGTACGACTCAACTGGAGGCCAATACCATGAAAAGCATGGTCAAGACGAACCCCACAGCATCGGGCAGCGCCCTGAAGGCGCGGCGAGCGACCGGATTCACGCTGATCGAGCTCTTGGTGGTCATTGCGATCATCGCCCTGCTGATCTCGATTTTGCTGCCCTCCCTGGAATCTGCCCGGCAATCATCCAAGAAATCGGCGTGCATGTCGCACATCAAGAACATCGCAACCAGCAGCCGGGTGTACGAGGCCGATGACGAGAACGGCTGGGGCATTCCGGCTCATCCCCTGCAGTTTCAGCAGGATCCGAACGACCCCACCTACATCGGAGCGTATGAATGGGGCGGCAAGAGCGGAATCGGTCACCCCGGATTCGTCGATGGGCCCGACCAGGGCGAGTTCGCCTACATCGGCTCCAAGTACGGTACCAAGGCTGGGTTCGGACCCGCCACCCGACCTATGAACGCCATCCTCTACCCAGGCGGCTTCAAGGACAACCTTAAACCCCGTTACGATCGCGACGGAGCCCTCAAGGACACCCAGCTTAACCTGGCGTTGTTCAAATGCCCCGGCGATGATGGCCCGCCGCGCGGGGCGCACTGTCCGGACTGGCTCGCGCATTCCGACCGATCGTCCTACGATCATTTCGGAAACAGCTACGCGGCCAACCTGTTCATGTCGGGCAGCGCCGGAGGTGGTGAGATGGTAACCAACTCGCCCTACCTGCGCCCGATTTCCCGCGTTCCGACCCCCTCCCGTACGCTGTATTACGAGGAGAACATTGGTCGCTGGGCTTGGTCCGCCAGGCGGGAAATCGACGACTGCTCATGGATTGGTTTGGGCGTCGATCCCGGACCGACCAAGACGATCAAAGGTTGGCACGCCAAGGATTGGACCTTCAATCGTGCGTTTGTTGACGGTCATGCCGAGGCCCAGAAAATCTACCTCGAAGGGACGGAGGATTCCGAGGGCTATGCGAAGCATTACTTCAACGAGCACCTCTCAAGCTATCCGAATTGGCCGCTCCCCCGCCCCAACGGCAGCCCCGGTGATTTCGAAACGTACCGGTGCATCATCGTCCGCGGAAACGGTTGGGCGAAAGACACCATGCCCGCGCCGCCGATTGCTACGGGGGTGAACTGGCCGGGCAACGGCCGGCCCTCCTATGAAGGATGCGTGCAGACCGACTAGATGGCACGCCGTCTTGCAGCGCGGCCGTGGCTCGCGGGGGCGCTTCGTGGAAAGACGGTTCGTAGGGCAAACAGGCGATCGCTTCGTTGCAGGGTCCGCCCAAGCGGAATCTGCAATCGGGCGTTCGCCTGCCACGCGCGGGCAAACCCAGAACTCCGCCAACCTCGTTGGCCGGGAAACGCGCCGGCCGGGCCCGATCAAGCCTCGTGCCAGGCCAAGCTCGATGACAATCCAAGCGCCATGTCGCGCGTTGGAGCCTCTCCCCCGCGCTACGGTCCCTTGCGGAGCAACCCGGTCGCTTGCTCGACGAGTTGATCGGCATCACCAACGAATCGCAGCACGCCGGCTTGATCGATCACAAAGCAAATCGGCAGTCGAAGAATGCCATAAGCCAGCGCGATGTCGCTCTGCAGCCCGAGTTTGTCGAAAGACTGAGGCCAAGGCAGGTGTTTCATTTCGACCAGGTTCTTCGCCCGACTCGAATCACGATCGAGGTTCAGGCTTAAGAGTTGCAACGATTCCGAACCGCGCGACTTGTAGAGCCTGGCCATCGGGTTCAGCGAGGCAACGCCCTTATCCGTCCAAGCGGTCCAGAGATGGAACACGACGACCTTACCCTTGTAATCGGCGGTCTTGATCGGCGGGCCGGCGTTGCCCGTGTACTCGATGGTGAAGGGCTTGTTCAAAGATTGGGTTCGACGCAACTCCCCGGCCGCGCGCTGCGTAATCCTTTCCCCGGGAAACGCCGACTCCATGCGATCGACCCACGTCCGGGCTTCATCCATTTTCTCCCGGCGAATCGCGTTACGCACCAGGCTCCCCATAATCAGGGGGACTCGTGGAGATTCCGGATGGTCGACCAAGAACGCCTCATACCGCTCCTTGATTCCGGCCAACATCCTTTCCTTGGGCATCGCCTCCAACCTGGCACCGTACACGAAGGCCTGGATAGCGAAGAACGCGTTTTCATCGGCCAGCCGCCCGGCTGGTGCCTCGCGGGCGATGGATTGGGTCGCTTCGAGCAAGCTCGGAACATAGTAGGCCTCGGTGGCGGCAAGTCCGCTGAGTGCGGTAAGCTTCAGTAGCTGTGCGTCCTCACGAAACGACGAATCCGGATACCGCCTGACCAGAGCGTCCGCGTAGCGCAACATGCGCCTCAATCTGACGTCCCGGAGAAGCGCGTGATCCGTGCGCAACTCCTTGAGCATCTCGATGATTTCTGATTCGCCCAGGCCGTCGGGGACTTTTTCAGGGATGTGTGGCGGACCGGCGGCCGCCCCCAATCCCGCCGCCAACACTGCCACGCCCACCCAACGGCTTACTCGGATCCATCGCCTGGGGAACGGAATCTCGGTTCGCGTGCGGCTCATCGAATGCCTTTCTCTTGAATCGGCGGTTCCATCGGACCGCGCCGGCGCGCGTCCGTGCCGCCTCTGCCGTGACACCGTCGGCCTCGGGCGCGGATTGTACGGCCCGAAATCAGCCCACACGCTCCAGCCGATGTTGGCGGAGCTGCAGGCTGCGGGGCCATAGTATCAGCGCCTCGTGCCTGTCCGGTCAAGAACCATGGAGGCATCCCACGTGGTTGGGGCGACCCGGCATGGTGGCCTGTGGCGGATAGGACGGATTCCACACGCATCCCCATCGAACCGCGTCAGTAAGAACCTCGTTCATCCAGAAGCGGCCTCCCCACGATCAATCAGGCGGTCCGCCTACACATTTCGAACCAGGTGAACCGGGCAATCCGGCAGCGCCGCGAGAAAGTGCTTGCCATAGGGCTTGGAGACGACGCGCGGGTCCAGGATCACGACAATGCCCGAATCGCGTCGCGTTCGGATCAAACGCCCCACCCCCTGTTTGAGCTTGAGAATCGCCTCGGGCACGTGCAATTCCATGAACGGATTGCCTCCCGCCTCTTTGATGCGCTCAGCGCGAGCCTCAACGATCGGTTGCGTCGGCACGGAAAACGGCAGCTTCGTGATGATCACATTGCTCAGCGCCTCGCCGGGCACGTCCACGCCGGCCCAAAAAGTATCCGTGCCGAACAAAACGCTGCGGGGCTCCGCGCGAAAGCGATCCAACATCTGACTCCGCCCGAGCCCCGCCCCCTGCACCAGCAACGCCATCCCCTGCTGCTCCAGAAATGATGCCAGAGACTCGGCACAAACCTTGAGCATCTGATAACTGGTGAATAGCACGAATGCCCGGCCGTCCGTCTTCGCCACGTATTTCCGGATCGCGCCGATCGCCGCCTCCGTAAACGCCCCCGATTGGGCGGGGTTCGGCATGGTCGCTTCCACGTACACTTCGAGCTGCCGTTGATAGTCAAACGGCGACCCCAACGACGCGCACCGCACGTCCTCCAACCCCACGCGCCGGCGCATGAAATCGAAATCGCCCCTCCCTCCGGTGGTCAACGTCGCCGATGTGAGCACGGCACTGGCCACGGGTTCAAACAGGGCCGCCTGCAACACCGGCCCTACCTCAATCGGGCGGACGTTGAGCTCGACGCGCAACCGCCGTCCGCGACTGACATCCAACCAGTAAACGGAATCCTCGACGGCTTGCTTGTGCCAATAGTCGATGGCCCGAGTCAGCTCTCGGCATCGCTGCATCTGCCCCTCGATCTCCAGGCGGGTCTCGTCGTCGGCATCGCCGCGCAGCGCACGAAGTGCATCGCGCAGCTCCACCAAACGCGTTGAGGAAATGTTCTCCACGGGCGGCGGCTGTCTCAACCTTCGCCCGAACACACCGGACTCGTCATGCCAATCGGCCAGCGCCTCGAAATGCCCTTCGGTCTCCTCGTGCAGCGATCGAACCAATGGAACCAAGTCCTGGCCCAATCGCTTCCCCAACATCCCTTTGCCGGTTCGCTCATTGTGCAGCGCGTTGAGCAGGTAACGTACCTGCGTGTTGGTGACGCTGAGCCCCAAATGATCGCCCGCGACCTGCTCGACCGTGTGGGCCTCGTCGAGCACGACGTAGCGATAATCCGGCAAGATCGACGCCCCCTGCCGCCGCACGGCCAGATCGGAAAACAGCATCGCGTGATTCACGACGAGAAGCTGAGCCGCCTGCGCCTTCTTCCGTGCGCGCTGATAGAAACACTTGTCGAAGTACGGACAGCGGCGTCCGAGACAGTCGTCCGCGTCGCTGCGTACTCGATCCCATACAACCGGCGCCGGCTGACTCGGGAGATCAGACAGCGAACCATCCTCGGTCTTGTAGGCCCAATCCTCGATTCGGTGCAATTCGCTGAGCTGACCCAGGCCGTCAAAAAGCAAATCCTGCCGACCGCTGGCCCGCGCCAGCCGCCGCAGGCCAACGTAGTTGGCCCGCCCCTTCACCAACACCGCGGAGAATTCCATCGGGAGCACCGATTGGAGAAACGGAATGTCTTTGTGGAAAAGCTGTTCTTGAAGCGCTATCGTGTGCGTGCTGACGACGACGGGTTCGTTCTTTTCCACGGCGAGGTTGATGGCCGGGATCAGATACGCGAAACTCTTGCCGACGCCCGTACCCGCCTCTACCAGCAGGTGCTCTTCCTGCGCGAACGCCTCCTCTACGGCGCCGGCCATGTCCAACTGCTCCGGCCGCACCTCGTATTCGGACAGCTTTTGGGCGATCAAGCCGCCCTTCTCCAAGATTTCAATGGCAGTCATACGTGCGACGATCCCCCCAAAGCGCTCCGCAGTCGCTGACGCGCTGGGTGCAGCACAGCGGCCACCGCCATATCCCGACGACTGCTCAGCC
>JBHHUB010000144.1:0-10218 GCA_046753625.1 Phycisphaerae bacterium | reverse complement strand
GATCTCGAGGACATACGAGACGCCATCTTCGACGTGCTCGGCCGCACCGTAACCCGTCATGGACGAAATCATTGCCCGGAGGAACCCTCGGAACCGCCATTTGGCTTCGTTTCCAACTCTGGGGTTTTTGCGTCAGGGGCTTTATCGCTTGGGGTCTTGGTGCTTGGCGGTTCGGCTTTCCAGTCCTCCCCCTCAGCCCCACCCGCCGCCGGAGTCGGTGCCGGGTTGGGCGCGGCCTTGGTCTTGGATTCGCCTTGATCCTTCGCGGCACTATCCGACGTGGCGGGCTTCGCCTCCGACGGGATTTCTTGCTCGATGGTGATCGTTTTGCCCGTCGTGCCGCTGGGCGCTTCGCTCGAACCGGGCTCATTTCCCGCGTCGCCCGCGGCGGTCACCGAAGCGGGTGTCTCCGCCAATGCCGATCGATCGAAGGCGTAATTCGACAGGACCGCGAGCAACAAAAACACGATGGCCACCACCACGGTAATCCAGGTAAAGACGTCGCCTGTCTTCGCTCCAAATGCGCTGCTGCCGCCGCCACCACCAAACGCTCCGGCCAATCCGCCGCCGCGCCCGCGCTGGAGCATAATCACCAACATCAGCAAACCACACACGAGAATCGTCAACCACGCCAGCAAGGTCTGCATGCCGGTCATATTTGCCGCCAACAAGGTCATCCAACCAATCCTTCTGAATTCAACGCCACAAGTAAAGGGACTACGGACCGCTACCGGGCAGCCAAGCCCGACTTCAAACGACCACCGCCGAGCCGGCCATCCCACAAAGCTACGCCTGGGATTCTACCGGGACACGCGCACGCCCGCCGCATCTATGATAGCCAGAAAATCAGCCGCGACCAGTGACGCGCCGCCTACCAGGGCACCATCGATATCCGGCTGAGCGAGGAGCTCAGCGGCATTGCCCGGTTTCACGCTGCCACCGTAGAGGATTCTCATTCCCACGGCCGCTACGCCGCCCAATACCGCCCCGATCTCCTCGCGGATCAAGGCGTGAACCTCCTGCGCTTGCTGGGGTGAGGCCGTCTTGCCTGTGCCGATGGCCCACACCGGTTCATACGCCACGACAAGCCGATCCACCAACATGCCCCGATCCAGTACCTCGCGAAGCTGGCCGACCACAACCGACTCCATCTTGCCGGCTTCCCGGTCCGAAAGTGTCTCACCGACACAGTAGATGCAAGACAGCCCTCCGCTGAGCACCGCGCGAACCTTCTTGGATAGCTGCAGCCCCGTCTCGCCGAAAATGGCCCGCCGCTCGCTGTGGCCGACGATGATGTACCGGCATCCCGTTTCCGCCAGCATCGGCACGGATACCTCGCCTGTAAACGCCCCTTTTTCAGCTTCGTGGACGTTCTGCGCCCCGAGTTGAATCTCACAATCGGCCACGGCTTTGGCCATGGGAAACAACAAATGGTGCGGCGGACACACGACGACTTCCGGACCATCAGGTTCACGGGGAAGCCCGGCTCGAATGCCTTCAACCAGCGCCCGCGCCTCGGCGAGCGTGCCGTTCATCTTCCAGTTGCCTGCGATCAAAGGGGTTCTCATGCTAATCCACTCCGTTTTCCTAGCTTGCCCATCCGCCGACCGCCGGTCGGTGGGCTTGACCATCGTCCCGGCCCCACAACGTAACCCGATGCCCCACAATCTGGGCCACCTGACGGATACGCTCCATCAGCTTGACGAATTCTGCCGGCAAAACCGCCTGCGGCCCGTCACACAAAGCCCGCTCCGGACAACTATGTACCTCTACTATCGCTCCAGCCGCCCCTGCGGCAATACCGGCCAGCGCTAACGGAGGCACCAGATCACGCTTCCCAGCCGCATGAGACGGATCCACGAACACCGGAAGGTGGCTCCGCTCCTGAAGAACGGGCACCGACGAAATATCCAGCGTGAACCGCACCTCATCGGAAAACGTCCGAATACCCCGCTCACAAAGGATGACCCGATGGTTTCCCTGACTCAGCACGTACTCGGCCGACATCAGCAATTCCGTAATCGACGCCGCCAGACCGCGCTTGATAAATACCGGCTTGTCCGTCTTGCCGACCTCCAACAGCAGATTGAAATTCTGCATGTTGCGGGCGCCGACCTGAAACATGTCGGCGTACTCGTACACCACCTCAACGTCCCGAGGATCGACGACCTCCGTGATCGTGGGCATACCCAGCTCATCACCGGCCTCTTTCAGTAACTCCAGCCCTTCCTTCCCCTTGCCTTGAAATGAATACGGCGAACTGCGCGGTTTGAACGCGCCACCACGCAGAATCGAAGCGCCGGCCTCTTTGACGGCCCGACCCACTTCAAAAAGCACCTCGCGGCTCTCAATCGCGCACGGGCCCGCAATAATGTTGACATGCGGCCCGCCGATGCGAATACCTTTGATGTCGAGAATCGTGTCGGCCTCGTGAAACTCACGCGACGCCAGCTTGTACGGCTGGGTAATCGCCATCACCTCGTCGACACAGGGGATTTGCTCCAGCTGCTCTTTGAACCCCGCGTCCTTCTTGCCGATCGCCCCAACGATCGTGCGGAACTCCCCCTTGGAGGGATGCGGTACCAGCCCCAGCTCGGACACGCGGTCCACGACGCGCTGGACGTCCGCATCGGACGCGCCGGCCTTCATGACGATGATCATGTCCATGCCTTATCGTTCCCCGGCCTATCGCGCGACCGCCTGTGAAATCTCGCAACGCCGACCGCAACACACCCGGCAACCGCCAGGCAGGCACTCATAACCTTCTGGAAAAAAGCAACTTACAGAGACATCCCGGACCGGCCCTTTATAACACCATGCTGCCAGGCTGTCAATTTCCCGGATACCTCGTGCATGGCGAAGTTGGTGGCGGCGGGGTACCATCATCGCCGACGTACCCCGCCCGGCGGCGGAAGCGCTGCAGACGACGATTGAGGCGTAGGAAACCAACACCCTAGGTGTACCGTGAGATCCCGAGAAGGCAGTAAGCCCCCATGAACGCCTACCACTGCAAACCTGCCGGCGGGCCGCTCGACGCGACCATCCGCGTGCCCGGTTCCAAGAGCATCACCAACCGGGCGCTGGTCCTCGCCTCGTTGGCGGACGGCACATCCATCCTCTCCAACGTGCTTCTGGCCGACGATACCCGGCTGATGGTGGACGCACTCCGCGCGCTCGGAATCACGATCACCATCGACGAGGAGACCGGAACCGCCGAAATCACCGGTTGCGGCGGGCAAATCCCCCATTCTCAGGCCGGTCTGCCGTGCGGCAACTCCGGCACGACCATGCGCTTCCTCACTGCGCTATGCGCGCTGGGCCACGGACGCTACGAACTGGACGGCGTGGAGCGAATGCGCCAGCGCCCCATCGGCCAACTTGCCGAAGTGCTTGCAGCCCTCGGCGCGGGCATCGACTACCCGATGAACTCCGGATGCCCCCCCATCACGATTCACGCACGCGGCCTTTCCGGTGGGCATGTGGGGTTCCACGACGCCCCATCCAGCCAGATGATCAGTGCGCTGCTCATGGCCGCCCCCTACGCCACCGGCGATGTCCTGATCGACGTCACCGGCCGCGTCATCAGCCGACCCTATCTCACCATGACCACCGCCATGATGGATGCCTTCGGCGTCGGCGTATTGCAGCAGTTCGGCGCACCAACCGCCCAGAGCGCCAAATTTATCGTCGCACCACAGCGTTACCAGGCCCAAAACTTCGCCATCGAGCCCGATGCCTCCAACGCCGCCTATTTCCTGGCCGCCGCGGCCATCGCCGGTGGAACGGTAACCGTCACGGGGCTCTGCCCGGCCAGCATCCAGGGTGACGCCCAATTCGTGGACGTCCTCCAGCAGATGGGCTGCCGGGTCGATCGCGCGCCCCATCACCTCGCCCTGACCGGACCCGCACGCAGCGAGGGGCTGCAAGGAATCGACGTCGACCTCAACGACATGCCGGACATGGTACAGACGCTTGCCGTCACGGCACTTTTTGCCCAAAGCCCCACCACGATTCGCAATGTCGCTAGCCTGCGCGTTAAGGAGACCGATCGGCTCACCGCACTGCAAAACGAACTAACCAAACTCGGCGCCACGGTCACGACCACCGGCGACGGCCTCTCCCTCGCCCCCCCCCAACAGATACAGCCGGCCACCATCAAAACCTACAACGACCACCGCATGGCCATGAGCTTTGCCTTGGCCGGCCTCCGCGGTGCGGACGTGACGATCCAGAATCCCGACTGCTGCCGCAAAACGTTTCCGCAGTTTTTCGACCATTTCGAATCACTGGGTCGCTCGGCCGTTTGATCCAAATCTCGGCGGGGCGATCCCCACGCCGTTTTCAGCACAGGGGCCACGCACGGGCGCTTTCAAGTTGCGTTTCCCCCATTCCCGATAAACCAAGGCACGGTCGCGTTGCCATGGAGGGCGACGCGCAATTTTTGCCGCTGCGTAAGAGGAGAACCTAGGGTGGCGGATGTCTTGGATCAAAATGAAGTTGATGCGCTGCTCGCCGCCATGGACGAAGGGGGGGTCACCGCCGCCGAGGAAATCGATACCCGTGGCACCAACGTGGAGATGGAAGTCCACAGCTACGACTTCAAACGCCCGGAACGCGTTAGCAAAGAGCAAATCCGCGCGATTGAAGGCATTCATGAAGCCTTCGCGCGAAACCTCGGTGCGTCCCTGTCCGGCTTCCTACGTACGATCGTCGAAGTCCGCGTCGCCACGGCCGAGCAGCTCACCTACAGCGAGTTCATCTACTCCCTGCCGAACCCGACCAATTTCAACCTGCTCACAGCCGAGCCCCTCGAAGGTCAGCTTTGCCTGGAGATCAGCCCGCTGATCATCTACCCCATCATCGATCGGTTGCTCGGCGGGTCCAACTCAGAGCTATTCATCCCGCAACGACCGCTGACCATGATCGAGCAACGCCTGGTCGGGCGAATTACGGATCGTGCGCTGTCCACGCTCACCGACTCTTGGTCCGATCTGTGCGACGTCAAGTTCCAGATCGTCGAGGTGGAAAGCAATCCACACCTGGTACAGATCGTAGCGCCCAACGAAATCGTGGTCGTCATCGGGTTTGAAATCAAGATCGGCAATCGAGCCGGAACCATGAGCCTTTGCCTGCCCTTTAAGGTCATCGAGCCGGTCATGGGCAAGCTGGTAACGCAAAGCTGGCTCGCCTACCAGCACAAGAGCGAGCCCGAGGACAAATCCCAGGACATCGCCCGGGGCTTGGCCGCAACGTACGTCGACATATCCGCCCACCTTGCCGAGACGAGCATCACCGTGGACGAACTCATCGATCTGCAACCCGGTGACATCATCCAGACACGAAAACCGGTCGGCGCCGAACTGGTCCTCCAAGTGAAAGGCGAAAACCAATTCGCCGGCTTGCTCGGCCGCCACAAGCAAAACCTGGCCATCAGAATCACCCGCCGGGCCGAGGTCGAAGAATCGCTGTAGCGGCTGTGCGACTCGCGTAGACCCATCAATCGCGGACCAAAGACCTTTTACCGGGTCACGGTACCGCGGGCGCGCCGGCCGTGGGAATTCACTTTGCCCGCCGTCAGCAGTGCAAGCGCCAGAATCGCGAGCCCCCAGGGGCCGAGCGTGGGAACGGCCGGCGGATCGAGGCAGTCCGGCGTCCCGTTTTGATTCGCATCGATGGTGTCATCTTCGCCCGGACACTGGTCCAGGCAATCCGCAACAGAGGAAGCGACGATCATCCGGGATCGTCAGAATTGAATGGCTGCTTCGTCTCGTTGCGATTCCCGCAACGCATCCGCGATCAACTGCCGCCGCAGCACATCGGCTCGAGCGCTCTAAGCAGGCTCTTGCAGTCTTTCCCCTTGGCGTCGCGCGGGTCGCAATGGAAGAGTTCGCGCTTTTGGTCGGAGTGGCCGCGCAACCGCTCGATCAACCGGCGAATCCGCCGGAGGCATTCATCCGTCTCATCACCCGTCTCGCCCGCCCCCGTGTTGACCAGAATCACGTCGCTTTCAACCAGCCCATGGTACGCCGGCTGAAGCTGAATCCGTGTCGCCAGCTCGTCACCCAGCGGAGAATAGAGGAATCCGCGCATGTTCGCTTCGGTCAGATCGGCTCGTTCTTCCGACGGCTGGGCATCCTCGGCGCCGGATGCGGAAAACAGCCCAAAGATCTCCGACGCAAACGCAGCGGTATCATCCAGCGCCCGTTGCAGCTCGCGCGCCGCGCTTGACGAATCGCGAAAAACATCGTGGATCGTCCGAGGCACGGGCATCACAAAGACGCGGTGATCATAAGGGTACGCGCAGCGAAGGATCGAATCGGCGTCCGCCTCGATCACGACCGATCCATAGCGATCCTTCCGGTGGATCGCAGCCAGCGCCTCGGGCAATGTTTCGAACACGCGATCCGCCTGCACTTCAAGCCACCGCGCTGTAGCTATGCCGCACTCTCGAGGAGGTTTGGACAGAGGCTTCGGCGGGCGCTTGCCCCCTCCCGTCACCACGAGCCGTATGTAGTGAGGCTGCTCTTTCCACAGGCGATCGATCATCGCGCGGATCACCGCACTCTTCCCGGAGCGGCGCAAACCACTGACGAATGTGACGGATAGTCCCATAGTGAATACTCAAGCAAGACACCGGCTACGCTGTCCTCATCGCCGGAGTTCCCACCCCCGATACCACCCCTCTCCTGATGGGCGGCCTACACGTGCGATCATAGGCGTCTACGCCATCGCCGACCACCACATTCGGGCACTGCGACGGACAACCGGCCGGAAATGCCCACACCTCGTACCACGAGAACGCCCTTTCTCGGACGCGTGCCGCCACCGGTCTCGAACGATCCGGCGGCCGGCGCCCGCGGCTCGGATTCGCCCCCCGAAACGCGGCTTGCGAACAGAGCACAGGGCGCTAGTGCTGCGTCACACTGTAATCTATGGGTTGCCGCTGCCCGAGCCACCGGAATCGGGCGCGCGAATCAGAGCCCACCGCGCTAGCGGTGGGACCAGTCCGAGGGCCGGCGCCCGCGGCTCGGATTCGCCCCCCGAAACGGCGTCTGGTCGCCGCCGGTGACAACCGGTTACGCCAGGTAGCTATCGTGCGTGCTTGCCGGCGTGGCGGATTCCTGAGCCGCCCGGTCGGCCCGGTGCAGCGATAGGATCAGCTCGACTTCGCCGATCGGACGCGCGACACGCTCGGCGATCTCGTGCATGGACAGACCCTGATCCGCCAGATCCAAAATGGGCTGATGATCCGAAGTTGACTTGATCGCGCCGCCGTCCGCGGGGGAATCGGCCGAAACCTCCAAATCCGGAGCTTCACTGCCCAAGGTGATATCGAGGGCGTGTGCAGTGCGTGCCGGACGGCGTGCTGCTTCGTCCGCCAGACGCTGCAGGGTGGCAATTCGCTGATCGGCGTCCCGTATAACGGCCTCCAACTTGGCAAACCGTGTATCGATTTGGGCATGAATTTGTCGGGCGAGCTTATCCAGTTCGATCATCACCGCGTCGACGTCTCGACGACGATTGGTTTCTCGCGTCAGGACGGTCGCGCGTTGACGGATCGACGGCTCCTTGGCATGAGCGCGCGCGGCGAAACGCTTTCGCGTCGTCAGCATGAGCAGCGTCAACCCAAGCACCGCACCGACGAGCATGATAAACTGGGTTGCGTCCATGCTCGACGGCTCCGCGAATTGGGCCAGCCACCGCGCCGGCAACAGGGAGTTCGGATCGTTCAAAAACATCGCCACGGCTCGTTTCGATCAACCACACCCGATCGGGTGAATCACCCCAGCCCCCTACCGCACAAAGCCCCCTACCGCACCGCAGACCACGCTAGGCGGGCCGCCTGCAAGACCTCGCGAAGCGGCACGCTGTGTGCCTCCGCCGCCTTGCGGCAATCCTCGTATTCCGGCCCTACGGTCTCGACGCCTTGCCATCGGCCGACCTTCATGCGAATCGGCCCGAACCGGGTCGCGACCTCGTGCGTGCTTCGATCCATCACGACCCGATCCACCTCGCGGTGGCGAATTCCCAGCGTCGGTGTTTCCTCAAAAAGAATACGTTCCATCCCATCGGACTCGCCCGGCCGGCACAGCACCGTCAGCAGCAGGCCCGGCCGCGACTTCTTCATCTGTATCGGCAGGGCGTAGACGTCCAGTGCACCGGCCCCAAGCAGCCGCTCCATGCAGTATCCGATCACTTCAGCGCTGCAATCGTCGATGTTGGTTTCCAGCACTGCCACGCGGTCGCCACCAACCGACGATACCGACGTACCCAGTAGCACCCGCAGAAGATTCGGTCGTGAGCCGCCCTCGCGCGTTCCCGCCCCGTAGCCGGTTGCGTCGAGCCGCATGGACGGGACGGCGCCAAATGATGCCGCCAGCGTGGTCAGCAAGGCCGCACCCGTCGGAGTCGTCAACTCGCCTGTTTCCGGCGTGGCCGCCAGCGGAACGCCGGCCAGCAACGCCACCGTCGCCGGCGCCGGAACCGGCATCGTCCCATGGGCGCAACGTACCGTGCCCGAGCCGACCGGAATCGGTGACACCATCACACGTTCTACCCCCAGCAGCTCAAGAGCCGCCACCGCACCGACAATATCGAGGATCGCATCAACCGCCCCTACCTCGTGAAAATGAATCCGCTCGACGCTCGTCCCGTGCACCTTCGCTTCCGCCTCGGCCAATCGAGCGAACACCCGCGTGGATTGCTCCTTAACACCGGCGGCCAGGTCACTTTTGGCGATAATGTCCACAACGTCGCTCAGATGTCGGTGGGGTTGCTCCGATGATTCATCGAGCGTGACACGAAACCGTGTGGCTGCGAACCCTTGCTTGGTGATCTTTTCAATCGACAGGTCGTAGCCATCCAGCCCGAGCTTAGCCAATGCATCCGCCAGGGCTGCCGCGTCGGCCCCCGCGTCCACCAACGCGCCGACGATCATGTCGCCGGCCGCCCCGCTGAAGCAATCGAAATAAGCGATCTTCCCGGTCGGCGGGTTCTTGCGGCAATCCATACGTTGCGCGTCCATCAGAGCCGATTCCTGAGCCGCCGGCTCGTAGCCGCTGCCGTCGAGCAGTAACACCACAACGGCGCCACCAACGCTCCGCGTACGGCCATGGCGCCCGACACGATACCGGTCAGGCCTGCGGCATCAAAGAAATGGATAGACCACCCGACCCGCCAGAGCCTGCGCCGCGACGGCCAAGTCCGTCACAGCCCAACGATGTTGTAGCCCGCATCCACGTAGATGTTCTCGCCCGTAACACCCGACGCCAGATCGCTAACCAGGAACGCGGCCGTCTTGCCCACCTCACCCGCCTCGATATTGCGGCGGAGCGGCGCCTTCTTCGGGATCCAGTCGAAAATCTCGTCGATGCCGCCGACGGCCATGGCCGACAACGTACGCAACGGACCGGCGCTGATCGTATTCACACGAATACCGTGCTGGCCCAGTTCTAGCGCCAGGTAGCGCATCGAACATTCCAACGCGGATTTTGCCACGCCCATGACGTTGTAGCCCGGGATCGCTTTTTCACCTCCGTAATACGTCATCGCGACGATCGAACCGCCGTTGGGCATGATCGCCCGGGCTCGATTGGCCATCGCCACGAGCGAATAGGCCGAGATGTCCAACGCCTGGACAAACACATCGCGCGGCGTCTCGGTAAACTTGCCCGGCTTCAGGTAGGTTCGATCGGCATAGGCGACCGAATGAATGACAAAATCGATCGTGTCGAATTTCTCGCGCACGGCCGCGAACGTCGCGTCCAGATCGTCGTCGTTGGTCGCATCGCATGGAATCATCCAGGGATCGACAAACCCGGCCTCTTCGAGCGCCTTGCCGGTCCGGCGTTCGTTCTTCTCGCCGGGCAGGTGCGGGTACGCACACGTCGCCCCTTCCGCGCTCAGGCTCTTTGCGATGTGGCAAGCTATGCTGCGATCGTTGGCGACACCAAAGACCAATCCCTTACGCCCGGCAAGCAATCCCATGCTGCGTCCTTTCCTCGTTTTCAGGCAAACTCGCACCGTCCACAGATCGCATTGTCGCCAACCCACCCACGATCGCAAGGGGGCGCGGGTGCAAGACGGATTGGCGGCGTCCAAGGATCGCCCGTGCCCCGTTTACGGGGCGTTCCCGCGAAGCGGGCCACCAAGCCGGTCATTCCAGGGCCGGTCAGAGGTCAACCATTTCTGTCTGCGCCGGCCCGTTTCCACGGGCTT
>JBHHUB010000143.1:0-10355 GCA_046753625.1 Phycisphaerae bacterium | reverse complement strand
GCCCGATTTCCGAGGAACCCGTTTGCACCGTCACGCCGCCGAAGTCGTCGATCCGAAGGATCGTGCCGCAGCCGTCGGAGCGATGAATCTTCGCGCCGCCGCCGACGTGAAACATCGACGCCAGGCCCAGGCCGCGCACCCGGCCGGTTCGCTGCTTCCGCGGGGCGCTGTGCCTCACTTCCCATCCCGCGTTGCGTGCGGCGATTTTCAGGCAATCCGCCAGGCCGCACGTGCCCAACACCATGCCCTGCCCGGTGGTTTCGCCGGGCTCTTGAGCGTTTTTCAGCCGGATGGCCAGCGGATCCATGTTGAGCTTTTCGGCCAGCTCGTCGACTTGCCCCTCGAGGGTGAAGGTGGCCTGCGGATTCCCGTAGCCTCGAAACGCGCAGGCGTAGAGGTTGTTCGTATAAACCACATCCACATGCTGCCGTACGTGTGGCACTCGGTAGAGTGACGAAAACGTGCGCATGCTGATCCAAGGCGTGGTCGCGCCCCAAGAGGTGCGTCCGCCGTTGTCCAGGGTCATGCGGACGTCGCGAAACGTAAACGTCCCATCATTGCGGGCGCCGCTGCGCAAGGCAATAACCATCGGCTGCCGCGTCGGTGTCGCCAGGAACTCCTCTTCGCGGGTGAAGGTCAAGCGAACAGGGCGCCCGGTCGCCTTGGCCAGAAACACGCAGATCGGCTCAAACGGATGCACGTCGAGCTTGCTGCCGAACGCACCGCCGATGGGCGGCTGAATCACGCGGATGCGCTCCGGCGCCACCCCGATGATGCGCGACAGATCATGCCGGTAGATCGACGGCACCTGTGTAAGCGAATGCAGCGTCAAACCGCCGTGCGCATCGAATTGGGCGATGATCCCCGACGTGCCCAGACAACAATGTGCCTGCCGCTGCAGGCTGTAGGTCCCCTCCACGATGACGTCCGACTCACCGATGCCCCGCTCGATGTCGCCATGGGCGTAGTCAAAGTGAAAGGGTTGGTTGTCGGACCACTTCTCGTGGATCATCGGCGCACCGGGTGCCAGCGCTGCTTCAATGGAGCTGACGACGGGCAAATCCTCATACGCCACGCGAATGCGCTTGATCGCCTCGGCTGCGATTTCGGGTGTGTCGGCGGCGACGGCCGCGATTTCGTCACGCAGACAGGTGACCTTGCCCGCCTTGAGCGCCGTATTGTCTTGGGCAAATCCGAACGGAACGAGTTCGACGTCCTCGGCGGTAAGAACGGCGCGAACGCCGGCCATCGCCTTGGCGGCGGTGGTGTCAATGTTCAAAATGCGTGCGTGCGGCCGGTCCGCGAACAGAATCTTGCCATAAAGCATGCGCGGCAGCTTGATATCATCCAAATAGCGAGCCAGGCCGGTGGCCTTGTCCGGCGCATCCAACTTGGGCACGCGTGCGCCGATCAGCGTCGCAGCCTTCCTCGCGACGCCGGCCGGACGATCCGTGTCGGTGGCGGTCCTGATCATCTCGCGATCCTTTCATGGGCGGCGGCCAACACGGCGTCGATGATCTTGCGGTACCCGGTGCAGCGGCACAGATTGCCTTCCAGTGCCCGTTTGACTTCCGCCTCATCCGGCGACGGGTTGGCATCCAGCAACGCGCAGGCGGCCATGATCATGCCCGGCGAGCAAAACCCGCACTGAATCGCGCCCTTGTCCACAAACGCCTGTTGGATCGGGTGCAAGGGGGCCCCTCCGGAAAGCCCTTCGATCGTCGTGATCCGCGAGCCGCCGCATTCGGCCGCCAGCACCAGGCAACTGTTGACGATCTTGCCGTCAAGCATGACCGAGCAAGCCCCGCACTCGCCCTCGCCGCAGCCTTCCTTCGTACCGGTCAATTCGAGCTGATCCCGCAAGGCAGCGAGCAACGTCGTACCCGGCGTCACCGCGATGGCGACGCGCTCACCGTTGACCTCAAACTCGACGCCAATAGTGTCAGCAACTTCTTGCATCAAGCAACATCCTACGTAGAAACGTGCCGACGATTGCGCGGCGGTAGCCGGCGCTCGCCCGCACATCTGAAATGGGTGTGATTTCCTCGCGCGCGGCCGCCACGCAACGCGCGACCGTCTCATCATCGAGCGAGTGGCCGACCAACACCGCCTCGGCCGCCGAACCGCGCATCGGCACCGGCGCGACCGATCCGTAGCCGATTCGAGCGTGCGTGATGATGCCGCCTTTGCGTCTGAGCAGCACGCCCACGCCGGCCACCGCGATCTCCATCGCCGGGCGCGTGCCGAGTTTGTCCCACGCCCAATAGCCTGCGCCCGCGGACGACGTGAATCGGATCGCCGTCAGGATCTCCCCGGCGTTCAGCGCCGTTTTGCCCGGGCCCTTGAAGAAATCGGTCAGAGCCACTTCCCGGCTACCAACCCCCGCAGGCCCATGCGTGGCAATCACCGCCACGGCGTCCAGCAGCAAAAGCGGCACGGCCGTGTCCGCAGCGGGGGACGCATTGGCCAGGTTGCCTCCGATCGTCGCCCGATTGCGAATCTGTGCACACGCCACGCGCCCGGCCGCTTCCGCCAGCACCGGCGCCTCGCGCCGAATCACCGGCGCTTCGGCCAATTCACTCATCAGCGTGCAGGCCCCCACGTGAACCACGCCATCGGCGATCGTCACGCCCTTAAGCTGTGCAATGCGCTTGACATCCACCACGGTGGTCGGGACGGCCGTATCGTCCTTCTTCCAGCGAGGGATCAGGTCGGTCCCGCCGGCAAGCACGGTCGCATGCGCGTCCGCCGTGATGCGGAGCAACGCTTCAAGCGTCTTGGGCGCGAGGTAGGTTGTCGTCCTTCTTGTCGTTGTCACCGTCATCGTTTTAATCTCGGTTGCGGCACCGGCGCACTACCCCCGAGCCGCGGGCTTTAGCCCGCACGGCCGCCCCGATCCGAAAATCGTCGAATAACACGACACCAGCCCCGAGTCATAGTTGTGTTTCCGCCTGCTCAAGGTTGATCGGTTCCTCATACCGCCCATACACCCGCACCAGGCACTCGGTGATCTCGCCTACGGACGCATACGCTTTGACCGCTTCGACGATGGATCCCATCACGTTTCGGTCGGCGGCCGCATCTTCGGTCACCTTGGCCAAGGCGTGCTGCACCGCGGCGCCGTCCCGTTGCTTTCGCGTTTGGTCCAGTCGCGCGATCTGGGCCTGACACGCATCCTCCTTAAACGCGTGGTACTCGATGGGCCGCTCCTCCTCTTCCCCTTCCTCTTGATAGCAGTTCACGCCGACCTTGCGGACGACACCCTCCTGCTGGTCTTTCAGCCGCGTGTACGCTTGCCTCGACACCGAGTTTTGAATGCGGCCGGTTTCGATACCGCGTACGATACCGCCCCCGGCATCCACCGCCCGCATTTCCTCTCGAATGCGCGATTCCATCTGATTCGTCAGCGTCTCGACGTAGTACGATCCGCCGAGCGGGTCGACGGTATCGCAGAGGCCCATCTCCTCGATCAAAATCTGCATGGTCCGAAGCGAAAGGCGCGACGCTCTCT
The DNA here is from genome assembly GCA_046753625.1 of Phycisphaerae bacterium. Taxonomy (GTDB): domain Bacteria; phylum Planctomycetota; class Phycisphaerae; order UBA1845; family UBA1845; genus JADFOB01. The sequence continues at coordinate 6,844 of JBHHUB010000143.1, read as the reverse complement.
CCGACGGAATCGTGTAGGCCTCGTCGTAACAGCACAAGGCCATCGTTTGCGTACCGGACAGCGCGCTGATCAACGCGTAGTACGCGCCGCGAACGATGTTGTTTTCCGGCTGTTCGATCGTCAGGCCCGCCCCGCCGCCGCCGGCGATCATGCGCATCCACATCGACCGTGGATCGCTGGCGCCGTAGTCCTCCTTGATCAGCGTGGCCCAAAGGCGCCGCGCCGCGCGGAATTTGGCGACCTGCTCGAACAAGCCGCCGTAAATATCAAAGTTAAACGAAAGGCGCGAGGCGAATCCATCGATGTCCAATCCCCGCTCCAGCACGTGGTCGATGTACGCCCGGGCGATGCAAAACGCGTAGGCCATTTCCCCAACCGGGTTGGCGCCGGATTCACGGATGTGGTAGCCGCACACGCTCACCGGACTGTACCGCGGGGCGTGCTCGGCGCAGTGCAGGATCGTATCGCCCACCAGTTTGATCGACGGCCGCACGGGAAATATCCACGTGCCGCGGCCGATGAACTCCTTGAGGATATCATTTTGCGCGGTGCCTCGAAGCTTGGCGATGTCGTAGCCGCGCTTTTCCGCCAATGCCAGATACATGGCAATCAGCGTGACCGCCGCGCCGTTGATCGTGAGCGAAACCGTGATCTGCTCCAGATCGATCCCGTCAAAGGCGATCTCAAAATCCTTCAACGTGTCCACCGCCATGCCGACCCGGCCCACTTCGCCTTCGGCCATGGCGTCATCGGAATCCAGCCCGACTTGCGTGGGCAAATCGAACGCCACGTTCAGCCCGGTTTGGCCGTTTTCAATCAGGAAGCGAAACCGTTCATTGGTCGCTTCCGGCGTGCCAAACCCGGCATACTGCCGCATGGTCCACGGCCGCTTGCGGTACATCTGCTTGTGGATGCCGCGCGTGAACGGATATTCGCCCGGCAGGCCAACGCGGTCGCACCCACCGCTCTGCGCCACGTCGGCCTCGGTGTAAAGCGGTTGGATCTCGATGCCCGATTCGTTGACAACGGGCGGCGGCTTGGATTCATCGGGACCATTCATGAAACATGCTTCCAAATAAAATCGGCGATCGACTCAAGCGGCGTGCCGACGGGGAACACGCCATCAACGCCGATCCGCCTCAGCGCCTCTTGATCGGCTTGGGGAATGACGCCACCGACGATCCACAACACATTGCCCGGCCCGGCTTCTTGCCGCAACGCGCCCAATTTCCGGCAGAAGGGCAAGTGTGAGCCGGAGAGCAGGGACAGGCCGACGACATCCACGTTCAGCGCATGGGCCCGGCCAAGGATTTGCTCGGGCGATTGCCTCAGCCCCGTATACGTGACGTCAAACCCGGCGTCGAGCAACGCACGGGCCACGATCTTGGCCCCCACGTCGTGCCCATCAAGGCCGGCTTTGGCGATCAGCACTTTGGGTTTGCGCGTTGCGGTCATGGCGTTGGATCTTCCCACGATCTCGGCCGGGCGGCTCGGGGCCGTCATGATGCCATCTCCTTGGCGATCAACAGCTTCAGGATTTCGCTCGTGCCCCCGCCGTAGAGCGTGAATCGGATGTCGCGCAGATACCGCTGCGCCGAAAACTCCATCGCAAACCCATACGAGCCGAAAATGCGCGTGGCCTTGTCACAGATCGCCGCCGCCCGCTCGGTCGCGAAGAGCTTGGCCATGGCCGCCTCGCGCCGGTGGGGCCGACCCTGATCCGCCAGCCACGCCGCGTAATGCACCAGATGCGTCGCCGCTTCCAACTCCGTTCCCATCTCCGCCAGGTGCATCCCAATGGCCTGAAAGCGGTTGATCGGCTTGCCGAACGCTTTTCGGTCGGCGGCGTATTGCCGCGCATCGTCGAGCGCGGCCTGCGCCACGCCGAGGGCCAGCGCGCCGGTCAAAATGCGGACGTCGGAAAGAATGGCCCGCAACGCGTTTTCGCCTTCCCCTTCCGCGCCGAGGCGATGGCCTTCGGGCACGAGACAACGATCGAAGAACACCTCCGACGTCGGCGACGCGCGAACGCCCATCTTTTCAATGCTCCTTCCGATCCGAAGGCCCGGGAAGTCCCGCTCGACCAGAAAGATCGTCAGGCGGCGGTCCGGTCCGGCTCGCGCGAACACCGTGAAGAAATCCGCAACCGGCGCCGACGTGATCCACGTCTTCTGCCCCGTGATGAGGTACCCTTCCGGCGTCTTTTCAGCCGACGTGGCGATCCCCGAAAGATCGCTCCCGGCGTCGGGCTCGGTAATACAAATCGTACCGATCTTTTCGCCTCGAATCGCCGATTGAAGCAGCCGATTGTGGATATCCTCGTTGCCCAGCGCGTGCAGGAAATACGTTCCCATCACCGCCTGCATGGACGCCGAAGCGGCCAACGACAGCGAGCCGCGCGCGACTTCGCGAATCGCCAGGCAAAACGAAAACAAGTCCAGCCCGGTGCCACCGACCGATTCCGGATAGCGAAGCCCAAAACAACCCAGTTCGCCCAACTGTCGGAACAGCTCGTGCGGAAATTCGCCCGCTTCATCCAGCGCGGCCGCGCGCGGCCGGATTTGCTCGTCGCAGAACCGGGCGAAGACATTGCGCAACTGCGTTTGATCTTCAGACAGCGCGAAATCCATACTTTCAGTCAATCCTTGCTCTTGCCGTGGCCGCGCAACGCGGCCGTCGCGGCGTCATCCAGCGCGAATGTTCGCCCATTCACGACAACGCCATACACCCGGCGCGCCGCCTCAACGGAAATAATGCCGTCGCGAACCTCCTGCGCGACGACCTCGGCCGGACGCAAGTAGGGATCGCCATATCCGCCGCCGCCGCCGGCCAACTGCCGGAAGCGCGTTTGTTTCGGCACGCCTGTGATCAGATCGAGACAGCGCGGTACATGCTCGCGGCCGTCGGGGTAGCGCAGCGTGATGCCGTTCAAACTTCCCGCGCCCCCGCCGTGCAAGCCGAACGCGGGTTCCACGTCGCCGTCGCCGAAGACGACCAGTTGCGTATCATCCGATCCGATTTCAAATTCGGTTTCCACACCCAATCCGCCGCGGTTTTGCCCGGCACCGGCCGAGTCGCACAAGTACTCATGCCGAACCAGCACGTGCGGCGTTTGCTGCTCGAACATCTCATAATCTTGATCCAACAATCCGCCGGCGGCGTCGATCATGCCGATGTGATCGTAGCCGTCCACGCCGCGCAGAGCGCCCGAGCCGCCCTTGAGCCCCATGAAGCAGATGTCGACATACTTGTCGTTGCACCGCGGGTCCAAGCCCGTGGTCAGCGCGCAAAGCAAATGATTCCATCCGGCCGTCACGCGCTCCGGCACCACCGGTGCCAGTGCCCGCGCTATGGCATCCGCGTTGGCCGGGCACAAGTGATTGCCGTAGGTCGTGGCGGCCGGGTAGGCGGCGTTGAGAATCGTTCCTTCCGGAATGATGATCCGCAGCGGTGTCACCATGCCCTGATTGTGCGGCATGTCCGGGTTGACCATTTGCAAAAACGTCAACACCGCCGACGACGCGCTGGACGTGTACGTGCCGTTGACGAAGGCGTTGGTCTGGGCGTCCGTATCGGTGTAGTCGAACGTCACGGCGCGATCTTCGATGATGACCTTGACGCGAATGGTGTACTGCTTACCGACGTTTCGACCGTCGTAGTAAATGATGGATTCGCCTCGATATTCGCCGTTGGGAAACGCAGCAATCTCGGCCTCCATCGTCTTTTGCGTCGAAGCAAACAGCGCCTTCTTGTGCGTGTCGAATCGCTCGCAACCGTATTTCTCCAGCAGGTGCAGCATCCGCCGCTCGCCGACCACGCACGAACCGATCTCGGCGCGCATGTCCTGCTGGACGATGTCGAAGCGAATGTTGGCGAAGATCAAATCCCAGACATCCTTGCGAAGCTTGCCCCTGTCGTACACTTTGACCGGCGGGATGCGCAGCGCTTCCTGCCACACCTCGGTAGCGTTGGGGTTGTATCCGCCGGCCACGGCGCCGCCGATGTCCGCCTGATGACCCTTGCAAGCCGACCACGCGACCAGCCGATCCTCGAAAAAGATCGGCTTGAATACCGCCACGTCGTTGTTCTGATTGCCCATGCTGAAGACGTCGTTGTGGAAGATGACGTCGCCGGGATGGATGTCGTCGCCGAAGTATTCGATGATGTACTTGCAGACCGGGCCAAGCGAAAACGAAAGGATCGGCAGGTTCTCGGTCTGTTCGAGCATGTTGCCATCGGCGTCATACACGCCCGTCACGAAATCTTTGGCTTCGCACAGGATCGGCGATCGCGTGGTCTGCTGCAGGCAAACGCTCATTTCATCCGTCAGCGACTTAAGCGCCCGGGCGAGCACGGATACGAGAATCGGATCCACCTGACTCACGGCAGCTTCTCCTGCAAGGGTTGGGGCAGCCGCTCTTCCTGCCCCTTGGCATAGACCACGAAACTACCTCGATGATCGCAGATGCAATCGTACGAGGCCGTCACCAGCAACGTCGTGTTCACCTGTTCGACGATGGCCGGCCCGGCAATGCAGTTTCCGTAGCGCGTCTTGTGCCCGTCGTAAACGGAAACCATATCGGACGTGCCATGCTCCGGCACCAAGATGCGCCGCTCACCTTTGACGGCGCCTGTGCTGGTCGGGCCGGCATAGCATTCCTCCACATACGTAGGCTTTTCGGTCTTCCCGGTAGCGCGCACGCGAACGTTGATCAGTTCCACGGGGATGCCTTCCGCTTCGAGCGAATACCCGTACAACGCCTTGTGTTTTGTGTGGAACGCCTCTGAAATGGTCGCAAGATCAGCACGGCGCAGGGCATCGAGCACAACGCCGAAGGACACCTCGTGGTATTGCTTGACGTACCGGCAGTCCAGGCTGACGGCGTACTGGCGCCGCTCGTCGGGGATGTTCCCACTGGCCAACAGGCGAGCGCCTTCATCCATCATTTCGTTTGTGCGCGCCTGCAATTCCTTGAAATCGACTGCGTCAAGCATCGACACAAACGAAGAAACGAAATCGTACCGAAGATCGCTGTGGAGCATGCCGGCCGCGCACAGAATTGACGACGCCCGCGGCACGATGAAGACCGGGATTTCCAACTCGCGGCAGATCATGGCCGCGTGCAACGGCCCGGCGCCGCCGGCCGCCACCAGCGGCACGTCCCGAGGATCGAAGCCGCGCTTCACCGAAATGGCGCGGACGCCTTCCGCCATATTCGTGTTGATGACCCGGACCATTCCGGCCGCCGCCGCCTCCACGGACAGCCCCAACGGACCGGCAATGTGCGTTTCGATGGCCCTTCCTGCGGCCGCGGCGTCCAACTGGATCTTCCCACCGGCAAAAAACGTCGGATCCAGGTAGCCCAGCACCAGATCCGCGTCGGTGCAGGTCGGCCGGGTGCCGCCCTTGCCGTAGCATACCGGGCCCGGGTCGGCGCCTGCACTGTGCGGCCCCATGCGCAGCAAACCCCCCTCGTCGATGGTAGCGATGCTGCCGCCACCGGCGCCGATGGTGGCGATGTCAAGCATCGGCAGCGCGATGCGGTGGCGGTTGACCGCCCCTTCGGTGACCACGCCGGCCATACCATCTTGAACGAGCGCCGCGTCGAAACTCGTACCGCCCATGTCGACCGTGATGCAACTGTCGTATCCGTGGGATCGCACGTAGCCCAGCCCCGCCTCCGGACCGGCCGCGGGGCCGGAAAGCAGCGTGCGCGCCGGGCATTGTCTGGCGACCGCCGGAGCCATCACGCCGCCGTTGGACTGCATCACCAGCAAGACACCCGCGAAACCGAATTCTTTCAGCCGCGCGACCAGCCGATCCAGGTATCGATCCAGCTTGGGTCCGACGTAGGAATTCAGCACCGTGGAACTGACGCGATCGTAAAACCGGATCGAGGGCAGCAGTTCCGAAGAAACGGTCAGGTAGGCATCGGGCAATTGCGACCGAACAAGCTCGGCCGCGCGTCGCTCGTGCTCGGCGTTGGCGAAGGCATTCATAAAGCAGATCGCCACCGCATCGACGTGCTCAGCCTTGTATAACGCGATCGCGGCGTGGACGTCATCGAGGTTCACGGGTTCAAGAACGTCTCCGCGATAGTTGAGACGCTCTCGAACCGGCGTGCGGAGGTAACGAGGCACGAGCGGGCGGACGTTGGTGTAGCGGTTGTTGTATTGCTCTTCGCGGACGCCGCGGCGCATTTCCAAGGCGTCGCGCAGGCCGCGGGTCGTCAGCAGGCCGGTCCGGGCACCGGTCCCGGTCAGGACGGCGTTGGTGGTGACCGTTGTACCATGCACGATCGTGTCGATCGCGCCGGCGAATGCCGTCTCGGACAGGGCCATCTTGGCAGCCACATCAGATAGCCCGTTGACCAGCGCGATGGAGGGATCGGAAGGCGTCGACAGCACCTTGTGGATTTGGGGTTCGGCGTCTTGGCGGGCAACCAGGAAATCGGTAAATGTGCCTCCGACATCAATCCCGATCTTCAGGCTCATCGCAACCGACCTCCGACGCACGCCGCCTCGCCATGCGCAAGTCCTTCGCGGAAGGCGCGCAGGTTAATCCGGCGCAGCTTAGGCGGCACCTGGTTTTGAATCGTTGTAAGAAACGCTTCGGTCGAGCAGGGCAGGGCGCCGGAAGCAAAGAGGCACCCGAGCATGACCATGTTCATCGCGACCTCCGCTTGGACGCGCGCGGCGCGCTCACTGGCGTTCAGCGCAAATACATGAGGCGTGACATCCTGCAGGCATTCGAGCAACTGCTTGATGTCGGGGTATCGCCCGTCGCCGGTATCCAGAACCGCTTGCACCGCCAAGACGCTCGGGCGCACCGGGGCGGTGTTCA